>NZ_JAMQON010000003.1:300000-434022 GCF_031624395.1 Halomicroarcula saliterrae
GCTCGGTGCGTCGTTGACGGCCTCGACGGTGAGTGTGACCGTCGCCTGCGCCGTCGCCCCGTTGCCGTCGGCTATCTCGTAGGTGAACGTCTCCTCGCCGGTGCGGTTCGCTGCGGGGACGTACTCGACGGAGCCGTTCGCGGCGAGCGTCAGCGCGCCGTTCGCCGGGCTGGAGACCAGCGCCACCGTCAGCGCGTCGCCGTCGACGTCGCCGTCACCGTCGAGCACGCCGGGTGCGGCCACCGACAGCGCGGTGTCTTCGGCTGTCGTGTAGCTGTCCGCGTCCGCAGTCGGCGCGTCGTTGGTGTTGGTCACGTCGATGCCGAACGGGCCGACCGTGTCGGTCGCGCCGCCGCCGTCTTCGACGGTTATCTCGATGCCGTCGGCCGTGCCCACGTCATCGTTGGTCGGCGTCCCCGATAGCTCGCCGGTCGCGGTGTCGAAGGTTGCCCACGAGGGCTGGTTCACTATCGTGAACGTCGTCGTATCGCCCGCGTCCGCGTCACTGACAGCCGGTGTGTAGCTGTAGACCGAATCCTCCGCGACCGTCGCGCTGGGTGTGTTGTCGATGGACGGCGGGTCGTTGGTGTTGGTCACGTCGATGCCGAACGGCCCGAGCGTGGCCGTCTCGCCGGCGGTGTCCGTCGCGGTAATCTCGATACCGCCGTACGCACCCACGTCGTCGTTGGTCGGCGTCCCGGCTATCTCACCGGTGGCCGTGTCGAACGTGGCCCACGGGGGCCTGTTTGTAATGGTGAACGTCACCGCGTCGCCCGCGTCGACGTCGACTGCCGTCGGCGTGAACGAGTAGACGCTATCCTCGGGGGCGTCGGGTGCCGTCCCGCCTATCGTCGGTGGGTCGTTAGTGTTGGCCACGTCGATGCCGAACGGGCCGACCGTGTCGGTCGCGCCGTCGCCGTCCTCGACGGTTATCCCGATGCCGTCGTAGCTACCCACGTCGTCGTTGGTCGGCGTCCCCGACAGCTCGCCGGTCGCGGTGTCGAAAGTTGCCCACGAGGGCTGGTTCACTATCGAGAACGCCGTCGTGTCGCCTGCGTCCACGTCGGTGACGGCCGGTGTGTAGCTGTAGGGCGAATCTTCGGTGACCGTCGCGTCGGGCGCGTTGTCGATAGACGGCGGGTCGTTGACCGGCGCGACGGTCAGCGTGAACGATTCGGTCCCCGAGAGCCCGCCGTCGTCGGCTTCGAGGGTAATCGTGGCCGTCCCCGTGGCGTTCGGCGCGAGCGTGACGTCGAGCGTCCGGTCGGTGCCGGTGCCACTGACCGCCAGATTGGCGTCCGGCACCAGCGACTGGTCGCCCGAACTCGCGCCGACGGTCAGCGACCCCGGCGCCGTCTCGACGTCGTCGACTTGGAAACTGACGGGGGCGACGTCGCTGTCCTCGTCGACGGTCAGGTCGCTCACCGCGGTTATCGTCGGCCGGTCGTCGACCGGGTCCACCGTCAGGCGGAACTCTTCCCGGGCGGTCAGCGAGCCGTCGCTGACCTCGACGGTGACGAGGGTGCTCCCGGACTGGTCCGCCGCCGGGACGATATCGAGCGTGCGGTCGGTCCCGCTCCCGCCGAAGGCGTGTGACTCGACGAGCGACGGTGTGTCGGCGCTAAAGGAGAGCGTGAGGCTCCCCGCGGCCGTCTCGGCGTCACCGACGGTGAACGCGACGCCGCTCAACGGCTGGTCTTCGTCGGTCGCCTGGTCGGCGATGGCACCGATAGTCGGCGCGTCGGCCACGGGCTGGACGTCCAGCGAGACGGTCGCACTGTCGGTCTCGCTGTTTCCGTCGCCGGTCAGCCCGGGGTCCGTGCCGGTGTTGCCCTCGTCGGAGACAGTCGCGGTCACGGTGTCGGTCCCGAAGTAGTCGGTGTCGCTCCGGTAGGAGAGCGTCCCGAGCGCGGCGTTCACGTCCGACTTCGGCCCGCTGACGGTGAGCGAACTCGCGCCGTTGCTCCCGCTGACGACGGCGAGCCCCGTCGTCGAGCCGACGGTGAGCGTGCCGTGCTGGGCGGTGAGCGTCAGCCTCATGAGCCCGCCACCGTCGTCGGGATCTGCCACCTGTATCTCGTTCGCGCCGGTCAGGTCGAACGCGACGTCCTCGTCGGGCTGGAGCGTCCCGCCCGGGGCCGTTATCGAGGGGGCGTCGTTGCCGGGCTGGACGGTCACGGTCGCCGTCGCACTCGCAGTCGCCCCGGCGTCGTCGGTCGCCGTGACGGTCACCGCGCGGTCGGTGGCGTCGGGCGCGTCGTCGTCGTTCTGAAAGCGCACCGCCTCGACGGCGGCTTCGAGGTCAGCCGTGCTGGCCGTGTTGCGCGTGACGGTAATCTCGTTCGTGCTGGCCGAGAACCCGAGGTCGGCGGCGAGGCCGCTCGTGTCGACTGCCAGCCCTTCACCCGCGTCGCCCTGTGGGTTGTCGAGTGTCACCGTGACCGACTCGACGGTCCCGTCGCTGTCGGCCAGATCGACTGGCCCGGTGACGGCCACGCCGTCGCCGCTCGCGGTCCCCTGGTCGTCGTTCTCGCTGAACGTGACCGACGAAGCGGTACCGTCCGCGCCCGTATCGAGGTCGGCCGAGGGCGAGACGTTGCTCTGGTCGACCACGATGTTGTCGATAGCGACCTGGTCGCTCACGCCGGTGGTAAACCGAACCTCGTCGACACGCCGGAACTCGGAGTCGTCCCCGTCGGGGTCTCTGGTCTGATAGCCGCTGCTCGCGGCCATCGTGTAGGTCTGACTCGCCACCCGCGTCCCGTCACGGTAGCCGTAGACCGTCACGTCCTGTCCGGAATCACCGTAGTTGTCGATATCGAGGGAGTCCAGCGCGAACGGCTCGTCGCTCTCGAAGCGGGTGCCCGTCGTCGCCGGGTCCCGCGTGGCCTGTTCTAACTGGAGCTCGTTCGACGCCACCAGGCTATTCTCCGCGGCATCTCCGAACTGGTAGCCGTAGAACAGCAGTTCCCGCACGTTTCGCGCGTCGACCGAATCACCGTTTCCCAGTTCCGGGCCGAGGCTGGTGAAATCGAGCGTCGTACTCGTCGAAATCGGTTCGAGTGCCGGGTCGAAGATGACGGACTGGGACTCGCTGGTCTGGAGCGCGCCGTCCGGGTCGCCGTCGTCGAAGCTGAGCGTGAGGCCGTACTCGACGACAACCGGGTCGCCGATGTTCTCGTAGGTGATGGCCTGTAACACGTCGTCGACCAGTGCCGGCGTGGCCGCCGTCTCGGCGGCGGTGAAATCGATAGTCAGCGTGCCACCGCTCTGCGTGTAACTGGCGAAGGCGCTCCCGCCAGTTGTCAACTCCGACCCGGAGGTGGCGAAGGTTCCGGCGCTCGTATCGAACCCGTAGCTGTCGTCGGCGCTGGCACCGCCCTCACGGACGACGGTGAGCGTACTGCCCGCGTAATCGCCGGCCGCGTCGAGCTCTGTGTCGGCGACCGTCGCGTCGCTGTCGACGACCACCGGTGTCCCGCTCGCCTCGTCGTAAGTGACCGTCGCATCGAGGTTCGAGAACGACGGCTGGGTGTTCGAGGAGACCGCCTGGTCGACGACGAAGTCGTCGACGGTCACACAGCTATTGGCATCGAAGCTGGATGTGTCGCTGTACCCCTCGAACCGGACTTCGTCGACGGATGCGAAGCCGATGACTCGCGTAGTCACCGGCTCGGTCGAGCTTATGGTGTAGCTCTGTGAGTCGACCTGTGTCCCGTCCTCGTAGCCCGCAACAGTGAACGATATCGGCGTTCCGCAGAACACCTCGGTGGTGAACGAGGAGAACTGGAAACTGTCCCCGTTCGGGTCGCTAATCGTCCCATCCGGAAGGGTCTCCCGGAGATTCAGCCCGATATCCGGCTGTTCAAGCGTATCCCACTGCCAGTTCTCGAACTCCAGTGTCGTCGAACTCCCGTCGGCTTCGAGCGACCCGGTACAGGTCGTCCCGCCGCTGGACGTGCGGGTCAACAGTTCCTGCGAGACGACACAGGGGTCCGAGTTCGGATATTTACTGTCGAAGGAAAAAGTTTCCTGGGTGGTGACTTGCATCGTCCCGCCCGAGACGACGGACTCGCTCGTCCCGACGGTCGCCGACCCGCTCGCCGGCACGACTGTGACACCTGAGAGGGCCACACAGACGACGACACCGATAAGTAGCAGCATCCGCCGATTCGCCATCGCCCCGTTCATCGGCCACACGTGCCTGCCGGGCCCGTGGCAGACCGTCTGTCGGCCGCGGGCCGCACTCGTACACCGTCCTCCGGGGAGGGGTCTGCACCGCCAACGACTGTCACCGCACCGGGCCCCTTCGCGCGCGTGTCAGAGGCTCTAAGGCCAGATTGCATGGCATCTCCTTCGGACAAATCGGTATATAGCCACCGATGAAACACTGTTTCACGCGTGAAACACGGTTACGTCGCTCCCGGCCAATCGAGGTTATAAAACCCGGCGAACTGCGGCAGGCGGGCCAGGGGGACACGCAACCTTCAGCGATCATGCAGTCGAGCATGTCACCGACCGCCGACACCCAGTCGCTCGACCGCCCGGACGGCCGGACGCTCACCTACGCCGACCACGGCGACCCCGACGGGTCGCCGGTCCTGTTCTGCCACGGGACGCCCGGCTCCCGTCTGGGAGTGCCAGACTCCGGGGCCGTCGCGGCCACCGGCACCCGCTTGCTCACTGTCGACCGGCCGGGCTACGGCGGCCCACTGCCGGGACGGTCAGAACTCCGCGAGCACCGCCCGCATGACCTTCGACTCCGCTTTCCGGAGGTGCGTGCCCGCGGTCTGGGGTGAGCAGTCCAGCTCGGCCGCCACGTCGGCCTGTGTCGCCGCTCGGGGCTGTTCGTAGTAGCCAAGCGCCAGCGCGGCGTCGACGGCCTCCCGCTGGCGCTCCGAGAGCGTCGTTTCGACTCCGTCCAGCCGACCGCGGAACCGGCCGACCTCCTCGACGTCGATGTCCATGGCGTCGGGGCTGTCGTCGAAGGCCCGCTGCAGCCCCTCCGTGGCACCCACGATACGGCCGTGCATGGCTCCGTCGCGGTAGATGATCGGCGTTCGAACCACGAATCCCGACAACCGGTCCCCCTGGTGGATAGCGTCGAACAGCGAGGTTTCGAGCGGGCGCATCACGAGCAAGGCGTAACTCGGTCCCTCGTCGTAGTCGGCCACCTCGACGGACTCGACGCCGGGCGTCTCGGCAGCACCTGCGGCGAAGGCAGCGGTGTCACCGTCGATGGCAAAGAGGACCGTCTCGACGCCCCCGACGGTGGTGTTCACTTCGAGCACACGAGCCTCCTCGATCTCCGTGGAGTTCGCGAGCAGGTCGAAGAAGGCCGGCGACGCCTCGGGGTCGACGCGTGCCGTGGCCCGGATCTGTCTCATGGGACTCATTCCCGGGAGGCGGCGATATAAACCCCACTTCTATAGCTCACAGCAGCTACTCGGCCCTGTCCGCGCTCGTATACGGTGATGCCCTCGAACGCAGCACGACAGGACGCACCGACACACAGCGACGGACCGCCGGCGGTCGACGCCGAGGCGCTCTCGCTGACGTACGCCGACGGCACCGAGGCCGTCCGCGACGTATCGCTCACCATCCCTCGCGGGGAGTTCTTCGGCTTCCTCGGGCCGAACGGCGCGGGGAAGACCACGACCATCAAGATGCTCGCGACGCTGCTCGCCCCGACCGGCGGCCGTGTCAGCATCAACGGTTACGACGTCGTGGACGAGCGGACCGCCGTCCGTGGCACCGTCGGCTACATGGCACAGCACGTCAGTGTCGACAGGGAGCTGACGGCCCGCGAGAACCTCCAGTTCGCCTGTGAGGCCTACGGCGTGAGCGGGGCGGACCGCGACGCTCGCATCGAGGAACTGCTGGACCTCGTCGACCTCGCCGACGTGGCCGACACACCCGCCGGGAACTTCTCCGGCGGGATGCAAAAACGCCTCGACGCGGCGACGGCGCTCGTCCACGACCCGGCGCTCGTCTTCCTCGACGAACCGACCACCGGGCTGGACCCGAAGGCCCGAAACCGGCTGTGGGACTACTTCGAGCGCATCAACGACTCCGGGACGACGATCTTCCTCACGACGCAGTACCTCGAAGAGGCCGACGCCCTCTGTGACCGCCTGGCCGTCATCCGTGACGGCGAACTCGTCGCCGACGACTCGCCGGACGCGCTGAAACGGCGCGTCGGCGGGACCCGGCTCAGTATCGACGTCGAGGGCGGGCCGGAGGCGGCCGCTCGGGTCGCTCGCCAGAGCGGCGTGCTCTCCGACGACGCGACCCTCGACACCACCGCTGACGGACTCACCGTCGCAACGTCCGCTCCCACCGAGGACGGCCCAGACCTCCTCGTGGCGCTCCGGAACGCCGGCGTCGTGGTCACCGGCTTCGACATCGAGGAGGCGACCCTCGACGACGTCTTCCTCACTATTGCTGACGAAGGCAGTTCGGGACTCGATGTCGAGGACCCACAGCCGGTGGCCGCCGCGGGGGAGTCCGTATGAGCACCGCGACCGACCGTCCGACGCCGGCGCGCAACTCACTGCCCCGGGACGCGTGGGTGAACTTCAAGCGCTGGTCCCGGAAGGCGGTGCGCAACCCGACCGCGTTCTTCCTGGAAATCGTCGTCGGCGTGTTCTCCCTGTTGCTGTTCTCGGCGGTGTTCGGCGACGTGGGCGAGTTCGCGCTCGCGCAGGCCGGCTACGCCGACGTGGACTACCTCACCTATCTCGTGCCCGCGGTGTTCATGCAGGCGACGATGGGGTCGGCGTTCACCTCCGGCGTCGGGTTGGTCGGCGACCTGGAGAGCGGCATGTTCGAGAAAGTCACCGCCACGCCGATGGGCTGGACCGCCGTCCTGCTGGGCAAGGCGGCCGCCGACCTGCTTCGCATCCTCGTCCAGTTGCTCGTCGTCCTCGCGCTGGCCGTGGCACTGGGCGCGAGCGTCGAGACCGGTGTGGCGGGCGTAGTCGGCATCGCGGCCGTCTCCCTGCTCGTCGGCCTGCTGTTCATGTCCGTCGCCAACATCCTCGGCGTGCTCGTCCGTGACGAGGAAGCCATCAACGCCGCGTCGATGCTGTTCATGTTCCCCCTGCTCTTCCTCTCGCCGGCGTTCATCCCGGTCGCTTCGGACATCGAGTGGCTCGCCCGCCTCAACCCCGTTACCTACGGCGTCGACGCGATTCGCGCGCTCGTCCTCGGTGAGGACGTGTTGACAGTGCTGGAGGTGAGCCGCTTTGGCGGCATCTACGACACGCTCGTCCCCGCCGTGGCCGTCCTCGTCGGACTGAACGTCGTCTTCGGCGCCATCGCGGTCTGGGTCCTCGGACGCGCCAGCAGTGTCGACGCCGCCTGAGTGGCCGGCATCACGTGAACTCGATGCCGCCTGTGTTGCCGGCATCACGTGAACTCGATGCCGCCTGTGTTGCCGGCATCACGTGAACTCGATGCCGCCGTTGCTACCTACCCCCGCTGGCGATCCGTCCTCCGACTCACCCCGCCGTTCGCTCGCCGCGCTGGGTCTCCTTCCAGCGGTCGAACGCGTCCATCACCGGGCTCGAACTCACGCCGTGGAGAACGATAGAGAGAAGCACGACGAAACCCACGAACGCCCACAGCTCCGTGGCCGCGACGACGAACTCTATCTCCTGGAACGACGATTCCGCCAGCGCGTGCGAGAGGTAATAGAAAGAGCCGACGCCACGGATGCCGAAGAAGCTGACGACGAGCCGTTCCGGCCAGGGCGCGCCGCTGCCGACGAAGCTGAGGAGGCCGGCCACCGGCCGGATGCCCAGCACGAGGACGACGCCGACGAGCGCCGCTTGCAGCGTCAGCGGCGCCAGCAGGCCGCCCGCTATCGCGCCGCCGAACAGCACGAGCACTAGCGCCATCAGCAGCCGCTCGACGACGACGGCGAAGTCGTGGAGGTCGACGTAGTAGTCGTGTTCCCACTCGAAGTGACGCAGGGAGAGCGAGGCGACGAACACCGCGATGAAGCCGTAGCCGCCGAGCAGTTCGGTCACGCCGTACGCCAGCAGTGTCGTCGCCAGCGCCTCCGTCCCCGCCATCACGTCCTCCCGGCCCATGACGTCCGCGATGCTCTCGGGGACGGGCACGCGAAAGAGGAACCGCGCCACGAACTGGCCGACGGCGTAACCCAGCACGACGCCCGCGATAATCTTGTACCCCACGTCGACCAGCAGCCACTCGGCCAGCCACGGCTGGCCCGAGACGTTGGTCGCGCCCGCGACGGCGATGGCGAGGTTCGTCAGCGGGAAGGCCAGCCCGTCGTTGAACCCCGCCTCGGAGGTGAGCGCGAACCGGACCGTCCCCCACTCGTGGTACGGTTCCCCCTCGGCTTCCAGCTCGGAGAGCGGTGCGCCCGCCTCGACCCCCGCGGCGAGCACCGGGTCCGTCGGTGCGAGGACGGCCCCGAGGAGGATGGCCGTCGCCGGCAGTAGTCCGAGGACGCCCCACGCGAGCACGGCGAGCAGACCGGCCGAAAGCGGCAGGGCGATGGCGAGCAGCCGCCACGTCGCCGTCCATCGCCGGAGCGAGAACGGCCGGTCGAGTTTCAGCCCCGCGCCCATCAGAGAGATGATGACGACGAGTTCGGTGAGCCGCTCGGTCAGAGCGGGGTACTCGACGGGGTCGAGCATCGGCGCGGGGAAGACGGTAAAGAGTACCGCGCCCAGCGCGACGTAGACGATTGGAAAGGAGAGGGGCTGGTGTTCGAGGAGCCGCGGGAGGATCGCCGCCCCGAACAGCGCGACCGCGACGATGACCAGTCCGACCTCGTAGGCGCTCATCGGCCGACCGAAAGCGCTCCGGCGACGAGAGAAGCAGGTGCTTATCCTCGTGGCGAGACGCGGCGCCTCGTTTCGCCGACCTTACGTCGCCGTTGGCCCGGCTTACCGGCGCCGCCGTTGCGAGCGCTCCGGCTGCGGCCGCCGCGGTCGACCCGCGCCGCCGGCACAAGGTATCTGCCGCGGCGGCACCTACCCAACTCATGGTCGACCTCACCGCGGTCGTCCTCGACTACCTGCGGCTGTACGGGCCGCTCGTGCTCTGTCTGTTCACCTTCTTCGAGACCTCGATGCTGTTCCCGTTTCTGCCCAGCGAGGTGGTCGTCCCCGCGGCCGCGGCCATCCTCGTCACCGACCTCCCCTCGTTGCTGGTGTTCGTGACCGCCGCCGGCGTCGGCGGCACGGTCGGCGCGTTCGTCCCCTTCTACGTCTTCTACGACACCCGCGCGGGACGGGCGGACTGGCTCCGCCGGTACGTCGACGTCCCGGACGCGAAACTCCGGCACGGCCAGCGCTGGTTCCAGCGGTGGGGCCGGCCGTCGGTCCTGTGGGGTCGGTTTCTCCCGGTGGTCCGGTCGGTCGTCTCGATTCCGGCCGGGCTCGCACGGATGAACCCCTTCGAGTTCGGCCTCCTCACCGCCGTCGGCACCGTCGCGTTCTACGCGGTCGCCGGCGCGGTCGTCTACTACGGCCGAACGCGGGGCGTGTTCGAGACCGCAGTCGCCGTCGCGGCCGAGCGGCCAGTGCTGGCCGCGCTCGCGCTGCTGGCACTGCTGGCTCTCGGCGTCCTCGCCGACCGCGCCGTCGACCGATGGGTGACGCGGGACTGAACCCGGCTCGGCGTCACCCGACACCTGCTATCGGGACTCGCACCTTCGGACACGCCGCTCACGAGGGGGTGTCGTCCCGTGCGTCCGGAGTCCGAACCGCGCCCCGCCGGCGCCGCTGGCCGTAACCGGAATAAGGAGGTCGCTGCCGACGGTCGCGATCAGCCCACCACTCACTGCTCACTACCCGGCGGTTTCGCGGTAGTCGCTATGTAGGTTCGCCATCGACAGTCGCTGTCCCGGCACATCTCACACGCCGCCGTCGTATTCGATATCGGTGACGCGGCCCTGCCACGCCCGCAGCTCCCCCTCGGGACGGTGCCAGATGACCTCGCCCGACAGCGGGACACGCAGGCCGTTCCGGCGTTCGTAGTCGTCCCACCGACCCGTCCACGGCGTCAGTTCGAACCCGTCGTCGACGCGTCGGTAGCGCTCGGTGTGGACCGCCCTCACCTCGTCGTCGGTAAACGAGACCGTCAGCGACGCCGAGACGCCACGGTGCTCGACGGTCGCCTCGGCCGTTCGCTCGTCGATGGGGTCCCACTGGACCCCCTCGCGGGGTAACAGCGCCGTCGGATACCAGACCGCCTCGGCGAGATAGCGCTGGAGCTCCGCCTCGACCAGTTCCGGACTCGTCCCGACGCTGTCGAGCGGGACGACACCGAACAGCGAGACGGCCGCCGAGCCCTCGCCGTCACAGAACCGGTCGCGCACCGAGACGGAGACGGCCGGCGCAGCCCGAACGCTCGCGTCCCACAGGAAACCCGGCGGGTCGACCGTGACGTGATGGGTCGCCGAAAAGGGGAGCCACGACGACGCGGCGTCCCCGGTGCGTAGTTGTCCGGTCTGCTCGATTCGCGCCGTGTCGACGAGCGGGTGACCCTCTGGAATCGCACTCGTCAGATACCGTCGGACCGGCGCCGGCAGCCCGGCGGCGTCTGCCGGGTCGAACGTCGCGTCGCGTCCCGTGGTCGAGGGCCGGTAGAGCGCGGCGATTCGCTGTGCCGAGCGACGCGAGCGCAACCGTCTGGCGGCGAGTGCGGCTGCCAGCAGTGTCCCCGCTCCAACAGCCACGCGTCCCAGCGCCCGGGTGTACTGCATAGTGAGAGGTGGTCGGGCGAACGCAAGAAGCTATAGGCCACTACTCAGCCGAGGCGACCGGGGCAGTGCGCGCGCCGCTAGTTGCTGCCGTTGCGGAGCGTCTCGCCGCGCTCAGTCGCCCACCTACCAGTCGCGCTCGCCGACCGCGTCGACGGTCGCGGCCCAGAGATGCAGTCCGGGGATGACGTCGTCTAAGGCGCCCTCGTCGAACTCCCGAAACAGCTGCTGTACGTCCGCGACGAGGGCCTCGTCGAACCCCTGCGTGGCGAGGGCGTCGGGGGCGAGCCGCGGCGAGTACGGGACCGAGTCGACGAACGCGTCGGTGCACTCGTCGGCGCGGTCACACGCCGCTGTGAACGTCTCGCTTTCGAGCACTGGCCCGAGGTCCGCCCAGAGCGCGTCGAACAGCGTCGGCCACTGGGCGAGACAGCGGTAGATGCTCGGCAACCCGTCGTCGAAGCCGTGGAACCGCTGGAACTGGGCCGCGGTCTCGGTGATATCCTCGTCGAACTCGTCGACGGGTACCATCGACGGTTCCCGGCCGCGCCCCGCGTCGAGCCAGTCCGGGAACGGCGCCGTGGCCGCGCGGTCAGTTCCACGGGAAGCGCCGACGGACTCGCCGTGGAGCGCGCGGTTCGTCACTCGGAACAACACCGCGAGCCGCGGGGCGACGACGTCGAACGTGGCCAGTTGCCCCCGTAGCTCCGTGTATTCCGCGGGCCGCACACCGAGTTCGCTCCGCCGATACGTCGGTATCTCGACCTCGCTCTCGATGGCCGACAGCACCGTCTCGCGGTAGCGAACCGAGAAGCGCGCGAACGCTTTCGTCTCGAAGAGCGGCTTCACCTGCGACCACAGATACCGACAGAAATCCGGGTAGTTCGCCATCGTCGTCCGCCAGATCCAGTTGACGATAGGCGCCCGAAACGTCGCCCGAACGTCGTCGTAGACTCCTCGCTGCCACCCCGTCGCCTCCATCTCGTAGCGCTGCCGGCTCGTGTCCATGCCGAGATAACGGGCCGTGGATTGTTAACTGGGCGACCCGACCCGCGCGTGGCGACGGTGTCGCTACTGGCCGTCAGTCCAGTTCTTTCACGACTTCTGCGGGGTTCCCCTGTACGACGACGCCCTCCGGGACGTCCCGGGTGACGACGGCTCCCGAGGCCACCACCGACCGGTCACCGACGTCGACGCCCGGATTGAGGACCGCCTGACCGCCAATCCAGACGTCGTCACCGACGCTGACGGGCTTGCCGTACTCTCTTCCCTCGGCCCGACTCTCAGCATCGAGTGGATGCGTCGCCGTGTAGACGTGGACCGACGGTCCCAGCAGGCATCGGTCGCCGAACGTTATCGAGCAGACGTCGAGGAAGACACAGCCGAAGTTCGCGAAGAAGCGGTCGCCGACGGTAATCTGTTCGCCGTAGTCACACCGGAACGGCGGCTCGACGGTCGGGGTCTCGCCGACCGACCCGAACAGTTCGTCGAGGAGGAGCGCTCGGCTCTCCCTGTCGGTCGCGCCCGTCCGGTTGTACAACCGAACCAGTTCTCTGGCGCGAACGCGGTCGGCGACGAGTTCTGGGTCTGCCGGGTCGTACAGCTCGCCGGCGAGCATCTTTTCCTTCTCACTGGACATACGGACTCTTTCGTCGCCGGGCGGATAGCCATGGTGCTCACGCGTGTGCAGCTCGGTCACGCACAAAGAGCCGTTTGACCCTCCCAAACCGTTAATTTGCCCCCAGGTGACGGTCGACGTAATGGTACGAAGCGCACTCGTTCTCGTCGTCCTCGCCTCGGTGACGATAGCGGGGTATTCCGGCGTCCAGAGCCCGGGCACACCGACGGCGGAGCCGACCGACGAAACTGACGTCTCGCCCGAGGAGATTCCCGGCGTTTCGAACGGGACACTGACGGACGCCGCCGCTCTCGCGACGGCGAACGGGGCCGCCGTCGTCGGCGACGGCGCGACGATACGAATCACACAGACCGCCCCCGACAGAGAGACGCGGATGCTGCTGACGGTGGCTGACGACGGCGCCTTCGAGTTCTCGCGGACGGTCTCGGCCGACGGCAACGAGTCGACCGTCGACTACTACCGCAACGACACGGCTACCTACGTGCGGGCGGAAACCGGCGGCGAGACGACCTACCGCGTCGTGGAGCAGCCGTTCCGGCCGCTCGAAGGCGTCAACTCGTCGCTCGAAACCGTTCTGGCTGCCGGCGACTTCACCGTCGCTACCGAGCCGTCCGACTCGGCGACCGTCGTGTTGACCGCGGACGAGTTCACCACGTCGCCGAACAGCCCGGTTCTCGACGGCGCGACGCCGGAGCGCGCTCGGCTGGTGCTGACCCAAGAGGGCGGGATTCAGAACCTCACAGTCACCGGGCAGCGAGACGGTCAGACGGTGACCTACACGTACGAACGACGGCAGGCTCCCGTCGACCGTGTGCCCGCCCCCGGGTGGCTCGCCGACGTGCCGCCGACCGCCGACCTGCATCCCGACCTCTCCACGGACGTCGTGGACGACTCGTACCTCCGCATCGACCACGACGGCGGTGACACGGTCCCGCGAAACACCACGCTCGCCTTCTCCGCGAACGACACCGCCGGTACCGTCACCTTCGACTCCCCGCTCGAAGCCGGCGACACCCGGTACGCCTACTTCGCGCCGGCCGACGAGTCGCTCGTGGTGACGGAAGACCGACCGGCCGCCGACGCGACCGTCCCCATCGAGAGCCCCGCCTCGGTCACGATATCGACGGCCGACGGCGTGACGCTGCTCAGTGTCGGTATGAGCTGGGGGTCCGAATCAGTGAGCGAGGGGTCGACGGGCGACGCCGGCGGGAGCGACGCGTAGCTGGCACCTGACGCGGTCACGTCCCACACGTAGAAACCCATATCCGTCCCTGCTCCGGACCCTGCGTATGGAGGAACTAGCCGGGACCGTTCTCGTGGGGGAGTCGTTCGAGCCGATTCGTGGACGCGTCGTCGTCGAAGACGGCCGCATCGAGGCCGTCGAGGAAGCCGAGACCGACGCGACCGACATCATCGTCCCGGCGTTCGTCAACGCGCACACCCACCTCGGCGACAGCGTCGCCAAAGACGCGGCCGTCGGGCTGTCGCTCGAAGACGCGGTGGTGCCGCCGGAGAGCCTGAAACACCGCCGGCTGGCGGCCGCCGACCGAACCGAGCTCGTGACGGCCATGCGCCGGACGCTTCGACACGTGCACCGCACCGGGACGATAACCTGTCTCGACTTCCGGGAGTTCGGGGTCGAGGGGGCACAGGCGCTGCGCGAGGCGGCCGAGCCGCTCGCTATCGAGCCGTTCATCTTCGGGAGCGACGAGCTGTCCGTCCTCGACGTCGCCGACGGCTACGGGGCGTCCGGTGCGAACGACGCCGATTTCACCGACGAGCGCGCCGCGACGGCGGAGCGTGGAGTGCCCTTCGCCATCCACGCCGGCGAGCCCGACGCCTCCGATATCCACCCCGCGCTCGACCTGGAGCCGGACCTGCTGGTCCACATGGTCCACGCCCGGCAGGAGCACCTCGACCGGGTCGCGGCGCAGTCGGTCCCCATCGCGGCCTGCCCGCGGACGAACGCCGTCCTCGACGTCGGCCGGCCGCCGATTCGGGAGCTACTCGACCACACGACGGTCGCACTCGGGACGGACAACGTGATGTTGAACCCGCCGAACATGTTCCGCGAGATGGCCTACACGGCCACGCAGTTCGACGTGAGCGCACGGGAGGTCCTGGGGATGGCGACGACGGCCGGCGCCGACATCGCCGGTCTCGACTGCGGGCGAATCGCTCCCGGCCGACGCGCGGCGCTCACCGTCCTCGACGGCGACTCGGACAACCTGGCGGGGTCGGCCGACCCGGTCGAAGCGGTCGTCCGGCGCGCCACACCGCTCGACGTCGAGCGGGTGCTGGTCTGAGTTCTCTGTCTGTTCGTTCTGTGGCCAGTTTCGACTTCGACGGCGACGAGCGCTGTCCGAACGTGTCCAGCGGATTCGCAGTGCTCGACTCGGGTATGGGGTTCCCGGACGCTATCGTTATGTCGTGCTAGACCGTATCGTGAGATATTATGGCACAGCAAGGTGTACCAGAGGAGCTACACGTCGACCAGTACACGCTCGGACTGGTCGGTCCGGACCAGGAGTGGGCCGGTACGGTCGCCGACGGGGGCCGAGTCACGACGTACACGCCGCCGGGCTGTTGGGGGCCGATGGTCACGCCCTCCTTTCGCGGCGGCCACGAAGTGACACGCCCCATCCGCGTCGAGGGCGCGACCGTCGGCGACGCCGTAGCGATACACATCCGCGATATCGAGGTGACGAGCATGGCGACGAGTACGGGGTCTATGGCCGAGCGCGAAGACGCTTTCCGGGACGACCCGTTCGTCGACCACCGGTGTCCGGAGTGCGGAACGACGTGGCCCGACTCGGTCGTCGAGGGCACCGGTGAGGACGCCATCCGGTGTGCTGAGTGCGGTGCGAACGCCTCCTCCTTTGGCTTCGAGTACGGTTACACCGTGGCGTTCGACCACGAGAACGGCGTCGGCGTCACCCTCGATACAGACGGCGCCCACGAGCTGGCGACGGACGCCGAGGCAGTGATGGATATCCCCGAGAACGCCCGCCAGCACCCGATACTGCTGTACGAGCCTGACGGGATGCCAGGCACACTCGGCCGGCTGCGCCCGTTTATCGGGAACATCGGCACGACACCGCCGGTGACGATGCCGGACTCGCACAACGCGGGGGACTTCGGGCAGAGTCTCATCGGCGCGGACCACGACTACGGCGTCGAGACCGAGGCCGACCTCGAAGCGCGGACCGACGGCCACATGGACATCCCGGAAGTCCGCGAGGGCGCGACACTCATCTGTCCCGTCGCCATCGACGGCGGCGGCATCTACGTCGGCGACCTCCACGCGAACCAGGGCGACGGGGAGCTCTCCCTGCACACCACCGACGTCAGCGGGACCGTCACGATGGACGTCGAGGTCATCCAGGGGCTCGAACTCGACGGCCCCGTCTTGCTTCCCACCGAAGAGGACCTGCCGTTCATCAGCCGGCCCTACAGCGACGCGGAGCGCGAGGCCGGCCGCGAGCTCGGCACAGCCCACGGCGTCGACGTGGAGACGGAGATGGCGCCGATTCAGGTAGTGGGGTCGGGCGCGACGGTCAACGACGCCACACAGAACGCCTTCGACCGGGCGACGACGCTGCTCGATATGACCGAAGGCGAGGTCCGGGCGCGCTGTACCTTCACCGGGGGCGTCCAGATCGGCCGGCTCCCCGGCGTCGTCCAGCTCGATATGCTCGCGCCGCTAGACGTGTTAGCCGAGCGCGGTCTCGCCGACACCGTCCGCGCACAGTACGGGCTCTAATACCCCACCGCCAGCGCTGGTATAGCGAGCACACGTCCACAACCCTCTCCCAGTGCAACGACGTGGTCTGGACGGGAGTCGTCGCGGCCGGTCTCTACAGACTGTTCAGGACCTAGGGCTCGACAACTGACTACAGCTCTCCGCGCAGCCGACCGGCTCGCCACTCCCACACGAACTCCACTCCCAGCCAGGTCAGGAGCCAGAGTGTCGTGACGACGGCGACCACCGCAGTCGAAGAGAGCACGTACAGCGGCTGTGTGACGGCCACCAGCGCTGGATACCACAGCGCGAGTATCGCCCCAGTACAGAGCAGCCCGGCGACGCCACAGAGACAGTGCTCGACAGTCCCGACCGTCCCCGGGAGGCACTGTTCAGCCGGAGTGTGCGGTCCCTCGTCCGTCTGCTCGCGCTTGTATGGTGTGGGCATACATACCACGCACTGTGTGAAAGTTAGCTATTAACCATTATAAATATTCGCCCGAGCCTGCGGTGACAGCCGACGGCACCTCCGCGCGTTCGAGACGCGCAGTCGATGGCTCCCGTGCGTCGACGACGCTCTCTGCACAGCTCGGAGTCGTGCTGCCGGCTGTAACAGCACGGGAGAATTCGACATCCCGGGTACCGGACACCTCCGCGTGCTCACAGCCGACAGTATCACCTCACCACGCTGCGAAGCCGGGGTCGATGAGCCGCTCGTGGTAGTCGAGCTCGTCTATCTTCGCGAGGTCGGTATCGTCGAGCGTGAGCCGCTGGCTCTCCCAGTTCGCTCGGATGTGGGCTTCGCCGGTCGCCTTGGGAATCGCCGCGACGTCGTTCTGGCGAAGCCACGCCAGCGCGACCTGGACCTCGCTGGCGTCGTGTTTCCCGGCGATGTCGGTCAGTTCGGGCACGTCGGACACTTTCCCGCGGGCGATGGGCGCGTAAGCGACGACGGCGACGTCGTTTCGGTCGCAGTACGCCCGTAGCTCGTCCTGCTGGAGGAGCGGGTGGAGCTCGACCTGATTCGCGGCGATGGGCGCCTCGGAGTGTTTCTGTGCGGTCGCTATCTGCTCGGGCGTGAAGTTGCTCACCGCGATACTGTCGACGACCCCCTCGTCGTAGAGGTCGTTGAACGCCGCCATCGTCTCCGCGGCGTCGTAGCTACCCGCCGGCCAGTGGACGTAGAGGAGGTCTACGTAGTCCAGACCGAGCCGGTCGAGGCTCGCCGTCGCGCTCGGGACGACGTCGTCGCCGGCGAGGTCGTCGTACCAGAGTTTCGTCGCGACGACGACTTCCTCTCGGGGCACCGACGACGCCTCGATACCGGCGCCGACCGCCGCCTCGTTCTCGTAGTAGGCCGCGGTGTCGATGTGGCGATAGCCCATCTCCAGCGCCGTGGTGACGCTTTCGGTGGCCTGCTCGCCCGTGTTCTTGTACGTGCCGAGTCCGAGTGCCGGAAGCCCGTTCGAGATGGTCGGTACGGTCATAGCAGATGGTGGACGGGGACGTCATTAGGCCCTCGGATACGGGAGCGAGTCACGCGCCACCCCCGAACTGGTCCATCACCGCGCGGACGATGTTCGCTTCCGCCTTCTGGAGGTGGTCGCTGGCCGTCGGCGGCGCACAGTCGAGTTCGGCGGCGACGTCTTCGTGCGTTGCTCCGCGGGGCTGGTTGTAGTAGCCCAGTTCGACCGCGGCGGCGACTGCCTCGCGCTGTCTGTCGCTGAGACTCGCTACCGGACCGTCGGCCCCCGCCCGGAGCCGGCCGATTTCGTCTATCCGGACGTCGACGCCATCGGGTGCGGCGTCGAGGGCGCGCTGGAGGGCGGCAGCGTCGCCGACGACCCGAGCCGCCATGGTCCCGTCGCGGTAGACGATCGGTTTGCGGACGACGAGGCCAGCCTGTGTGGACGCCCGGTGGATGGCGGCAAACAGCGGCGTTTCCAGCGGTCGCATGACGACCAGCACGTACGTCCGGCCCCGCGTCGTCTCCGACAGTTCCACGGACTCGATACCGTCGGTATCGGTCGCCCGTTCGGCGACGGTCGTCGGATCGCCGTCGACAGTGTACAGGAGCGTCGACTGGTCGTCCGCCGTCATGCTCCAGTCGACCAACCGGGCCTCCGCGATGGTCGGCGAATCGGCCAGCAACTCGAAAAATTCCGGTGCGTGGTCGTCGTCGACGTGGACGGTGACCTGGAGGTGTTTCACGCCCTCACGTATCGAGCGAGGCATGGATAAATCCCACATGCATACCTCACAGAAGCTCCATTCGACGATGGACCGTAGCTCGGGACCGAGATGGACTCCGAGAGGCGACCCTCTGACAGGGGAGAGCGTATCGACGACGGCGGGGGACAGACGCTGCGGACCGGTCGCCCGCTCGCGGACGGAACCCCCACTGACGGACCGGCCCTCGACTTGCATCCCGAGAGCGCTGCGAGTGTCCTCCTGCGGCAGTCGCCTCGCCCGCTCGTTTCCGACCCGGTGAGCGAGACGTGGGCGACGCTGCTAGAGCGGCCGGACCAGGGCGAGAGCGACCGTCCCGTGCTGGTCCAGTGGGTGTCGCCGGCGTCACCCGCGCCACCTCCCCACCGCCATCCGACGACAGAGACGTTCAGGTCGCTCGAAGGGACCCTCACTGTCCTCCGCGAGGGCGACCCCGTTCGACTCGGTCCCGGCGACTCGCTGACTGTCCGACCGGGGCAAGCCCACACTTTCCGAAACGACACCGACGAGACCGTCGCGTTCCGCGCGGAACTCCCGTCGATGCGGACAGTGAGCGCGCTCTATACGGTCTGGGGGCTGGCACACGAGCGCGGCAGCGACGACGACGGCACCTACCCCGGCCCGGGACCGGTGCGCTCGCTCGCCATCGCGGCGGACCTGTTCGACGAGACGGCGATGTCGATGGCTCCGCTCCCGGTTCAGCGACTCCTCTGGGCAGTCGTCGGACGGGCCGCCCGCCTGTCCGGAGTGCCCGGCATCGACGACGCGTATCTCGACTCGCCGTTCTGGGACCGACACGTCGAGCAACCGGCGTGGGACACGTGACGATGGGGCTGACTGACCGGACCCCGCTGACGTTCGAGCGGGGGCCGCTGGTCCCCGCCGCCGCGTACCTCGTCGTCATCGGTGTCCTGTCCGCGCTGGTGTTCGTGTCCCCGGCAGCGTCACCGCCGCCCGTTCTGGGGATGGCCTGGGGCGTGTTCCTCGTCGGACTCGCTATCGGTGCGTTCACAGTCGAGGGCGTCTCGCAACGCAGGGTCCTCCCGTCCGCTCGCGCCCTCGTCTCCGTGAGCGGGGTCCTCGCCGCGTTCTGGGCGCTGTACAATCTCGTCGCGGTCGCCCTCGCGCTGGGCGGCGTCGTCGGGTTCGAGGCCGCGTGGTCGCGCGCCGCCGCCCGCCCGCTCCCCTATCTCGCGGCGCTGTCCAGCTCGCTCCTGTTCACCGCGATTCCGGAAGAACTGTTCTTCCGTGCGTATCTCCAGCAGCGACTCGTCGCGATGGCCGGCGGCGACACCCGCCGCACGGTCGTCGCCGGCGTCGCGGCCGCGGCGCTCCTGTTCGCCGTCTTCCACCTCCCGCGGTGGGTTCTCGCGTCGGGGCACGGAGTCGGTACCGCGCTGGTCGTCCGATTCGCCGGGCTGACGCTCGCGGGTCTCGCCTACGGGCTCGTGTACGCAGTCACGGGGAACCTCTGGCTGGTCGCGCTCTGTCACGCGACGATGAACTATCCGCCTCTCCTGGTTTCAGTGCACGTTCCGGCCGAACTCCACCTCGTCGCCGGTGCCGTCGAATACGCCGCTCTCGTCTCGGTCGTCTACCTGGCCGTACGCGTGCTCGACCCGGACCGGCCAGCGCCGGTCTGGTCTCGCAAGGGGTTCGCGTCCTGAACGCCGCTCTGTCCCGACCGACACCGCTGCAGGTCAGAGACGGGGCGGTTCACACCGCTCGACGGTCCGTGAGCAGTGACCGCCCACTATTCGTCGCTGGCGTTCGTCCTGTCCTGGTACACCTCGACGGTGAAGGGTTCGTCAACGGGTGCCTCTTCGGTGTCGAGGTAGCCCGTGGCGACCGCGGTGTAGGCCTCACCGTCCTCGACAGTCACGTTGACTGTCTGAACGACTTCGCCGTCGTCGTCGTCCGTCGCGTTCCGGACCTCCAGCTCGTACTCGCCCGGCGGAACCGTCGCGTACTCGGTCGCGTTGCCGAACTCGACGTCGTCGAAGAGCACGTCGCCGGTCTCCGCGACGGTCACGTCGACCGCTGGCGCGTCAGGTGCGAGGTGGGCGAGTCGGACCGCCGATTCGTTCTCTCCCGGCTCTGCGTCGTCGGGGAGCGCGACAGCGACGAGGTCCTCGCCGTCGGCGGCGAGCTCACCGCCGACAGCGACGGTGGCCTGGCCGGACTCGACATCTAGCTCCTCTTCGTACACGACCGTTTCAGAATCGTTCGCCGGAGTCACCGTGACCGTCTGTGTTCCCGCTGGGACCGATTGGTACTCGCTTTCCTCCCCGAACTCGACGTCCTCGAAGACCAGTTCGCCGTCGACGTAGACGTCGACTGCCGGCGCGTCAGGGACCGCGTGGATGACCCGGACTTCCGCGTCCGACTGGTCCTCCTGTGCCGCCGCGACGCCGACGCTGGCGACAACTAGACTCCCGAATACGGCCGCTGCAAGTACGAGCGCGAGTAATCGCGCTACTGCCGGTCTGCTTGTTGAGCTGCTGGACATTGCGACAGGTGGAGAAGGACAGTTCCAATATTGTTATTAATGTGATACGATACTCCGTTCAGAGATAGCTGGACGGGAGGAGAGCCGAAAGACTGACTTATCAAACGGCTGCCGTGACTTACTGCACGCTCCCGGCTGGCAGCTGCGACGTATCCGTGAGCGAAACGCGACCACCGCGACGCCGGACCCGGCTCGCCTGTCTCGGCCCACTCAGCTGTAGTGTTCGTCGAGGTACTCGACGATGTCGTCGCTCTCGTACGTCGTCTCCTCGCGCCGGTGGTCGACGAGGAACGGAATCTGGTCCTCGCCGCCGAGGGCGAGCAGTTCGTCGTGGGTCTGCTCGTTCAGCGTCTCCCCCTCGTGCGTGCGGGGATTGTGGATCGTGTACGAGACGCCCAGGTCGGACAGCTTCTGGCGGGCCTTCTCCGAGTAGGGGCAGCCCTCGGCCTGGTAGAGTTCGAGCATCGTTCGCACGGAGGGACGCCAGACCGATAACGGCTCGGCTGGCGCTGGATGTGAGGTGGGTGACTCCGTTAGAACACTACGCCGAGTAGCTGTGCGAGGCCGGCGGCACCTTCCCCACGCGGCTCGGCGTGCCGTCCTCGCCCACCACCGGCCAGCCGTCCCGCCATCGAAGGCGGTCGAGCATGAGGACCCGGCGCGGCGTGTCCCCGACCCACGCCTTGCCCGCGACGTAGGCGTGATACAGCAGCCACCAGCCGCCCTGTGCGTCACAGACCACCGCGCAGTGGCCCGGTGCGCGGAACGTCTCGCTACTCTGCAGGATAGTCGTCCCGGTCGCGCCGTCGGCCGTGAGGCGCTCCCCGTCGCGGTTGCGATAGGGGCCGCGTAGCTGCTCGGCCCGACCCGTGACGACGTGATAGGTGCTCTCGGCGCCCGCACAGCAGGTCCCCCGCGAGCCGAAGAAGTAGAAACAGCCGTCGCGCTCGACGACGTAGGGCGCCTCGACGCCCTCGCCCGCTATCTGGAACTTCTCCCCCGCGGTCGAGAGGCCGTCGTCGGCCAGCCGGACGCCGTAGCTGCCCCGATGGCTTCCCCAGAACAGATACGGATGCCCGCCCTCGAACAGCATCGGGTCGATGGAGTTCGGGACACCGACGGGCTCACTCCTGAAGAGCCCACCGCGGGGCTCGAAGGGACCGGTCGGGTCCGGAGCGGTAGCGACGCCGACGCCCGGATTCTCGGCACCGAACTCCGCGTCGGAGTAGTATAGCAGCGTCCGGCCCCCGCGTCGGCCGACCCCCGGCGCCCAGAGCCCCCGGTAGCGCGACCACGGCGGCGCCGCCTCGAAGGCCGGCCCGACGGGCTCCCAGTCGACGAGGTTCGACGACCGCAGCACGGGTACCAACTGGCGCTCCACGGGGCCCGAGGCCCACTGGTGGTAGGTGCCGTAAGCGTAGTAGGTGCTCTCGACCCGGAGCACGTCTGGGTCCGGGAAGACGTGGTCGTAGACCGGGTTGCGGTAGGTGTCTGCCGACTGGTACGCTCGCGTGGCGGTCCCGACCAGCGCCCCCGCTCCGACGCCCGCGAGCAGTTCGCGCCGGTTCACACCGGGGCTTGGCCGAAGGGTCACAAAAGGGCGCTGCACGCTGTCGCAAGCTTTTCTCCGGTCGCCAGCCGTTAGCGAGGCGTGCTCGTGCGATGGCGGCTCACACCACAGGGGGTCCGTTTCGTAACGTATTTCTGTGCCACCGAAGTACCTCAGAATGCTTCAGTCAGCGTGTCCGGGCTGGGGTAGTGGCATCCTTTAGCCTTGTGGTGGCTAAGAGGCGGGTTCAATTCCCGCGCCCGGACCTGAAACCGACATCGCCGAGTCGCGGGACTACTCGTTTTCGTCTCGCACCTGCGGCCGTCTTCTGGAACGGGTCAAGCAGTGGAGAAAGACGGTGTCGAGAGGGATTGGTGCTTACCTTTGATCGAGCGAGAGGTCCGCAGCAGCGCCCTCGTAGACGGCCGCGTCGAAGGCGCCGACGGTTTCTCCGCCGACGAGCCACCGGGCGTCGTCGGGGACAGTGACGGCGACCGGGTCGCTCGTGAAGTTCGTCACCCAGGTGTAGCCGTCGCGCTGCGTGGCCCGGACGCCGGTAGGCAGTCGCTCGGAGTGGGGCACGTCCGCCCGCTCGAGCATATCGGCGACCACCGCGTCAGCGAGACCGCTTTCGGGCCAGACGCCGCAGTAGGTGACGTGGCCCGCACCGAACTCGTGTTCCGTGACCGCCGCGCGGCCGTCGCCGACGCCGCCGACGTGTGAGCCGACAGCGGTTGCGCCGTCGGGGGCGAGCCACTCGGCGAAGGTGCGGTAGCCGTACGTCTCTCCGTCGTAGGAGACGCGCCGGTCCAACTGCTCCGGGACGGACTCGTGCTGGTCGACAGTCGCGCCGACGAGGTCCGCCAACGGCCCGGGAGCGGGCACGTCGGGGAGCTTGTTGGACGTGTCTTTGGCGCCCGAGCGGACCGTAAGCAGGAGTTCGGCCCCGTCTTCGACCCGGGATTCGAGGGCTCCGGCGAGCTCCTCGTCGACGAGGTGCAGCGCGGGTGCGACGATGGCGTCGTACCCCGAGAGGTCCCAGTCCGGGTGGACAACGTCGGCCTGGACCGAACGGGCCCGGAGCGCGGCGTAGTACTGGCGCATGTGCGTCCAGTACTCCCAGTCGGGGGCGTGGGGCTGGATGCTCGTCGCCCAGAGGTTGTCGTAGTCGTGCAGGACGGCGACGTCGGCGTCGACCGGGTCGAGGTCCAGCTCGGCCAGTTCCGTGGCCGTCCGGTCGGCGTCACGGTAGCCCCGGTCGGGCGAGCCGTCCTGCTTGCGGAGACCCGCGTGGTACTGCTCTTGTCCCTCCCGGCAGCGGCGCCACCGGAAGTACAGCACCTCGTCCGCGCCGTGGGCCACGGCGTGGTGCGCCCACAGCCGCATGGCGCCCTCGCCGGGCTGGGGAGCGTAGGGCGGCCAGTTGACGTCACCGGGCTGTTGTTCCATCACCCAGAACGGCTGCTGTTTGGCCCCGCGGTAGAGGTCGTGGTTCATCCCGACCTGATCCGGGTCGCCGGCCCGCAGTTCGTCGGCGCTGGCGGCCCCGGGCCGTCGGTCCTGCGCGAACCCGGTGGGGTAGGAGTCCCACGTTATCAGGTCCAGGTCGTCGGCGAAGCGGTAGACGTCACAGGAGTCGAAATCGCCCATGAAGTTGTGCGCGACGAACCAGTCGTCGTTGGCCTCCCGTAGCAGTTCCGTGTGGATGGCGTTGTAGTCGACGGCGCTCTCCGCGCTGAACCGGTAGTAGTCGAGCAGCCGTGACGGGTGGTGTTCGGCGGCGGTGTGACGCGGCGGGTCGACCTCGTCGAACGACCGGAGGTGCTGGCTCCAGAAGGTCGTCCCCCAGGCCTCGTTGAGCGACTCGACGTCGCCGTACGCGTCGCTGAGCCACTCGCGGAACGCCGCCGCGCAGTCGTCACACCAACAGCGAATCGTCTCGTGACAGCCGTACTCGTTGTCGGTCTGCCAGCCGGCGACGTGTGGGTTGTCCGCGAACCGCTCGGCCATCACCGAGACGATGCGCCGGGTCTGTTCGCGGTACTCCGGGGAGTTGAAACAGTAGTGCCGGCGGCTCCCGTACTGTCGGGTGGTCCCGTCGGGTTCTTCCTGGAGGATGCCGGGTTCCTTGTCGACGAGCCACTTCGGGGGCGTCGCCGTCGGCGTACACAGCACCGCTTCCATCCCGTGGTCGCCGATGAGAGAGACCGCCTCTTCGAGCCACGAGAGCTCTATCTCGCCGGGTTCGGGCTCGATGCGGGACCACGAGAACTCGGCCATGCGGACGTAGCTGAAGCCGGCTTCGGCCATCTGCTCGACGTCCCGTTCCCAGCGCTCCCGGGGCCAGTGCTCGGGGAAGTAACAGACGCCGACGGTCATCGTTCCTCCCGGTAGTCCGGCAAGAAGTCGTCCTGGAGGACGGCCGTACGTCCGCCGTCGACAGTAATCGTACTCCCGGTGACGAACGCGGCGTCGTCGCTCGCGACGAACGCGACGGCGCCGGCGACGTCCTCGGGAGTCCCCAGTCGGCCCGTCGGGTGGATGCTCTCCAGCTCTCGGCGGCGCTCGGCGTCCATATCGCCGGTGGTCCGGTCGACCGCGACCCAGCCGGGTGCGACAGTGTTGACCCGAATCCGTGGGCCGAAGTCGACGGCCATCGCCCGGGTCATCCCGTTGATACCGGCCTTGACGGCGTTGTACGGGAATATCCCGGGCGTGGTCGCTATCGAGTGGTTCGACGACATGTTGACTATCGCGCCCGTCTCGATGTGTTCGTGGGCGTGTTTCGCGGCCAGCCAGAACGCTCGGAAGTCCGTCTCGACGACGAACGACCAGTCGTCGACGGTCGCTTCGTCGGCGCCGGTGTAGGTCTCGACACCGGCGTTGTTGACCAGCACGTCCAGGCCGCCGAACTCGGCGACAGTCGCCTCGACGAGCGTCTCGATGTCGTCGGGGTCGCGCATGTCGGCCCGGACGAAGTGGGCGGTGCCGCCGGCCTCTCGAATGGCCTCGACGGTCTCCCGTCCGTCGTCTTCGGAGCGGCCCGAGACGATGACGCTCGCGCCCTCGGCCGCGAGGCGTTCGCTGACGCCCGCGCCGATGCCTCTGGTCGAGCCGGTGACGATAGCGACGTCGTCCTCGAAGCGGTTCATCTCACCACTCCGCGACACTCCCGTCGTCGTGGCGCCAGACCGGGTTGTGCCAGTTGACCTCGCCGGCCTGCATTCGGACGTAGCTGTGGTCGATGTCGATACCCAGTCCCGGTCCCTCGGGCAGGTCGACGTAGCCGTCGTGGTACTGGAACACAGTCGGGTCTTTGAGGTAGTCCAGGACGTCGCTGGTCTCGTTGTAGTGTATGTCGAGGCTCTGTTCCTGGATGAGCGCGTTCGGTGCGCAGGCATCGACCTGGAGACACGCAGCCAGTGCGATCGGCCCCAGCGGGCAGTGCGGGGCCATCGCCACGTCGTAGGCTTCGGCCATCGAGGCGATCTTCTTGACCTCGGTAATGCCGCCGGCGTGCGAGAGGTCGGGCTGGATGATGTCGACGCAGCCGTCCTCGAAGACCTCCTTGAAGTCCCACCGGGAGAACATCCGCTCGCCGGTCGCGATGGGGGTGGTCGTGTGGCTCGCCAGCTCCGGGAGGGCGTCGTTGTGCTCGGGGAGCACCGGCTCCTCGATGAACATCGGGTCGTACGGCTCCAGGGCCGCGGCGAGTTTCTTCGCCATCGACTTCGAGACGCGGCCGTGGAAGTCGACACCGATGTCTATCTTCTCGCCGACGGCGTCACGGACCGCCGCGAGGCGGTCCTCGGCGGCCTGGACAGCCGACGGTGAGTCCACTCGGCGGAGCTCGGCCGTCGCGTTCATCTTCAGCGCGGTAAAGCCCTCCTCGACCTTCTCGCGAGCGGCGTCGGCGACGCCCTCGGGGCGGTCGCCGCCGACCCACTGGTAGACCCGCATCCGGTCGCGGGCCTTTCCGCCGAGCAGCTCGTAGACGGGCATGTCGTGGTGTTTCCCCTTGATGTCCCACAGCGCCTGGTCGATACCGGCGATCGCGGACATCAGGATCGGACCGCCGCGGTAGAACCCGCCGCGGTACATCGTCTGCCAGTGGTCCTCGATGCGCATCGGGTCCTTCCCCAGCAGGTAGGTGTCGAGCAGTTCTTCGACGGCCGTTCTGACGGTGCGAGCCCGGCCCTCGACGACTGGTTCACCCCAGCCGACGATTCCGTCGCTCGTTTCGAGACGCAGGAACAGCCATCGCGGCGGTACTTCGTAGAGGTCGTAGTCAGTGATAATCATGTTATTCTGTCTGTGTGACGTAGTCCTCGATAGAGACGTCAGTCTCGTCGGTCATCGTCTTGAGTGACTCGCCGGTCTCGGGGTCGAAGAGGTACAGCGCCGTCTCCTCGAAGCCGAACTCGACGGTCTCCCCGGGGCTCGGTCGCAGACTGGCGTCGATTCGGGCGGTCAGATCGACCTCGCCCATCTCCATGTAACAGAAGTTCTCGTTGCCCATCTGTTCGACGACAGTCACCGACGCGTCGATACCGTCCTCGACGAGGGTCATGTCCTCGGGCCGGATGCCCACGCGGACGCGGTCGTACCCTTCGACCGGCGCCGGGTCGGAGAGCTCGTAACTGAATCCGCCCGGCCCCGTCAGGCGGTCGTTCTCGACGGTCGCAGTCAGCAGGTTGATCGACGGCGAGCCGATGAAGTTCGCCACGAACTCGTTGTTCGGAGTGCGGTAGACCTCTTCGGCGGTGCCGACCTGCTGGAGTTCACCGTCGTTCATAATCGCGATGCGGTCGCCCATCGCCATCGCCTCCGTCTGGTCGTGGGTGACGTAGACGGTGGTGACGTCGAGTTCGTGTTGCAGTTCCTGGAGCTCGGTGCGCATCTGGGCGCGGAGCTTCGCGTCTAAGTTACTCAGCGGCTCGTCCATCAGGAACACCTCGGGGTCCCGGACGATTGCCCGCCCCAGCGCGACACGCTGTTGCTGGCCGCCCGAGAGGGCCTTCGGTTTCTTTCCGAGGAGGTCTTCGATACCGAGCATCTCCGCGGTGTCCTCGACTCGCCGCGTAATCTCTTGGGAGTCGAAGTCCGTCGAGAGCCGCAGGCCGAAGCCGATGTTTCGCTCCACGTTCATGTGGGGGTACAGCGCGTAGTTCTGGAACACCATCGCCACGTCGCGGTCGCGTGCGCGGAGGTCGGTGACGTCCTCGTCGCCGAAGGTGATGGTGCCCGACGTTACTTCTTCGAGTCCGGCGACGCTGCGCAGCGTCGTCGTCTTGCCACACCCCGAGGGACCGACCAGGACGAGGAACTCCCCGTCGCGGATAGTCAGGTCGAGGTCGTTAACGGCGACGATAGTGCGGCTGTTGTCGCGGAACTCCTTTCGTACCGTGTCGAGAGTGATTTCTGCCATTGGTTATTCCTTGACCGAGCCTGCGAGGATTCCGCTGACGAAGTGTCGCTGTAAGAACAGGAACACCAGGAACAGCGGGATGATGCTGAGCGCTGCCGCGACCATGATCTGATCGTAGTAGACGCGCTGGGCGCCGATCAGTTCGTTGATAGCCACTGGGATGGTGTACTTGCCCTGTTCGAGGACGACCAGCGGGAACAGGAAGAGGTTCCACTGGAAGAGGAACAGGACGATGGCGAGCGCCGCCAGCGACGATTTCATGGTCGGGAGTGCGATGCGGTAGTAGAGCTGGAACTCGGTCGCGCCGTCGATGCGCGCCGACTCCAGCAGGGCGTCGGGTATCTGCTTCATGTTCTGGCGCATCAGGAAGATACCCAGCGGGTTGGCCGCCCACGGCAGGATAATGGCCCAGTAGGAGTTCGACAGTCCCATCTGGGAGACCAACAGGAACAGCGGGATGACGAGCAGCTGGATGGGCAGGGTCAGCGTCGCCAGGATGCTGTAGAAGATCGGCTCCTTGAATTTGAATTCGTACTTCGCGAAGGCGAACCCGCCCATCGAACACAGCACGAGCGACAGGAGGGTGTAGACGACCGCGATGAACACCGAGTTCCAGATGCTCTGGACGAAGTCGACGCTCTCGCGGGCCTGTAACGCGTCGAGATTTGCCAGGAAGTTCGAGCCGGGCAACAGCCGGACGTCGGTCCCCGCCGAGAGGAACGCCTGCTCGGGTAGCGTCGAGGCGACGACGATCCAGTAGATGGGGACGATCATCAACAGCGTGACCAGCAAGACGAAACTGTAGCCGAGGAACCGCCAGCCCGCCTCGTCGCGGGTGACACTACCCATCGGATTCACCTCCGACGCGCAGCTGGACGATAGACAGCACGGCGACGATGCCGACCAGCACGACGGTCATCGCGCTGGCGTAGCCGAGCTGGAACTGCTGGAACGCCATGTTGTAGATGTACATTACGAGGGTCCGTGTGGCCGACAGCGGCGCGCCGCCTTCCGAGATTATCAGCGGTTCGGAGAACAGCCGGAAGGTCCCGATGGTCGAGGTGACGACCACGAACAGCAACACGGGGCGCAGCTGCGGGAGCGTGACGTACCGGAACTTCTCCCAGCGGTTCGCACCGTCGATCTCGGCGGCCTCGTAGAGCTGCTTTGGCACGCTCTGGAGCCCCGCCAGGAGGATGATCATGTTGTAGCCCGTCCAGCGCCAGGTGACCGCGCCGACGAGTGATATCCGCGGCCAGAAGCCGGTACCCAGGACCGACTTGAGCGGCCCGGGCAAGAGCCCCGTCCCGCCGGTGAGCCACGGGACCGCCGGGAGACCGACCATCTGGAAGACGGTGTTGACGAGGCCGTTGTCTTGCAACAACAGCAGGAAGACCGTCGCGTACGCGACCAGATTGGCGGCGACCGGCAACGCGATGGTCGTCCGGAACAGCCCTTTGAACCGCAGCCACGAGGCGTTCAGCGCCAGCGCCAGCGCCAGGCCGAGGACGATCATCAGTGGCACCTGCACCAGGAGAATGAACGTCGTGTTCGCCAGCGCGTTCTGGAACAGCGCGTCGCCCAGCAGCCGCTGGTAGTTCTGGAGCCCGACGAACTCCAGTTGAGCAATCCGTGTCAGTCGGTACTGTATCGGCCCGATATCGATCCAGAACAGTGTCGCGGTCCCGATACCTTCGTAGGTATGAAACGATAGGTACACCGTGTAGAGGATCGGGAACAGCAAGAAGACACTGAACAGCACGAAAAACGGTGTCAGGAAGAGGTACGGGACGGCGACCGTGAACGGCAGCCTATCGGCCATCGCGCGAGTCCGGCGAATCTGTCGCTGTCGTAGCGGACGGACCGTGTCCATGGCCGATTGCCACGCCGGCTCGACGGCCCGGCCGGCCCGCTCGCGGACCGCGTTGAACTTGTCCCTAACCGGATTCGAGGACTTGGTTGACATGAAAGGAAGGTACCGGTGTTACGCGAGGTCCCGATTCGTTCGGTTGGCAACCTGCTGTGCGGCCCTGTCAACAGCTTCCTGAGGTGAGAGTTCGCCGCTGATCATACGGCCGAGTTCGCTGTTGATGGCCTTGGTGATCTCGGGGGTGTCGGTGGTGTAGTTGTAGGTGGGGATGTTCGGCGCGATTTCGGCGAACATCCGACCGGCGGCCTGTCCGCCGAGGAACTCCGACCCTTGGTCGAACGCGTCCGACTCGTACGCGGGCTTGTACGCCGGGAAGAGACCGTATTCCTCGTACATCGTGACCTGCTGTTCCTTGGTCCCGAGCGCGAACTGCATGTAGTCCCACGCCCGCCGGGCCTTGGCATCGCTGACCTGGTCGGCGATGACGAGATTCGAGCCGCCCCAGTTGGTGGCGCGGTTGCCGCCGGATTCGTAGGCCGGCGGGCGCATCACACGCCACATCCCGGAGGTGTCTCCGACCTCGGCTTTCAGCGTGCCTTCCAGCCACGCACCGCTTAATATCGAGACGATAGAGCCCTCTCCGGCACGGCTGAACCACTCGCTGGACCAGGAGGCGACGCTGGACGTGATTCCAGCGTCGTGGGCCGCCTTCATCTGGCGGGCGACACGGAGAGACGTCTCGGAGTTGATGTTGACCGCGCCGCTGTCGGTGAACGGGAGCCCGCCCAGCTGACGGAACATCATCCGCCAGACGCCGTCGTAGTCGTTGGGCGGGAGATTCAGCATCGCGACGTCGTCCGGCAGCTTCTCGCCCTCGGCGATGAACTGGTCCCACGTCTCGATACCGTCCATGTCCAGTCCGTGCTCCTCTGCCACGTCGTTGCGGTAGAACGCGGCGACCGGGCCGACGTCCCACGGGAGCGCGTACGTGCTGCCGTCCTTCGTGAGCGGGCCCCACTTCCCGGAGACGAAATCGCTCCTGATACCGGCGTCCTCGATCCAGCCGCTGACGTCGCGCAGGCCACCGGTGTCGACCCAGGCGGCCGCGTCGACGCTCTCCATCATGGCGGCCGCCGGCGCGCCCGAGCCGGAGAGGACGCGCGACTTGAACTTGTCTTTCATGTTCGAGCGACCGAACTGCTCGACGGTGATGTCGCCGCCGTGTTCCTCCTCGTAGGGGTCGTCGACGACGTCCAGGGCCTTCGCCGCTACGTCCCAACCCCAGACCGTGGCGTCCGAGGCCATCTCCCCGCTGGACCCGTCGTCTCCGGGACCCGACTGGCTGCCCGTACCACAACCGGCTAAGCCCGCGAGCCCGGCTGCACTCAGTTGCAAAACGCGTCGTCGGTCGATTCGTCGATTTGAGTTAGTCATCGGCGCTAGCTATACCCATGATAGTCCATTATTTAATAGTTTTGCTAATTATTAGATGGAACAGTAACACCCGTCACGTATGGCAGTTTTAGCTAATTTTGGCTCGGCTATTAGCGATATAGATACGACTTCTTACATATACTACCGTTCACTATTAGTGAACAGACACGGGTCTACTCGGTCCCGGTAGAGGTAGAACCAACCCTCAGAACCCTTCACACGTCCTTTTTCGGGATATCGCTGGTTCAATCGCCGTGAGTGCTGTGCGGCGTCTGTTCACTCTTGATGAACAGTTATGGGTCACGCTGCCCATAGCCGACTATGGACGAGCCGTATCCAGTACAGGCGACTGCGACGACGATGCGGGTCATCGAGGCGTTACTTGACCACGGCCAGGCGGGGGTTACCGAACTCGCGACGGCGCTCGACCTCTCGAAGGGAACGGTACACAACCACCTCCAGACCCTCCACCGCATGGAGTTCGTCGTACGCGAAGGGCGTCAGTACCGCATCGGGTCCCGGTTCCTCGACGTCGCCTCGCGTGCGCGGGAGGGGCTACCCGCATACCGCGCTGCCCGGAGCGAAGTCGCCCGTCTCGCGCGGGCCAGCGGAGAGGTCGCCGCGCTGGTCGTAGAGGAACACGGGATGGCGGTGTACATCTTCGTACTGGGCGGAGAGGACGGAGAGACCGCGGTACGGGAAGGCCGTCGGCGTCCGCTCCACACCGACGCCGCGGGGAAGGCGATTCTGGCACACCTACCGAAAGACGAGGTCCGGGAACTGCTCACTGCCAGCGCCCCCGGAGACGAGACGGACCAGCTGCTGAGCGACGAAACAGCTCTGTTCGAGGAGCTACGGACGGTTCGCGAGCAGAGCGTCGCCTTCGACCGCGAAGAGCGAGCGGACGGGACGCGGAGCGTGGCCGCCTCACTGACGACCGACAACGGGCGGTCGGTCGGTGCGGTGTGTGTTACCGGACCCGCCGAACGTATGAGCGGGAAACGACTCGAAGAAGATATCACCGGCCTTGTTGTCAGCAGCGCAAACAGTATCTCTATCGACCTATCTAATTAGTTAGTAGTGTAGATATTTGCCGCAAATCTCCGTCCGGCAGCTGATCTGTTTAGAGATACTGAACGGCACCGGTACCCCTTCCGTGAGCTTCTCTGCAGCATATTACGTTTGAACAACAAAAATAGACGATATATGCTCGAACAGCCGCGTTTAGTATGACTGAACGAACCCGATTCTCTCGCCGGCTAAACCTGATATCAGTTTAGATATGAAAGTGCGAAAATCGGGAGGGAGAGCCCCTCCAAACAGCTATTACGGTTCGACCACGGGATGACGTATGGTTCAGGTCGACGGCGGCGGGACGGTTGTCCGGTTCGTCCCAGAGACGGCTCGCGTAACGGTACGAACCGATGGAACGACACTGGCGACCGGCCGGGTCGTCATCGAACTCGGTGCCGAGCGCTTCCCCGACACCGATGCCTACCACGTAGAGACCGACGCGGACGGCACGCGGGTGCGCTACGACGACGCTGCCGGGACGACGGTACGTCTGGGCGAGGCGGCAAACGGCGTCACCCTGACCGTGAGCGTCGCTAACGAAACCGAGACGCCGCGGCCGGTCGGCCGGCTGTGTCCCTTGGCGGCCGAGGAGCTGTCTTTCGGGCCGGAGACCCGACTCTACCGGCACGGCTACCAGTCGTGGACGCCGACGGCAGCGCTCCCGGTTGCGGAGTCGTTCGCGCCGGTCGAGCCGGTCGACGTTCCGATGATGACCGACGTCGAAGCCCCGCGGACGACGAGTCACTGTCAGGTGGGCCTGACCGACGGCGACCGCCACCTGACCGCCGGGTTCCTCGACCACTCGACGTACGTCAACCGGTTCGACTACGAGCGCGGCGAGGGCGTCGAGTCGCTGACGGCGGTCTCTCCGGGCGACGGCGTTTCGCTGGCTCCCGGCGAGCGCGTGGCCAGCGCGCCGCTGTGGCTCGACGCGTCCCGACCGGTCGACGACGCGCTGGCCGCGCTCGCGGAGCGGACCGGCGAGCGGATGAACGCCCGCGTCGGCGAGTGGGTTCCGACGGGGTGGTGCTCGTGGTACCACTACTTCACCGAGGTGACCGCGGACGACGTCCGGACGAACCGCGCCGAACTCGACGAGTGGGGGCTCCCCGTGGAACTGGTCCAACTCGACGACGGCTACCAGACCGCCTTCGGCGACTGGCGAACGCTGGCCGACGGCTTCGAGGAGATGTCGTCGCTGGTAGCGGACGTCCGCGACGGAGGGTACACGCCGGGGCTCTGGCTCGCACCGTTTTTCGTCCAGGCGGACGCCGACCTCGTGGCGGCACACCCCGACTGGCTCGTCACCGACGGCGACGGCGAGTTCGTTTCGGCCGGCGAACGCCACGGCGAGATGTACGGGCTGGATTTGACCCACCCCGAGGTGCAGACGTGGCTCCGGGAGACCTTCCGCACTGTCGTCGACGAGTGGGGGTTCGACTACCTCAAACTGGACTTCCTCTACGCCGGGGCCTTGCCCGGCGAGCGGTTCGCCGACGTAACGCGGGCCGAGGCCTACCGCGAGGGTCTCGCGACCATCCGGGAGGCCGTCGGCGAGGAGACGCATATCCTGGGCTGTGGTGCCCCGCAAGGCCAGAGCGTCGGCCTCGTCGATACGATGCGGGTCGGCCCCGACACCGCCGAGTACTGGACCCGCGAGGGCGAATCAGACAGCGAACCGGCACACGAAAACGCCATACGGAACGTCCTCAACCGCGACTACCTCCACCGGGAGTGGTGGCTCAACGACCCGGACTGTCAGCTCGTGCGGGAGACGACCGAACTGTCGGCGGCCGAACGGGAGGCGTTCGCTACGGTGGTCGCGCTGACCGGTGGCTCGAACCTGTTCAGCGACAAGATCGCCGATATCGGTGCCGCGAACCGTTCGTTACTGGAGCGGTCCCTCCCGCCGGTGACGGAGGGCACGGTCGACGGTGTCGGCCGAACGGAGCTGCCCGACCGACTCGTCTGTGAGCGGGCGGCCGACGGCGGCCGCGCGGTCGCGCTGTTCAACTGGAGCGACTCCGCCGAGACCATGTCGCTGTCGCTGGCCGACGACGAGCGCGGCTGGGACGCCTTCGAGGGTGAGGCCATCTCCGTCGGGGAAACAGTCGAGCGGACGGTCCCAGCTCACGGCTGTCTGCTCGTCCACGTCGCCCCCGCGAGCGACCGCCCCCACCTGCTCGGAACGGATAACCTGGCCGGCCTGGGCTCGCGCCTGGAGCGGGTCGCCTGGAGCGCCGACGGTTCGGCGGGTCGATTGACCCTCTCAATCGACGCGGCGATGCCTCAGACGGTCGTGATTGGGGTCCCCGACGGCTGGAGCGACGCTGCCGACGACGGTGACACGATGGACACGCGCACGGTCACCGTCGGTCCGGGAACGGCGACGCTCTCCTTCGAGCGTGCCTGAGTGATTCCCACCGTCGACTGGTAGATGCGGTTCCGCTCGGGCGATACTCGCACAGCGTCACGAGCACCGTGCCCGATGACTGCACCGAGAACCGGAATCGAGCGGTTTTATAACGAGTCTGATGCGCCCCTTTACCATGGACGACCTCGTGACGTTCGGCGAGACGATGCTGCGGTTCTCACCACCGGCTGACGAGCGCATCGAGACCGCAGACGAGTACACGGTCCGTGCAGCGGGCGCGGAGAGCAACGTCGCCGTGACGGCCCAGCGACTGGGCCTCGACGCGACCTGGACCTCGAAACTCCCTGACTCGCCGGTCGCGCGACGCGTCGCCGGGGAGCTTCGCAGCCACGGCGTGACGGTCGACGTCGTCTGGAGCGACGGCGGCCGCCAGGGGACGTTCTACCTCGAAACCGGTGACCGACCTCGCGGGAACACCGTCATCTACGACCGCACCGACGCTGCCGTCACGACCGCTACGCCCGCGGAGCTTCCCGTGGCGAGAATCGAGAACGCGGCGGGATTCCACACGACCGGCATCACGCCGGCGCTGTCGGACACGCTCTCGGAGACGACGGCGGCCCTGCTCGCGGCCGCACAGGAGGCGGGGACGACGACGAGTTTCGACTGTAACTACCGGTCGAAGCTCTGGTCGCCGGCCGAGGCCAGAGACACGCTCGCGGGGCTACTGGACGACGTAGACGTCTTCACCGTCGCGGAACGTGACGCTCGGAAGGTGTTCGATATGTCCGGAGAGAGCACGGAGATCGCGACGGAACTCGCGGAGACGTTCGGTCTCGAAGTGGCGGTTCTCACCCGCGGAACCGACCCGGCACTCGCGGTCTCCGGGGACGCCGTCTACGAACAGCCGACCTTCGAGTCGACGGACGCTCATCCGGTTGGGACCGGCGACTCCTTCGTCGGTGGCTTTCTCTCGCAGTACCTCGACGGACACGACGTCCCCGACGCCCTGGAATACGCCGCGGCGACGGCCGCGTTCAAGCGGACGGTTCCCGGCGATATCGCCGTGGTGAGTCCCGAAGAGGTCGAGACGGTCATCGACGGCGGCGCTGCGGGCATCTCCCGGTAGCGCCGCGAGCAAACGGGCATCCGGAGAGAGACAGCGACTCAGTTCCGCGCGTCTTCGACGGCCCGGACGAAGGCGGCGGCGCTCTCGCGGACGGCGTCCATGTCGTCGTTCTCGATGGCCTCGTAGTCGACCAGCGCCGAGCCGGCGCCGACCGCCGTCGCCCCGGCGTCGAAGTAGTCGGCGACGTTGTCCGTCGAGACGCCGCCGGTCGGCATGATGGGTACGTCGCCCAGCGGCCCCTGAATCGCGCCGATGTGGCCCGGCCCGACGGTCGACGCGGGGAACAGCTTCAGTATGTCCGCGCCCGCGGCCATCGCCCGGTCGGCTTCAGTCGGCGTCATCACACCCGGGACGGCGACGACGCGCTCCCGGTTGCACACTTCGAGGACCTCCTCACTGATATTGGGGGCGAGAACGAACTCCGCACCGGCTTCGATGACGTTTCGAGCGGTCGCTGCGTCGCGAACCGTCCCGGCACCGACGACGGCGTCGGTATCGGCGAGCGCGCGGTCCACGTCGGCTATCAGCTCCGAGCACCGTTTCGCGTCCGCGGTCAGTTCCAGGGCAGTCACGCCGCCCTCGTAGATAGCACGCGCGACGTCGACCACGTCGTCCTCTGGGATGTCGCGCATCACGGCGACTACGCCGCTATCGACGATACTCTCCATTATCCGCTGTTCGGTCGCCATATCCGCGTGGATGTATGGCGGAGGTAAAGTGTCCTCGCTATCCGTCTGGGCCTCATCGGCCCGATACTCGCTGTGCCCCTCACGGGATACTTGGCCCCGTCACGGTGGTAGCAGCGAGTGTCGTGGTCGGTCCGTATGATTTCGGTGACACGTAAACGATGCCTCGGTCGCCGAACGGGTACCAGTCCAACGCAACGGAGCGCCTGCCAGTCTCTACGTCCAGAGCCGTTCGGCGAAGGCGTTGTGCACGCTCTCGTTCGCTATCGCCGCTCCGACGTCGCGTTTGAACGTCTCGGCGTCGCTTCCGCCCCGTTTGATCGTGTTCAGGGTGTCGATAGTTTGGTGCGTGCCGCGTTCGAACGAGAACGACCCCACTGCGACCCGACCGTCCAGTTCGGTCCGGAATATCGGCGGGCCGCCGTCCGCGGTCTGTTCGTGCGTGAGGACCGATTCCGCGACGCTCGCGTCGCCGGACTCGACGTACGTGAAATACGCCGTCAGGTTCGCCGACGGAGTGAGGGTGAACGGTCCGGTGTCGACGTGACCGTCCGAGAGGTGCACTGCGAACAGACTCCCGGACACGTCGGTAATCCGGTCGGCCCGTTCGACGGTCGCACCCCGCTCTCGAAGCGTCGCTGTGAGTTGCCGGGAGACGCTCGCCCGGACGTCGGCGTCTCCGCCCGTGACGACGACAGTGACAGTCTCATCCGCGACCTGCGGCACACCGGCGTTTGCCGCGGAACCGCTCGTCCCTGCCGGCGCTGTCGAGGTCGTGTACGTCCCGGAGACAGCGGGGCTATACGCGATTGCGACCGGCATCATGCAGACGCCGACGAGGAGGGTAACAGTGATCAGGAGGGTTTTTCGGGTCATCGGGTTGATCGTTCGTGTTCTGCGGGAGGAGCTCTCGGCGGACTCCGAATCGGCAGCGGAGCCCCTGGAGACGACGAGTGCCGTGACGACGCCGGCCGCCGCGACCAGCGCCGCCGGCGGACTCAGTGTGTGGCTGCTAACGGACTGCTGGACGGCGTCGGGCAGTTCGTCGGCGAGCCCGACCAGTCCGAGGACGCCGATGGCGCCCAGCAGCCGCTTGAGCCTCGCGACGAGGCCCGATTTTCGCTCCTCGGTGCCGAGGAACACGACGGCCGGGTGCTCCGACGGTGCGTACACGCGCATCTCCTTCCCGCGGGCGGAGTAGCGCGTCTCGACGACGCGGACAAGCCCGACACCTTCGAGCTTCTCCAGGTGGTACATCGCGTTCTGGACCGACGTGTCGGTCTGTTCGGCGAGTTCGGACGGGGTGCTCGGCGTTCGATACAGCGCCGAAAGCATCGTGCGTGTCGTCTGTGAGGAGAGCGCATCGAACACCGCGTCGGCCTCCTCGTCGTCGATGTCGAGGAGTCTGAACGACCCGTCTTGCGTCGATTCGGAGTCCGACCGCGTAGAGGGCAACAGTGACATACTCGCCACCTTCGCTATTCGATAGAGTAGGCTTAGGGGTACGGGTAAGTTCAACGGCCATTGAAGACTGGCAGCGTGGCTTCCGTGGGTCCGACACAAGAACTCTCCCCGCTAGCGTCTCCCGTCCCACGTCCGCTCGGTCCACAGTGACACTCACACGTCACGCACTCGATGGCGACTCGGCACGCCACTCAGGCGACCGGCGTCGCAGCCGCTTTACACCGCTCGTAGAGCGCTTCGAGCCACGCTCTCGCGGCCGGCCGGCCCGATTCGACGTGGACGGTCGGGAGTCCGGTCGCGGGGTCGTGGCCGACGATGGAGACATCGTCGTCGTCGATAGCGAACGAGAACGGAACGGCGTCGTCGTCGGCGACGAGGACGGACAGCGAATCGCTTTCGGTCACTTCGTCGAACCCCTCGCCTCCGACCGTCTCGTGTGCCTCCAGAGCGCTGGCGGTGAATATCCGCTCGATGTGGTCTTTGGACGCCAGTTCGGGCATCGCACGTTCGATGGCCTCGACGGCCGTCGGGTTGACGAGCGTGCCGCGGGACGTCGCCGTCGCCTCGAAGCGCTCCATGACGTGGCCGACGACGCGGTAGGGATTGGACGGGTCTGCGACGACGACGGTCGCGTCGGCAAACAGGTGGGCGTGTTCGAGCAGCGTCGGGTGGGAGACGAGGTCGAACAGCGGGTCGAGTCGGTCGATGGTCTCGACGGCAGTCTCGTACGTCTCACTGGCCGATAGCAGCGCTGTCCCCTGGCTCGTCGTCCGGTATCCCTCCTTCGTCTTCTCCAGTAGCCCCCGGTCTTCGAGGGCCACGGTCGCACGGTAGACGGTCGTCCGCGAAACGCCGGTCTGTTCGCTGAGCTCTCTTCGCGAGCGTGCGCTGTCGCGACAGGCGGCGAGGAGCGGCGTACGTCGGAGTATCGAGACGGCTCGGTCGGTATCCGACGAATCCATGGTCCATATCCCTATTCTACCCTCATAACGTTTCAGTTACGCCCCACCTGTTCGTCGATGAACAGCGCGCCCAACAAAAAATAATGAGTCCAACGGTGGGTATAACTGGAGTTTTCAGAGATATACCCCATGATTGCCGTGTCGGTTCGGAATTCTGTGGATTCAGGTGGCGACTGCCGGGCGTCGGCGGGTGGGCGGGCGACCGACTGTGACCTCGCGTCTCTGTCTGCACGCAGTTCGGGTGGCGGTCGATGAACGGCGTTCGCTCGCTGGCCGCCGTGCTCCTCGTGGTCGGGGCCGTTGCCCTCGCGGGAACGGGGCCGCTCACCGGGACTGCGGCGGCGGCCGCCAACAGCGCGACCCTCACGACGACGACTGTCACGGCCGGCAACTCGGCCGCGGTGACCGTCGCGGACGACCCGGCGACGGCCGACCCCGGCTACACGGCCGTCGCGTCGGTGGACTCGACGTACGACGCCGACGGGACGGACCTCTCCGGCACGAACGCGACGGCCGACGCGGAGACGATCAGTATCGACACGAGCGGGGCCGAAACCGGAGAGTACACCGTCTACGTCGCGAACGTGACGACGACGCCGGCCGGGGGCACCGACCTCTCGACGTGGGCGAACAGCACGGCCGACCAGGTCCTGACCGTCAACGGTAACGAGACGGTAACGGGAACGGTGACCGACGGGGCGAGCGGCGAGGCGCTGTCGGGCGTCGAGGTCGAGGTGGACGGCGAAGTCGCGGACACGACGGACGCAAGTGGCGACTACGACATCGAGGTGGTGAACGGCGAGACCGTCGACCTGAGCGCCGAGACGACCGTCGACACCGCCGACGCGGGCGACGTGACGATTGCGAACACCACGGCGGTGACCGTTGCGGGGTCGACGACGCAGGACCTCGTGTTGTTCGCCGAGCACTCGGGTTCGGGGACGAGCGAGCGGCCCTACAACGTCTCGAACGCCTACGAGTTGCAGGCGATGAGTCAGGACCTCGATGCGGACTATCAGTTGGTCGAGGACGTCGATGCGAGCGGGACTGCAGACTGGAACGATGGGGAGGGGTTCGACCCGGTCGGGACGGCAGATGACGTTACTGATCCGAATCCGGCGACCATGTTCACCGGGTCCTTCGACGGACAAGACCGGTCGATAACGGGTCTCTCGATCAACCGCTCTAACGAACTGGCCGTCGGACTGTTCGGTGCGGCAAGCGGTCTGACAGTTTCGAACGTCTCGCTCGTCGACCTCAACGTGACTGGGGCGTCGCTCGGTGACGTTGGAGAAATCACCGCGACTGGCGGACTAGTTGGGGTATCTGCTGGCCTCGACGCGTCTTCGATTGACACGTCCGGTTCGGTAAGTACTGGTCACGTACAAGGTGGCCTCGTCGGCGGTTGGTTTGATTCAGATAACCCGAAGTCTCTCGAACTCAACAACGTCAGTTCGAGCGTCGACGTGACCAGCAATGAGATCACGTACGCTAGTGGTGGAGTCGTCGGATTCTGGAGGGGTCAAGAAACGATCGAGGACTCTCGGGCAACCGGTACTGTCGTTGGCATAGGGGCTGGCGCTGGCGGATTTGCTGGGTCTCTCGGTCACGCGGAACTCACCAACGTTTCGGCGACCGGAACCGTGCGGCCGCCGGACGGTAAACAGGTCAACAGAGCTGGCGGGCTCGTTGGGTGGCTCGAAGATGGAAACATTAGCCGCTCGGCTGCAACCGGTGATGTGAGCTCTGGCGACGGAAATTACGCTGGCGGCTTGATCGGTGATGCCGCCGGGAGTGTTTCTATCGAGGAGTCGTACGCGACAGGGAACGTGACCGGTAGCAGTGCTGTCGGTGGCCTTGTTGGAACCGGTGCCAAGGAGATTACGAATTCCTCTTCGACCGGGACGGTTCACAGTAACAACAGTGCTGGTGGTCTTGTCGGAAGCAGTGCGGATCTCGTCTTGAACTCCTACGCCGCAGGCTCCGTCGACGGCAGCGAAGTCGGCGGTATCACCGGCAACTCAGTCGACGAGATGACGAACGTCTACTGGAACGAGAGCACCGCTGACGAGGCCGTCACTTCCGGTGACGCTACCGGAGCAACTGGTCTCACGCCCGCACAAATGTTCGGCATGAACGCTACCGACAACATGGACGGACTCGACTACGAAACAACGTGGCTCGCCGTCGACGACGAAGACACGTACCCAGTACTGGGCTGGCAGGTCGACACCTACGATCTCTCGCTCGCGGACGACGACATCAACGTCGAAGACATCACCGAGGCAACGGTCGACGTTACACTCTCGGACGGCACGGAGACCACCGCAACCGAAACGTCGACCTACGACACTGAAGATAACGTAACGGTCGACGCAGGAACGGTCACCGCCAACACCTATGGCCCCGACACCGTGACCGCGACGGCTGGCGGACGCTCGGATGCCGCCGCGATCACCGCCCGCGATTCGGACTTCAACGTCACGCTCGACGAGCCCCCGTCGAGCGTCGACGCGGGCGAAACCTACGAGTTCGAGGCGACCGTCGAGAACGTCGGCAACGCCGAGGGGACGAAAAACGTCGCGCTGGCATTCGGCGGGACCGAGCTAACCAACGAATCGGAGACGCTCGCCGCCGGTGGGACTGCAACTATCGCTGTCGACTACGAGATTCCCGAGGACGCAGCTACCGCCGCGTCGGTCGACCTCGACGCGAGTACGCCCGACGACGAATCGACGGCTGGCGTGCGGATCGACGGCTTCGAGACGGTCTCGGGGACGCTGACCGACGGTGCGACCGGCGAGGCGCTGTCGGGCCTCGACATCGCGGTCGATGGAACGGTTCGGGACACGACCGACGCGAACGGCGACTACGAGATCGAGATCACCAACGGGTCGACCGTCGACCTCGCGGCGACCACGACAATCGAGGACGCCGACGGCGACCCCGAGATCACCGCCACCGAGACGGTCACCGTCGACGGGTCCACCCAACAGGACCTCGAACTGTGGGCCGAACTGGAGGGATCGGGCACTGAGAACGACCGCTACAACGTCTCGAACGCTTACGAGTTGCAGGCGATGAGCCAGGACCTCGATGCGGACTATCAGTTGGTCGACGACGTGGATGCGAACGCGACTGAAGACTGGAACGACGGGAAGGGATTCGACCCCGTTGGGACAGCGGACGAGCTTACCAATCCAGATACCGCGCCCATGTTCGCAGGGTCCCTCGATGGACGAAACCGGACGATAACAGGGCTCAATATTAACCGCTCGAACGAGCTATTCGTCGGGCTCTTCGGTGCAACCGATTCAACGACGATACGGGACCTCTCGCTCACGAACGTGGATATCCGTGGTGCATCCGAGGAAGACGTGGGAGGGAGTACGGCAACCGGTGGGCTCGTCGGTCTATCCGGAGACCTCACTGTATCCTCGGTCTATGTCTCCGGGGCTGTCGAAACGGGCTACTCTGCTGGTGGTGTCGTCGGGAGCAATTACGGGGGAGCAATCGATGACGGTCCGATTCTTGTCTTCAGCGATGTCACGTCGGAGGTTGGCGTCACTACCTCTGCCAACAATCGCGGTTCTGCCAGTGGCGGCGCTATCGGATTCTGGGGTGGACCAGTGACGATTACGAACTCACGGGCGACCGGAGATGTCCTCGGTAGGGGTGATGACGTCGGTGGGTTCGCCGGATGGATCGGTACTACTTGGGATGAAGTGGAGCTGTCTACGATCTCGAACAGCTCTGCGACGGGGAACGTCACGGCATCGGGCGGTGGATCTATTGGATCTGCTGGCGGGCTAGTCGGAACACTATACAATGCGGTCACCGACAGTGTCTCCGCGACCGGCAACGTAAACTCCGGTGGTGGCGATCGTGCTGGAGGACTAGTCGGTGATCCCGATTCAGTAACTCGTATCAATAGCTCGTATACGACAGGCGATGTCACTGGTGCGGATGATGTCGGCGGACTGGTCGGGAATAGCGCAGATGAGATCTCAAACTCGTACGCCGCAGGTTCCGTCAGTGGTGAAACCGTCGCTGGTATCGCCATCAACTCGGTCGGAGAGATGGACAATGTTTACTGGAACACCAGTACGGCCGCAAATGCCGTCACTTCCGGTGACGCTACCGGAGCAACTGGTCTCACCCCCGCCCAGATGACCGGTCCAGACGCAGTCGCCAACATGGCCGGACTCGACTACGACAAGACGTGGCTCGCCGTCGACGACGACTACCCACTGCTCGCGTGGCAAGTCGACAGCTACGACCTCTCGCTCGCGGACGACGAAGTCGACGTGAATAACACCACCGAGGCGACGGTCGAAGTCACCCTCCAAGACGGCACGGGGACCACCGCGACCGACACGTCGACCTACAGCGCCGACGGACCCAACGTCTCGGTCGACGCGAGCACGATTACGGGCGAGGCCTACGGCCCCGACACCGTGACCGCCACCGGAGGCGGGCTCTCGGACGTCGCGGCAATCACCGCGCTCGATTCGGACTTCCGGGTCGCTCTCGCAGACGCCCCGGCGAGCGTCGACGCGGGGTCGACCGCCACGTTCAACGCACGCGTCGAAAACGTCGGCAACGCCGCAGGGACCGAGAACGTCTCGCTCGTGTTCGACGGCGCCGAGTTCTACAACCAATCGGTGACCGTCGCCGCGGGCGAGACCGAGAACGTCACCGCCGACTACGCGATTCCGGCGGCCACCGAAACCGGCACGGCCGCCCTCAACGCGAGCACGCGGACGGACCACGCGACGACGACCGTCGCCACCAACGGCAACGAGACGGTCACCGGCCGGGTCGTCGACGGCGCGACCGGCGCGGCGCTGTCGAACCTGACGGTGACGGTCGACGACGGAACGAGCACGCAGACCGCCGAGACCAACGCGGACGGCGTCTACGAGCTGTCGGTGGTCAACAACCGGACGGCCACGGTCTCGGCCACCACGACAGTCGACGGGGCCGAAGGTCCCGAGGAAATAACGGGAACAGCGACCGCGACAGTCGCCGGCGAGACGACCGTCGACCTCGACCTGTGGCCCGACCTGGCGGGCGAGGGGACGAGCGAGCAGCCCTACACCATCTCGACGGCCCGCGAGCTGGCGGCGATGAGTCAGGACAGCGATGCGAACTACACGCTCGTCTCGGATGTGAACGCAAGCCAGACTGACGAGTGGGACGGCGACGGATTCACGCCGATTGACTTCGATGGCGGCACACTCGACGGCGACGGCTACACGATTACCGAACTACAACTCGCTAACGAGAGCTTCTACACTGGACTGTTCGCGAACATATACGCGGATAGTCTGGTGACGAACCTCTCGCTGGAGAACGCGACTGCACTCGGTGTCGACGGCGGGTCGACCGGACTGCTCGCCGGAACCAGTACCGACGCCACGATCGGGCGGGTGCGCGTGACCGGAACTATCGACGCCGGCGGATTCGACACCGGCGGTCTCGTCGGATTCAATTCGGGCGAGATACGCAATTCGACAGCGAACGTCTCTCTCGAAGGAGATTCACAGCGTGTCGGTGGGCTCGTCGGACGGAACGGAAACGGTGGCACGCTGTCTTCTTCGTTCGCCGTCGGCAGCGTCGACGGCACCGGCACGCTGGGCGGGCTCGTCGGCGACAACAGCGGCACCGTCGAAAACGCCTACTGGGACATCGACACGACTGGGCAGGCGGCCTCGGCCGGTGGCGGCACCCCGCTCACGACCGCGAACATGACCGGGCTCGACGCCACCGAGACCATGACGCTGGACTTCGAGACGACGTGGGCGCCCTCTACGGACTACCCCGTCCACCGCTTCGATGAGGCCAACGCCGACCCCGTCTTCGCCGTCCGGAGCGTCGACCTGCCCGAGTACGTGGCCCCGGGCGAGCCGTCCGCGTTCAACGCGACGCTGGAGAACATCGGCACGGCGAACGGAACGAAGACGCTCGTACTTTCGATAGACGGCACCACGTCCGAGCGTAGCGTGACGCTCGCGGCCGGGTCCAACGAGTCCGTCAGGTCGTTCGTCCTTCTGCCAGCCGATTTCACCGACGGGAACTACACTGCCGTCGTCGAAACGCCCGACGACGAACTGACCGACAGTATCGAGGTTCGCAGCCGCGAGACGCTCTCGGGAACCGTCACCGACGGCGCGACGGGTGAGCCGCTGAACGACACCCCGGTCACGGTCGACTACGGCGGCGGCCAGCAGGCGACTGTCCGAACAGATTCGGGGGGGACCTACAGTATTCCCGTGTTCAACGGTACAGCGGTCACCGTCTCGGCGAACACGACTGTCGACGCCGTCGGCGACCCTCGAATCGACGACTCCGAGACGCTGACCGTCGACGGAAGCGAGACGGCCGACCTCGAACTGTGGCCGGAACTGGCGGGCAACGGCACCGAGGCGAACCCCTTCGAAATCTCGAACGCCCACGAGTTGCAGGCGATTGTGCAAGAGACAGGCGCGAAATATACGCTCGTCGATGATGTGGACGCGAGTGAGACCGACGAGTGGACGGTTTCGGCGTTCTCGGAGAAACGCGGATTCCGCCCGATAGCCTTCGGTGGCTCACTCGACGGTGACGGGCACGCAATCACTGATATGACGGTGTTCGGTGACGGCGATGCTCCCGGTGGCTACCTTGGCCTGTTCGGGACGCTCAACGGAGCCCGCGTCTCGAATCTCTCGCTCGAAAACGCGACGACCGACGCTACCGGCGGAAGCTACACCGGCCTGCTCGTGGGGTCGGCCTACAACGGGGCCACGATTGCGAACGTCAGTATCACCGGGACGATGCGGGGGAACGCGACCAACGTTGGACCGATTGGCGGAATCAGTGGCGGTGCGATTCGTAACGTCACGGCCGACGTCGACGTCGGCGGCAACGGGACCAACGTCGGCGGACTCGTCGGCTGGAATCTCGGAGCGATGGCCGACACGTCCGCCGCGGGCTCCGTCTCCGGAAACGGTTCGGTCGGCGGGCTGGTCGGCACCAACACTGGCGACATCGAGACGTCGTACGCGGTGGGAGCCGTGGCCGACGGTGACGGCGCCGGGGGACTCGCCGGGAGAACAACCACCGGCGCGACCGTCTCGAACGCCTACTGGGATATCGACTCCACCGGACGGACCGACTCCGCCGGAAACGCGACGGGGCTCACGACCGACGAGATGACCGGTGCAGACGCGGATTCCGCTATGGACCTCGACTTCGACGGGCCGTGGCACGTCACGCCCGGCTACCCGGCGCTCGACGAGTACGAACACGCCGGCAACGGGACCGACGACGACCCCTACGAGGTCGGCGACGTCGACGAACTCCAGCTGGTGGCGAACGACCCCGCGGCCACCTACACGCTCACGCGGGACATCGACGCGAGCGAAACCGCCGACTGGAACGACGGCGCCGGGTTCGAACCGATCGGCATCGACTCCGTCCGGCAGTTCAGCGGCTCGTTCGACGGTGCCGGACACGAGATCACCGGGCTGACGAGCACCGATAGCGAGGCAGACGGCGTCGGGCTCTTCAGCGAGAGTTCGGGCGAGATTACGGACGTGGCTCTCTCCGCGGTCGACATCGATGGCCGGCGGTCGGTCGGCGGTGTGGCCGGTGGCGTCTACGACGGCGGAACCGTTCGGAACGTCTCCGTGAGTGGCACGGTCGTCGGCGTGACGAACGTCGGCGCTCTCCTCGGGGAGAGCGTCGAATCCGACGTGCGCGATTCGTGGACGCGCGGGAGCGTGACCGCCGTCGGGGCGAACGCCGGCGGGCTCGTCGGGCGGAGTGAGACGTCGACGGTGACGAACGCCTACGCCGGCGCGAACGTGACCGGGAACGTCAACGTCGGTGGACTACTCGGGGCGACAGAAGACGGTGGGACGGTCTCGAACTCGTACGCGACCGGACCGGTCGACGGAGACAGTGGCGAGGGCGGACTCGTCGGCAGCGCGGTCGGAGCGAACGGCGGGACCGTCGAGGACTCGTACTGGGATACGTCGGCGACCAACCAGTCGACTTCGGCGGGCGGCGCGCCGCTGACGACCGAGACCATGACCGGCGCGAACGCCACCGAGGCGATGGCCCTCGACTTCGGCGGGTCGTGGGTGGCCACGGCCGGCTATCCGCGGCTCCGGTGGGAGGCCGCGTCACTCTCCCTGCGACTCGACTCGACGGCCCTCGAACCCGGCGAGTCGACCGACGCGACGGCCGTGCTCGGCCTCGCCGACGGCTCGACCGTCTCGGTGACCGGGACCGCGAGCTATTCGAGTGGCGACCCCGGTGTCGCGACAGTCGGGAACAGCACCGTCACCGCCGGGAGTGACGGGACCACGGACATCGTCGCGAGTGCGGGCGGTCTGGAGGCGAGAGTCCGTATTGCGGTCGAGTCACCCGATTCCGGAACTGATGGCAGTGGCGGTACTGCTGGGGGTGGCAGTCGCGGTGGCGGTGACGATGACTCCGGCAGCGGGGGCGCTGGTGGCGGTACCAGTGGCGGCGCGCCACCGAGCCCCGGGTCCGACGGGGGCCCGGCAGGCACCGATGCGGACGGAGGCGTCACGGTCAACACGACGGCTACCGCCGACAGCCCGACCAGTATCGACCTCGGCGAGGCAGTTGGCGACGCGGGCAGCGGGATACGCTACGAGCGAGTCGCCCTCACGCTCGATGCGGACGCCGAAGTGACCTTCGGGGCCCGCCCGACCGCGCCGGAGAGACTGCCCAGCGGGACGCCACCGCTCGCTCCCGACGACGGCGGGCGCGCCGACCTCGCTCTCTCGTACGTCGAATTCACAGTCCTCGCCGACGGCGGCGACGCGAGCGACCGCGTCACCGCGGCGACGGTCGGATTCAGCGTCGACACCGCCAGCCTCTCGGAACACGGGCTCGGTGCCGAGGACGTCGCACTCTACCGATACGATGCCGACGCGGGCGAGTGGACGGAACTCGACACCACCGTTGCAAGCAGGGATAACGGACGGGTTCGCTTCGAGGCGACGAGCCCGGGCTTTTCGGTGTTCGCCGTCGGTCCGTCGACCGCCGTTCGCGGCGACTCCGCGACGGCGGGTGCGCCTGACAACGCGTCGGCGGGGCCGCAATCACCGACAGAGAACGCGGACTCCGACCCGGCGACCACCGACTCAGAGCGAGAGACGACGGCGGCGGACGGCCCCGGATTCGGTGTCGGTGTCGCGCTCGCCGCGCTCGTCTCGGTGGCGTTGTTCCGCCGCCGACGGACATAGCGCGGTCACGCGCTCCCGTCCGGCACTCACCGGGAGTCGAACATCTCGTGGTCGTTGATCAGGGTGACGACCCGAAGGGCCTTTCTGGAGGCGTCGCCCTCGCCGTCGACGCGGTCGACGGGAACGCCGACGCTCTGGACGAGCCAGTCGTCAGTCTCGTCCCGTCCCATCTGTACGTCACTTCCCGGCACTTCCGACTCGGCGAGGTCCCGCGCCCAGTCGGGCGTCTCCAGTTCGTCGAAGTCGTCGGCGTCGCGGAACCGAACGTGGTAGTGGTCTTCGTAGTGCTCGACCGCTTTGACGGTCAGCTGTGAGGTCATGCCTAAGCGGTGGCGCTCTACTCTCATAGCCGGTCTACTTGCGAACGCAAGCCGCTGCACAGCGGTCTGGACACGCGAGTAGTGCGTGCCGGAGAGTCAGATAGAGGCGCCAGACACCCCAAACTGCTTGACTCCGGTGACCGTACCGGATGGCAGATGTGTGCTAGCTTGGCGCGGTTCAAACGTCCATTGCTCTACCTGATGGGCCCGCTGTACGTCGTCGCGGGGCTCTTGCATTTCGTCGTCCCGGAGCTGTACGTCCAGATTGTCCCACCGATACTGCCCGCACCGCTCGCGCTGGTCTATCTCTCCGGACTCGCCGAAATCGGTGTCGGGATTGGGGTGTTGCTGCCACGGACCCGACAGTACGCGGCGTGGGCGACAATCGCGTTGCTGGTCGCAATCTTTCCCGCCAACATCTACATGGCGACCAGCGGGGTCGTCGTCGCGGGGATGCCCGGCGGGGGCGACCCCTCCGCGTTCGGTCGCTGGGCACGGCTGCCCCTGCAGGGCGTGTTGATTCTGTGGGCGTACTGGTATACGGAGTGAGCGCGGTATCGCGCCGATCCCGGTCCGAGACAGCACCGCTCCGAGCCGACGTTGCGTTGTCGGAGGCCGTCGACAGTCCGGCCGCTTGGAGTCGGAACAGTTGATTTTAATTCCGACGGGGCTGTGCCTATGTACGAACACAGCTAGTTCCTGACGACCTATGCCCTCCCAAAGTTCCACTCAGCGGATATCGACCGACCGGCTCGTGTTGGCAGTCACGGGACTCCTCATCACGGCCGTCCTGGTCGTCGCGGTCTGGTCGGCGGGCGTTTCGTCCGTCGAGAAGCCGCCGCCAGTCGACGTAAACGTCAGCGAGCGCTACCAGTCCCTCGACGGTATCGAGGCCACGCGGACGACCGTCATCGAGCGAAACGGGACGGTTCAGAGCAGGACGGCGTACGACGCGACGACAGTCCCGACGACGGGAGAGCGGCGGCTGCGGCTCAGCAGCGGCACCTCGCGGTACGATCTGCGCGTCTCGAACGGGTCGGTGCTGTGGCTCCACGACGAGGACCGAGCGGTCGTGACACGGATTCGGCTCAGCGGGCCGTCGCCGACGACCGGTACTGCCGACAGGGTCCAGCGCCTGCTCGTCAGGGCGAATCTCACGGCCACCAGCGCCGCGAGTGACACGCGCCCCGCTGTCGAACCGCTCCCGGTCGTTCCCGAAGACACGTCCCCGGGCGGCCCCGGGCTCGACACCGAGTACACCGTGCGCTACGGGGGCAACGAGACGGTCGACGGACGGGAGACGTACGTCGTCCACGTCACGCCCGGCCCGAACCAGTCCGAGGCCGGCTATCGGCAGACGCTGTGGATCGATACGGAGTGGTTCTACCCGCTCAAGCGACAGACGACGTGGCGTGACGACGGGACGCGGACGGAGCTGACCACGACCTACACGGACGTCACGTTCAACCCCGACATCCCGGCCGGGACGTTCACGCCCGAAATCGGGCCGAACACGACCGTCGAGCCCACCGACGCACCCGAGACGCAGGTGTACCGTCGGCCCAGTGCCCTGCGGGCGAACACCACCGTTCCCGTGCCGGAACCGACCGTCCCACCGTCGTACGAGCTGGCTTACGCCACACACACCGACGGCTCTGTCCAGGGGGTCGGACTGCGCTACGTGAACCAGACGAGCTGGATTACGGTCTCGAAGTACAACTTCACGTACCCCGTGCCCGACGGCGGCGAGCGGCGGTATATCGACGGTCGGCCGGCTCTCCTCACCCGCGGGTCGACCGTGACGCTCTCGTGGAACTGTGGGACGTATCGGTACACGCTGCGTGGCTCCGGCGTGACGGCCGACCTGCTGGTCGCGGTCGCCCGGTCGGTCGGCTGTCCCGGAGCCTGACCCCCCAGTTTCTGGGTCAGAAACTCGACTCCCTTTTATAAGTCCTCCCGTACCGATAGCAAAGTTGCAGGTCCCCCGCCCCGGGGACGACGGCAGCGCACACACGCTGTCCCGTGGTTCGACGGTGGCTTGCCCTCCTCCCCCCCCTCTATTGCCACCGGCCCACGGCGTCCCCGTCGGACCCTGCTGACGCCTCCGTAGTGCCTCCCCCCGGCTTCTGAGTCGGAAAGTGGGAGGTCCTTTTATTCGGTCGCCCGTGATTGGTCACGGACGTGAGTGAGGACCCGGCGCTGGGCGAACTTCTCGACCTGCTTAGCGACGAGTACGCCCGGGACATCCTCGCAGCAGTGAGTGAGAAACCAATGTCCGCCAAACAACTCGCCACCCAGTGCGACATGTCAGAGCCGACCGTGTATCGCCGTATCCGCCTGTTACGAGAGCACGATCTGGTGGAGGAACAGACCAAGATAGAGACCGGAGGGAACGATTACAACGTGTACGCGGCGACGCTGTCGGGGTTCTCGATGCGACTGGAGGACGGGACCTTCGACGCGACTGTCGAGCGGCGCTCCGCGCCGGCGTTCCCCGGCCAGAACGAGGCCGACACCGCGGACCGGTTCAAGAAGATGTGGGAGAACCTGTGAGATGAGTTCGATACCGGCGCTGGTCGACTGGCTCATCGTCGCGCTCGCCGCCGGTTCGACGGTCGTCGGCAGCTACGTCGGCTATCAGGCCTACCGGGGGTACCGCCGGCACGACAGTCCGACGATGCAGTACCTCTCTCTGGGGTTGATATTCCTGACGGCGGTGGCGTTCAGCATCGCCTTCGTCGGGTCACTGCTGCTCAGAGAGGGGATCGTTCCGATGCGCTTCCAGCAGTCGCTCACGCTGGTGACGCGCACCTTCCAGTTTCTCGGCGTGGTGTTCATCGCGTATTCGCTCCACCGACGAGAGTAGCGCCGAACCGGCGACTCCGGGCGACTTACACGGCGGCACGCGACCGGCGCCGGGCCGCGTACCTGGCGGGGCGGTCTCACTCTTCCGTTTCGTTCACCACTGTGACGGCCGACTCGTCGAGGTCGAGCGCGACGCTGTCGGGATGTTCGGACGCGTTGCGGGCCTCGAACTCGCCGGCCGTCCTGATGTTCTCCTCGTCTATCTGTATCTCGACCCACGAGTGGACGACCGTCTCCGCGTCGCGGTCGACGGTCAGCATGACCGAACTCCCGTTCCCGTCGGGGCGCTGGAGTTCGACGTCGACGCGGCCGTCAGCGGTCGCTTCCGTGACAGTCGCCCGAAGCTCCGTGGCGTCGAGGTGTGCCCGCACGTTGTAACTCGTCTGTCCGTCGGCAGCGACGAGACGCTCTATCAACGCCCGGTCGGCCTGGTCCAGCACGCCGATGTCGTCGGTGTAGTTCAGGCTCACCTCGTCGATGTCCGCGCGGGCAGTCCGCACGTCGACCGTCTCGTTGGCGAGGTCGACTGTCCCCCGAACCGACGGGAGGCAATCGTCGGCGGGTCGAACGTGGATACCGGCGATATCCAGCGGCTCGTCGCGCGCCGTGGACTCGTAGTACTGATTGACCTGTACTTCGAGCCGGTCGTACGCACCGAGGCCCGCACGAGTGCCCGTCTCGTCGACGACGAGCTCGGCGAACCGCTGGCGGCCGACCTCGTCGAACGCCGCGCCGTCGTGGTGTGAGACCAGCGTGACGGTCACGTTCCCGACCTGATGGCTGGTTCTGTTGCGCTCCGGACTGTCGAGGCGCAGGACGCCGCTGCACGTGCGGTCGGCTTGCTGGAGGGTGTACTCCCCGTCGCCGGTCCCGCTCACCGTCACGTTGAACTGCCGTTGGTCCGCCTCGATTTGCGTGCCGTTCGTCTCGTTTGCGGTATCCGGTTCCGCGTCGGCGGGCAGACCGGCACCTGCGATGACCGCGGCGCCGCTGGCCGCGAGGACCACGGCCGAGACGCCGAGGGCGTACATCGCGAGTCTGTAGTCACGTTGCATTACTCTCACTCCGTTCGCATCGATTCTGTCGTGTCATTGGCTGCTCCGGCAACAGTCGAGCGGGGATTCGCAGAGCGGTCACGGACACCGTGGCGCCGCCGTCGACTGTTGCACTCGTGGGTTGCAGGAAAGTGCTTGTAAATCGCCGTTGGAAACGCCTGTGAAACGCGACTGAAACGCGTTTCACGGGTGTTTCACCGCCTGAAAGCGGTGAAAACCATCAGATTCATACTGCCGATGTTTCGACAACGACCCATGGACTCGGTCGCGCCCTCCCGACTGGCGTTGGTCCTCTCGCTGGTCGTCCTCGGCGGTAGCCTCGCGGTGTTTGGCAGTGTCAGTGGGGTCGTCCCCGACCGGACCCACGAGCTCGAAATCGAGGACGGTGCCCTCGTCGCCGCGACCGGCGGCGGACAACAGCAGGTGCTGGTCGAAGACGTACGCACAGTCGTCCGAATCGAAATCAGCCGGCAAGACGGCTATCACGTCGTCCGAACGGTCGACCGTGAGCCGACAGCCGTGCGAACGCGGGTTCGAGTGCGGGCACAGCGTATCGTCGCCGACGCGGAGACCGTCGGCGGAGACGTCCCGGCGACAGACAGCGCGGCGTACGCTGTCCGTCGGATTCCGTCGGGCCTCCCGAGCGACCGCGCGGCGGTCGTCGGTGCCACACCCAACGGCTCACTGCGGACGGCGATGGAACCCAACGAGTCCGCGTTCGTTCTCCGGGCGAACGAGACCACGGACACCGTCGTCTTCGAGCGGCGCGAGCCCCGATGGAGTGACGACCGCGTCCTCGTCGTCGTGACGCCCGACGGAACCGGGGCACAGTACAGCGTGGTGGTCAACCTCCGCACCGAGACCGTCGAAGCACTCGTGCGACTCGACAGGGGTGACCGATGAGCGGTCGCTGTTCACACGGCAACTGGGGAGCGGGCCGGGGGACTCCGCTGCCCGTCGCTATCGCACGCTCGCTCGCGTCCCCGCAGCATGCCCGTCCCCGGTTGCCTCACGGTGGTGACTACCTGTGAGACGGACGCGCTCGCGCTCCGAACTGTTCGCTGCGGGTGTCCTCGTCACCGCCACGGCGGTCCTGGTCACACAGTTCCTGACCGCGACACCGACCGTCGCCGTAGCGGGTGACCAGAGCGTGCGAGCCGGGACCCTCGGCTGGCGTTTCACGCTCCGCGACGTGGCTGTCGTCGCGGTCACGGCGTGGGCCGCCGGAGTGAGCGCGACGGTACTCCTCACTGGCGGTTCGACGGCGGCCGCGAACGGGACAGCTACGGCGCGAGACACGGAGACACAGGCGTCTACGGACCGTTCCAGCGGTGAGCTACTGCAGGCCCGTCGGCGGGAGTGGGAGACCGTCTCGGACCGGCTCGCGAGCAACGAGGAACTGGTGTACCAGACGGTGTTAGACGCCGACGGCGTCCTGCCACAGAGCGAGATCGTCGACCGGACTGACCTCTCGAAAGCGACGGTCAGCCGAACGCTCGACAGTCTGGAAACCAGAGACCTCGTCGAGCGAAAGCGCCGCGGGATGGGGAACACGGTCCTGCTCACGTAGGCGGAGCACCGGTTTCGACGGGTCAGCGTCGGTGGACCGACACCGTCGCGGGGCCAGCATTATGCCGCCGGTGGACGGAGTTGTTCGAACCCATGTCCCCAGACAGCGCCTCGAACGCATCCGACCTGACGGATGGCCAGACGGACGACCAGCCGCGCGGCTCGCGTCACCTGTCCAGTGCGGACATCGCCGACCTCTACGACGACATGGCCGACCGCTACCAGCGCTGGGACTGGGCCAATCGGCTGTTCAGCGGCCCGCTCCGGAAGCGGGCGTTCGGCGACGCGCGCGGGCGGGTCCTCGACGTCGCCTGTGGCGCCGGCACGAACTTCCGGTATCTGCCCCGGACGGCCCAGCTGGTCGGCGTCGACATCAGCGCGGACATGGTGGCCGCGGCACGGGGAGAACTCGACGCTATCGGTCGGGGCGGGACGGTGTACCGGATGGACGCACAGGAACTAGCCTTTCCCGACGACAGCTTCGACACCGTCGTCTCCGCGCTCTCGACGTGTACCTTCCCCGACCCGGTCGCGGCGCTGTCGGAGATGGCGCGGGTCTGTCGCCCCGACGGACGGGTGCTGTTGCTCGAACACGGCCGCAGCGACGCCGAACTCGTCGGCCGGTTCCAGGACTGGCGCGCCGACGCCCACTACGAGCAACACGGCTGTCGGTGGACACAGGACCCGCTCGCACACTTCGAGGAGACGGACCTGACTGTCGTCGACAGCGAGGCGTTCCTCTTGGGCACGGTCACCGTCATCGAGGCTCGGCCGACGGCGGATTGAGGGCCGGCTCGCGGCGGGCGGCGACCGGCCGAACTCACGCGCCGTCGGCGTAGAACGCCTGCAATCCGGAGAGGCCGACGACGAACACGCGGCCGGCCGCGACCACCGGCGAGGCGTACTCCGACGCGTAGCCGGCCGAGGTCTCCCACCGCGTGCGGTCCGGACCGAACAGCCCCTCGGTTTCCCGTCGGAACGCGTGGACGTTGCCCGTCGCCACGAGGACGCTGTCGTCGGTCACGACCGGCGCGGCGGTGCCCTCGCTCGGGAGGTGGACCTGCCAGTTCGTCTCGCCGGTCGCCCCGTCGAGCTCGTGGAGGTCGCCGGCGGCGACGTAGACGTCGCCGCCGGCCGCGGCCGCGGCGGCGCGACTATGTAAATCCCGCCGCCAGCGGACCGACCCGTCGGGCGAGGCGGCGACGACCTCGCGCCAGCCGGTCTGGACGACGCCGCCGTCGTCGACGACCGACGCGGCGTACGCCGTCTCGACGGCGACGCGCCACTGTTCCTCGCCGGTCTCCCGGTCGAGTCGCACGAGCGCGTCCCGGTCGGGGACGTAGACGCCGTCGGCCGTGACGGCGGGGGCGATCTGCGTCGCGGTCTCGTCGCCGAGGTTGAACTCGTCGTAGACGAGCGGGTCGAGCGAGCGCCGCCAGCGTTCGGTCCCGTCGGGCGCGAGTCTGACGCAGGTAGTCGCGCTCCGGGCGTACACGTCGCCGTCGACGACGGTGACGCCGTACGTTCGCTCGTCGCCCACACGCTGGGTGTCGAGGACCGAGCCGTCGGCGAGCGAGAGCGCGGTCAGGGTCGCCGGCTCCGTGTCGGTGCCGACCGCCGGCTCTTCCCCTATCGTCGGGACGTAGAGCCGCCCGCGGTCGGGGTCTATCGCCGGCACGCCGAACGCCTCGCTGTCGAGAGTTCGCGACCACTGCCTGGTCCCGTCGGTCGCGAGGGCGACGACACGCTGGTCCGTCGAGAAGTACGCGACGCCGTCGTGGACGACGGGCGGCGCGTACGCCCACGTCCTCGGTTCGAGGACCTGGTGGCCCCCCGGCTCCGGGGCGCCGCCGGCGACGCGGTTCGTGTTCGTCGGGCCGTTGCCGTACGAACGCCAGTCGCCGTCGTGGAACACGCCGGTGTCGCTGCCGCCGCCGAGGGCGTTACACCCGGCCAGTGCGCCGGTCAATGCGGTTCCGAGGGACGCGAGGGCAGTCCGACGTGAGATACGCACCCGGGACGAGTCGGTGTGTGACGAGCCGGGCGCTGTCGCACGTGGGCCGGGAGAGGGCATAGTACACCTGACCTGTCCAGTTTGAAAACGGTTTCCGCTCGTTCGGCCCGCCCGTTTCGCCCGCTCCGCAACCGTTGATTTATAAAGGTCTCCGGGAGGGGTTCGTCCTATGGAATACACACGCGAAGACAGCGGCGCCCAGCGAATCGCGACGCTCGACATCGAGACCACGGGCTTCGACGCCGCGTCCGAGGAGACCGTCGCCGTCGGCGTCGGACTCCACGAGCGCGGCGCGGCCGGATACGAGGCTGCGCTGGACTGTTTCTACCGAGAGACGGCCGACGACGAGGCCGAGATGATACGTGGCGCGGCCGACCGACTGGCCGAGTACGAGGCGGACCTGCTGGTCACGTACAACGGCGCCGACTTCGACCTGCCCTTTCTCCGCGACCGGCTCGCGGAACTCGGTGCGGGCCGCACCGAGTTCTCGTTCGCCGCCGACCATCTGGACCTCCTGACGGACCGAAAGGCCCTGCCCGGAAAGTGGCCCAAACTCGAGGAGTGCGTCGAAGCCTACGGCTCCACGCCGGCCCGGACGGTCTGGAACGGGACGGACGTCGACGGCGGCGTGTTCGGCGAGGAACTCGCTCCGGCCTATCTGGACGCCCTCGCGGCCGAGGACGACGACCGGACGGCGGCGCTTCGGCCGGTCATCGAGCACTATCTCGAAAGCGACCTCGAAAACAACTGGCTCGTCTACTACGGTGACGTGGGTGTCGCGTTCGACCCCGGATACGCGGGCACCGTCCGGGAGTTCTCGACGTCACCATAGAACGGGGACACGCTGTCCGTGGCGGGACTGAACCGGCCACGGCGCCGCGGGAACCGACTGGGTCGACCGGCCGTCTACAGCGGACAGAGCGTGGTCGTTCCGTACGCCAGCGGAGCGTCCGCGGCGACGGGGACACGGCCCACGACGGCCGCACTGTCCCCCGCGATTTCGAGGAGTGTCCCGTGTGTCGTCCCCGCAAAGACGCGTCCGCCGGCTGTCGCCCACGAGAGAATCTTCTCGACGGGGGCACCGGCGTAGCCGATTCGCGTGTGGTCGCCGTCCCACGCGTCGACGGCGTAGAGCGCCGCGTCCGCCCCCGATTCCCCGTCCCACAGCGGTCCCGAGCGGGCGACCGGCACGTACAGCCGGCCTTCGGACACGAGCAGCTGCCGGACGTACCGCCGCTTCCCGAGCGGGAGTTCGGTCCACGAGTCGCCCGCGTCCCGCGTCCGATAGACGCCCTCTCGCCCGGCGAGCACCCATCTCTCGGCGGTCCGGCACACCACCTGATGGACGTCGTCGTGGAACGGCCCCGATATCTCGTGCCACGTCCGGCCGTAATCGGTCGAGGCGTACAGCCCCGCGACCTCGACACCGGCGATCAGCCGCTCGGGGGCCGCCGGGTGGCTGGCGAGCGTGTGGACGCGCACCTCGTCTTGGTTCGGATCGGTCGGCCAGTCCGCCCGGACGGGCAGGGCCTGAAACCCCCGACACTCCGTCCACGTCTCGCCGTCGTCCGAGCGGTACACCGCCGCGGGCAACGTCCCCGCGAAGAGCTGGCCGTCGCTCTCGGTGACGGCGTGGACCCGTCTGGTTGGCACGTCGCAGTCGTGCCACGTTCGGCCGTTGTCGCTCGTCCGGTAGAGCCCGTCGTCGGTCGCTGCCAGGACATCGCCGCCCGGCGGCCGCTTGAGCCGGTGGACGGTTCCGGCATCGAGACACGGTTCGGGGTCCTCGACCGGCAGTGTCGGGGCGCGAAAGACGCCGTCGGTCGTCCCGACGAGGAATCCGGGGCCGCTACCGTCGGCCGCTGGTTCGGGCCGGTGTCCGTCGGTGGTCTGCTCGTCGCCGTCGAGCCGGTCCGTGAGGCGCTTGTTTCCCGGCATGTTACCACGGTATCCGTTCGTTGTCACGCCAGAACGCCCCGCTCGGCCCGTGCTCGAACCGGGCCAGCCAGACCGCCGTCGCCGCTCCCTCGGGAACGCTCCGCGGTGCGTCCGGCCCGCCGTTGTCCGTGCGGACCCAGCCGGGGTCGACGCTGTTTACCAGGAGGTCCGGATACTGGCCCGAAAGCGTCCGCGTGACGGCGTTGAGCCCGGCCTTGGAGACGCTGTAGGGCATGTGGGACGGCTCCATCTCGCCGTCGAACTGCCCCGCGCTGCTCGCGACGTTCACCACGCGCGGGGTCGCCGCGTTCCCCAGCAGCGACAGGGCGTGGCGAGTCAGTTCGAGCGGACCAGTCAGATTGACGTCGAGGGTTTCGGCGACCGCTTCGCTGTCGAGGGTTTCGAGGGGGCCCTCCGGTCCCCGTGTGCCCGCGTTGTTGACCAGCACGTCCAGCGTTCCGACCTCCCGGTCGAGCCGCGCTATCGCCCGTTCGATCCCGGTCTCGTCGGTGACGTCGAGTTCGAGCCGCCGGAGCGAGTCCCCGTCGACGGCGGACGGGTCACGGGCGCTGGCGTAGACGGTGGCCCCGTGGTCCGCTAGCTGGCGCGCTATCTCCGCGCCCAGACCCCGGGACGAGCCGGTTACGAGGGCGGTCTGCCCCTCCAACGTGTCGAAGAGCTCGACGGCCGGTCCCTGTGTCATCGGACGGCCCTCGGGCCAGTCGGCGCGTCGGCGGCGCTGGACCGCGACCGGTCGGACGCTCTCATCCGTCTATCTCCGTTACCACGATGCGGCTGGCCTCGATATCCTCGGTCCGAGCGTCGAACCCACCGACCGTGTACGTCTCGTTGCCCGTTTCGAGCGTCAGTCTCGCCTCGGCGAACACCCGGTGTGGTTCCGGTTGGGCTCCCGCCTCGAAGCCGGGATAGGAAACCGACGCTATCGTCCCCGTCTCCCTGCGTTCGCGGCCCGTCGCGACGGACTCGCCGGTGATTTCGGCGCGAAGGCCCGTGTCGTCACGGACCAGCGGTTCGATGACGGCGAGACAGTCACGGAGCGACCCGAACCGCAGCGGCGGTTCGTACGGCGTCTCGACGTAGACCTCCTCGGCCGCCCGCCGGAGATTCATCGTGTAGTGCCATATCATGTTCTCGTGGGCGCTGTCGTCGACGTAGAGGCCGTACTCGTCCTCCGTTCGCTGGTGCCACGAGTAACAGGCGCGCTGGCGGTCGACCAGCACGCCGAACGGGGCCGACCGGAGCGGGTACCGGATGGCGTGGGCGCGCGTACAGAAGGCGCCGAAGTCGATGTCCGTCAGGGCGTCCTCGTCGTCGACGCCGTAGACGGTGCAATCCACGAAGACGTCCCGCTCGTGTGCGTCCGCCAGTGTCTCCCTGAGCGGTTCGAGGCGGTCCATCGAGAGGACGACCTGCGCGTAGTCCAGCGCGTGGTCGAGTTCTTCGATGCCCTTCTCGAAGACCGACTGGGCCCGCTGGACGAGGCTGGTGGTGTGTCGCTGCAGCGTCGGTTGCTGCCAGCGCTCGGTCACCACGTCGACAGCGCGCTCCAGTTGGTCGGCGCGCTCTCTGACCCCTTCGAGCGCCGACTCGGGGTCCAGCGCCTGCGCGTAGAGCTTGTCCTGCTCGTACGTGGTGACGAACCCTTTCGATTCCAGGTCGCGAACGACGTCGTACACGCGAGGTCGGGGGACGTCACTCACGTCGGCGATGTCCTGGGCGGCGACTGTCCCCCGGTTGACGAGCGCGACGTACGCGCTCGCCTGGTACGGCGACAGCCCGTACCGTTCGAGTGTCTCGACCAGCTCGGCCTCGTTCATGACACTCCCCTGTTTTCGGGCTGTGGACAAGAAACCGCCAGCACAACAGCCGTTGTGACGCGGACGAGACTGCCGCACAACGGCTATTGATAAAAAATTTGATAATATTTATCCGTCAGATTCGACTCGATACCCGTGTATGTTCCCGACACAGTTGCCCGCCGAGACCGCGCCCGAAGACCAGTCCCCGTCCCTCCACTGGTGGTACGTCGCCGGGGTGTGTACCGCCTGCTGACGGCCTCGGCCTCGCGCTGTCGCAGACCTGCGCCAGAACTATCGGACTAGAACGATTAGATATCGCACATGTATCGACCGACCGACGGCCCAGTGGCTCGGTATCGAGGACCGGACCGCTGTTCCCGGCGACACAGCCGCCTATGAGCGGCCGTCTCACGGCGCCCCCGTCGCTGTTCGTTCAGGCCAGCCCCGCGGGTGGCCTCTTTGGCGGCCTGCTCTCGAACCCGTGGTTCTACGCTGTGTTCTCCGCGCTCGCGCTCGTCGTCGGCGCAGCCGTCGGCATCTGGGTCAGCCCGCAGCGGCGGTGGCAGGCGGCGCTGCTGGCCGTCGGCGGGGGGTCGCTGGTCGTCTCGCTGGCCTTCGAGCTGTACGACCCCGCGGTCCGAACCATCGGGAAGTGGGCGGCCTCGGGCTACTTCCTGTTCGGCGTGGTCACCTTCGGCGGCCTCGACATCCTCATCGACAGGCTCGCCAGCGACCGGTCCGAGGAGCGCGGCTGGGGGCTGTGGGCGAGTGTCACGACCGACGGGGTGCCGGAGAACATGGCGATGGGGTCGCTGCTGGTCGGCAACGTCTCGGGCGCGCTGGCGTTCCTCTTTGCCCTCGTCGTCACCAACACCTCCCAGTCGATGATGTCGGGGACCAACATGGCACAGAACCACGACAGATGGCGGACGATGGGAGCGTGGGCCGTCACCGCCGTCGTCGTCGGCGCCGCGGTGTTGCTCGGCTACTGGCTCCTGCCGCCGCTGCCGGAGCTGTGGGTCGGCGCGATACGCGCGTTCGCCGGCGGGGCGATTCTCGCCTCGCTCGCCGGCGAGATATACCCCGACGCCTACCAGGAGGCCGGGCCGTACATCACGCTGGCGACGGCGGTCGGCTTCCTCGGGACCTTTCTGCTCTAGCGGCCGGGAATCTCGCCGTCGTAGGGTTCGAGCCGGTACTCCGAGGCCGGCACGTACTCCAGTTCCCGTTGCGTGTAGGACTGCTCGCAGTCCCGGGGGACGACGCCGAGGCCGTCCCGCTGGACGTCGACGACGACGATTCGCTCGCCGCTCTCGTCCGCCGGACAGGGGTGGCTGACGAAGGTCACTTCGTCCGACGGCGGCGCGTCGGGGAGCGTCCCGTGGATGACGTGGCGGCGGTCGCGTTCTAACACGGTCTCGAACTCCAGGGCGTGGCCGTTGGGTATCCGATACCAGGCCGCCACCTCGCGCTCGACGGTCCCGTCCGTCCGCTCGGCGATGACGAGGGCGATGCGTCGGTCGACGCCCGAGGCGTTTTCGACGTAGACGTGTCCCGCAGCAGTCCTGGGATTGTCCAGCAGACACCCACTGAGTCCGGCTCCCGCTGCGAGTCCAGCAGCCCGTAAGACCCCCCGTCGTGAGAACGAGTCCGCCATAGTCGCGCTAGCCGGTAGCCGTCAAAAAACGTGGTTACCAGTTCGGTCCGCTCGCGTCCAGCTCACGACGCTATCGACCCCATCTCGCATAGATTCATCAGAAAAATACAACAATTGGATGCGAGAAAATCGAAAGTGGTCAAATACAACTTCTAAAGCACTCAATTGCAGTATCTGTCTACGTAAAAAATGGTTGGAAATAGTGAATAAATCCGTCATATACAGGGTCGGTGCCCACCAATAGCGGGCATGGCTTCTCGGAACACGACCGTGTCTCGGCGGGCGTTCGTGCTGACGGCCGCGGGAGCGGCGACAGCCGCCACGGGTACTGCGGCCGCACAGGAGTCGCCCACTGGCGGCGGGACCGAGACGGGAACGGCAGAGGGAACACCGGCGGGAACCGACGGTGGCGCCACTGGCACGGAGGGAGGTTCACCCGCCGACGGCGGTGGCGGCGGGGGCGGCCCGCCGGACTTCGGCGGCTTTCTGGACTCGGTGGGGAACTTCGACGGCACCGTCGTCGACGCCCAGGGGCAAGACCAGGTGTCGGTGGCCGTCGGCGCCCAGGGCAACGGCGGGAACTTCGCGTTCGACCCGCCGGCGGTCCACGTCGACAACGGCGCGACGGTGGTGTGGGAGTGGACGGGGCAGGGCGGCGGCCACAACGTGGTCTCGGACGGCGAGGGACCGCTCGACTCGGGCGAAGCCGTCGCGGACCAGGGGACGACCTACGAGTACACGTTCGACGAAGACGGCATCTTCAACTACATCTGTGAACCCCACGAGAGCCTCGGGATGAAGGGGTCGGTTGTCGTGGGCACCGACTATCCGACGGCGAGCGCCGGTGGTGGTGGCGGCGGCGGTGGCGGTGTCCCGCAGGTGCCAAACAGCGCGAAGACCCTCGGCATCGCGACCTCGCTGGTGATGGTCGTGACACTCGGGTTGACCTACGTGTTCATGCGCTACGGCGGCGACTACGAACTCTCGGAAAAGGACTAGACAGACGGCGCGGCCGCGGCCCAGTGTCACTCCGAGCTCTGTTCTGCGGGCGGGCGTGGCAGCGCGACGAACTGCTTCAACACGGGGCTGAACGGGTCGTAGATGGACTGGTGACACTGGCAGTAGATGTCGTTCTCGGCGCCGAAGGCGGCGCTGCCCCCCTGGGTCTTCCAGCCGGGGACACAGCAGAAGTGCGTACACTTGTTGAGCCACGCGATAAAGCCCTCCGCCGTCGCGGCCGAGACGAACTGCCGGACGCTGCTCGGGAGGTCGCTGAACTCGCCTTCGCCCTCGGCCATCTGCGTAACCCGGTTCGACCGGATGAGCTGGACCGTGATGGACTGGACGTCCCCCTCGGAGCGCCACGTCGCGCTGGCGGGTTTGCCCAGCCCCGACTGGCCGATACCGTTGCCCCACGACTCGTAGTCCTCGAACATGTCGACGGTCAGCGGCGCGCCCTGCTCGATGTCGCTCTGCCATTCGTAGCTCCCGGGGCTGCTCAGGAGGGTGTTGTTCTGGTCGGCCTGTGGCCGGACGCCCGGCGCAGTCTGGACCCCGCAGTACTGGAACCACGCCGAGGAGTAGTCGATGCCGCTCCCCCCGAAGTTCGGGGCCCGCGCGACTCGCTCCTCGGGGTCGTACTCGGGCCAGACGCCCGTGAGCTGGCCGTCCCGGATTTCGATGGGGATGATGGGCATCCCGCGGGGCGCCGGCCCGTCGATGTTCTCGACGCCGACGAACTCCGTGGTCCCGCCGCCCTCGCCCGAGGGGTCGGTGAGCGTGTCGACTGCTGCCGCGCCGCCGACGCCGATACCTGCCAGGGCCGCGCTCCCGACGACGCCGGTCACGAAGCGTCGCCGGCCCGTTGCTGCCGGATATTTGTCTTCGTCTAGTGGCATGGTGGATACTGTGTCGCGACGGTCACGCGGGGCGTTCACGACCTGTCACACGCTCTCAAACGACGGTACGGGACACCGTCCCGTCTCCCACCGGTGAGGCCCCGTCGGTTCCTCCGCCCCGTCGTTACGTTCCGCGGCGGTATAGTCTCAACGATCTAACAATTAGTGGCGTCACCCGACTCGCCGAACCACGACGCCGCCCGGGCCGCGGTGTCCCGGAGCAGCGCCACGTCGTCGGTGAACACCTCGACGGCGACGGTGCCGTCGAAGCCGTCGAGATGGCGCGCGACCGGGTCGCCGTCGACCTCGCCGGCGCCCAGCGGCATGTGCGTGTCACCGCGGCCCCGCACGTCGTGGACGTGCAGATGTGAAATCCGGTCGCCGTGGCGCTTGCAGAACCGTTCGATACCCTCGTTCCCGTCCTCCATGTACGCGTGGCCGACGTCGAAACACACCGGGAGACCGACCTCGTCGGCGATATCGCCCAGCACGGAGAGCTGGAGCCCGCGGGGCTGGTGGCCGACGTTCTCGACGACGATCTCGACTCCTCTTTTCTCCCCGGCCGCGACGACGCGCGAGAGCTGGTCGGCGGCAGTCGACCGCAGGCCGGTGTCGTAGGGGTCCCGGACGGTCGCGTGGAGGACCGCCTTGCGCGCCCCGCGCGCCGCCGCCCAGTCGAGCAACCGCTCCTGATAGGCGAGGATAGCGTCGTTGATCTCGGGGACCGGCGTCGCCACGTCCTGCTTGAACGGGAGGTGGACGACGAGCGACTGGTCGCGCTCGGCCAGCAGGTTGTCGAGGCGGGCGTCGTCGATGGCCCCCGGAACGTCCAGCGCCTCACCGAGGCCGAACTCGGCGAACGCGAAGTCCGCCGCGGTCTTTTCGAGTCGGTCGAGGTCGTCGCCGACGGTCACGCCGAACTCCATACGCGGCGTTCGGGCTGTGGCCCTATCACCGGTTCGTCGAGGACCGCCACGGCTTTTACCTACAGCGCCGTCCCCGGGCGTATGGACCCGGACGACGTCCGTCGGGACTGGGCCGAGCGCTCGGGCAAGTACTCCCCCGAGTACTACGCCGAAATCGGCCCGAACGAAGTGAGCGAGACGCTCGTCGACGTGTTCGACCACTACGTCGCCGACGACGCCGCGATTCTGGAAATCGGCTGTGGCTCCGGCCGCCACCTCGCACACCTCCGGAGCCGGGGCTACGAGAACCTCACCGGCATCGACATCAACGAGGACGCCTTCGACGTGATGACCGACCAGTACCCCCGCCTCGCCGAGGTCGGGAGCTTCCGCGCCGGAGCGATAGAGGACCTCGTCGGCGAGTTCGACGACGACGCCTTCGACGTCGTCTACACCGTCGAGACGCTCCAGCACATCCACCCCGAGGACACGTGGGTGTTCGAGGAACTCGCCCGCATCACGGCCGACCTGCTAGTCACCGCCGAGAACGAGGGCAACAGCCCCCGGCGCGGCCGCGGCGAGACGGCCGTCAGCTACGTCGACGACGACTTTCCCCTCTATCACCGCAACTGGAAAGCGGTCTTCTCCCAGCTCGGCTTCGCGCAGCTGATTCGGGAGCCGACCGACCGCGACACGATTCGCGTGTTCCGGTCGCTCTGAGGCCGGCGTCGCCTCGCCCGGTGCCGATGTCAGGATTTATGATTTGCCCGTGACAAGACGCCGGGTATGTCGCCCTCCGACACCGTCGAACTCGCCGACGCGGTCTCCGACGTGCTCTACGCGCTCGCCGGCTGGCTCCTCGTCGGCCTGGGCGGGCTCGGCGTCGTCGTCCCCGTGCTGGCGTTTCTCCGTGGCGCCGGGTCGAACCCGCTCGTGCCGGCCGTCATCGTCCTGTTCTCGCTGTGTCTGGTCGCGCTCGGCGTGTTCGTCAACCCCCGACTTCGCCGTCGGCTCGACCGCCGCCGCTCGCTCGGGACGTTCGGACGGTCCCGCGTGGTCGAACACCGCGTCCTGCGTTCCGAGCCACACCGGACCGACCGCTGTGTCGACTGTGGGACACAGGTGAGTGAAGGAGAACTCAGGCGCTACCGGGAGGAGTTCTGTCTCGCCGGAGTGCCGGTGTACACCCACAGCGAAGGCCGGAACGCCTACTGTCTCGACTGTGCGACGGCCGACGTCCCGAGCGAGGAGACGGCGGCTGACCGGCGGGAGCGAACGGAGCCGCTAACCGAGTCCTGACGCGTTGTGACCGCCGATAACGGGGACAAAAACCCTCGGCGCGGCCGCGGCGAGGGAGCCGTCAGCTACGTCGCCGACGACTCGCCCTCCCACCGCCGTGCCCACTCGTCCAGTTCGTCCAGCACGTCGAGCAGCTCCCGCCCTTTCGGCGTGAGCGCGTAGTACACGGCGACCGGCGCCGCCTCCTCCATGCGTCGGTCGACGATGTCGTTCTCGACGAGCGCATCGAGCGCGTCGGAGAGCGTCTTCGAGCGCGCGTCAGTGGCGGCCTTGAGCTCGTTGAAGCGCTGTTCCCCGCCGTCGAGCGCGTGGACGACGTTGAGCCGCCACGGCGTGCCGATCCGGTCGATGGCCTGCACGACCGAACAGGCCGACTCGTTGTGTCGCTCGACCGACGCCCGTCGGTCGGCGGTGTCAGCGGCCATCGTTACCACCGCCTCCCGCTCTGTCGCTGTTCCGTCCCGTCGCGTCGACTGCCCGCCTGTTCCGTGCAGGTCCGAGTCGCGTGCATACGTAGCAAAACCGCACGGACGGCTGGTGCATAAGGGCTCGCAGGAGCGAGTTTAAGTTACGGGGCTGATATTTCGGCGCTACTCGACGCGGGCCCGGAGCCACTCGACGGTCCGGCGGTCCTGGGCGCGCTCGGTGCCGCGGGTCACCGGGTCGCCGTCGGGCGTCTGGAACGCGTGGTCGGTGTCCTCGACGGTGTGGAAGTCGGCACCGCTTTCGGTTGCGACCCGTTTCGTCGGCTCGTAGGGTACGATATCGTCGTCGTCGCCGTGGACGACGAGCGCGGGCATCGACCGCTCGGCGAACCGAGCACCGGGGTCGTAGCGGTGGAGCTCGTCGTACAGCACTCGCCCCAGCTCGAACCCGTCGCCGAGCGGCAGCGACCCGGACTCGCGCAGTTCGGCCAGCGCCTCGCCGGTGAACTGCTCGCGGCCCCACGGGGTCTGTGGGTCGAGGAACGTGCTGTCGATGTCGAGCACCGGGTTCCACAGCACGACCCCGCTGATGGCGTCGCTGTACCGGTCCAGCGAGAGGCAGGTCGACACTGCGCCGAAGCTCTTGGCGACGACGAAGTACGGCCCGTCGAAGGCCGCCCGCGCGTGCTCGAACGCGGCCTCGAAGTCGAGGCGTTCGCCGGCGACGGTGACGCCGCGCGGCCGCCCGTCGCTGTCCCCGTGGCCCCGGTAGCTAAACCGGACGGCGTCGAAACCGGCCGCCGCGAGCAACTCGGCGAGCCGCGTGAACATCCCGCCCTCGTCCATGTCCTGTGTGATGCCGTGGGCCAGCAACACCGTTCCGTCGGCGTCCCCCTCGGCCGGGTGGTGCACGCAGTCGAGTTCGAGGCCGTCAGCCGTCTGGATCGCTGTCATCGGTGGTTAGAGGCCGACCCCCACGCCCGCTGCCAGCGGCCACGACAGCGAGGACAGCGCGAGGAAGACCAGAGCGCCGCCCAGCAGCCCGACGTTCTTGAGGAAGTGTATCTCCTCGTTCTGCCGGTCCTGGCCCTCCATGGTCCAGAAGTCGTGCATGACCACGGTGATAGGCGCGAGGATAGCCAGTATCGTCACGGCCCCGACGGCGGGATAGGCCCCGACGAGCACCGACAGCGCACCGACGATGAGCCCGAGGCTCCCCAGCGGCACCGTCGCCGACGCCAGCGGCGCGCCTTTGCTCCGGGCGTACCCGACCGACGCTTCGAGGTCGAGGAGGTTCCCCAGCGCGAGGTAGCTGACCACGAGCGCGAACAGCGCCCGTCCGGCGAGGAACGCGCCCTCGGCCAGCGGCGACGCGAACGCCATCAGCACGCACCCCCCTCGCGACCGGGGGCGGTTTGTATCCGATTCGGATCGACCGCGTGTCGAACATCGCTTCGTAGCATCGTTGCACACGGTGCGAGGACCCCCTGCAGTATATACTTCAGGCAACTTACACTAAATCAGGTTGACCGCACTACACCTGCTGTTGTGCGCGCTATCTGACGGAGTAAAACGGCTACTCAGGGCTTAGGGCGCACGAAAAGTCCAGAGTACCACGAACGGCAAAAATAGTAGAATTTGTTACCATTCACGTTCTCACTCGCGGGTCACGCCGCTCCCCGCTCGCCGTCGTGGACCAGCCTCATCAACTGTCACGCCGGCTGTCCCAGAACACGCCGTTTCCGCGCGGGTCGCGACCCACCGCCCCCTCGTCGTGGAGCGACTGGAGGACCTGTCTGGCCTTGCCGCGCGCGAGTTCGCAGGTCTCGGCGACCTCCTGCGTCGCGACGGGCCCGAACTCGCCGACGAACTCCCGGACCGACGGCGGGTCGGCGGGCTCTGCCGACGGGGCGACCGCCTCCAGCGCGGCTCGCAGCTGGTCGTACGACTGAAATCCGGCGGCGACGCGTTCGCCTTCGGGGCCGCTGACGCGGTAGGTCGGGAACGCGCGGACGCCGGCCTCGCGGGTGCGAGCGAGGTCGCTCTCGAAACGTTCCCGGGCCGTTCCGTCGTCCAGCGCCTGCTCGAACGCGGTCACGTCGATGCCCACGCGCTCGGCCAGGGCGACCTGCGCTTCACGCCGGCTGACGTTGCGTGCCTCTGTGGCGTAGGCCTCGCGCAAGGCCCGGAGATACCTGTGTGCGTCGCGGCGGTCCTGCTGGCGCGCCGCGACGAACGCGACGCTCGCCGGATACGTCGACTGTGCGGGGTCAGTCTCGAATATCGAGGTATCGACCGGCATCCCGTGGGCCTCCGAGGCCGACTCCCAGTGGGGGACGACGTCGCTCGGCTGCGAGATGTCGTTGGCCGCGTCGTAGAACGTCTCGAAGTCCTCGACGAGCCCGCCCATGACGTATTCGAACTGGATTTGCTCCCCGTAGGCCGCTCGGAGGTGCCGGACGACCGGCTCGGACCCCCAGCACCAGGTGCACATCGGGTCGGTGTACTGCGTTATCGTTCCGCCGGCGGTGTCTGTGGCAGACATGGCTCTCGCTTCCGGTCACGCGGGGATATATCTCAGGCAGCGTACAGGAAAGCAGGTGTAGACGACTACGCCGGGTTACCATCCGAAACCTCGCCGCGCTCGACGCGCCGACCGCCGGTCCCGCTCAGAACTCGATGACGGCGTTCTCGGTGACGACGGAGTCGAGCAGCCGCGTCGGCGTCGCGTCGTAGCCCGGGTTCGCCACCTCGAACCCGTCGGCGGGTTCGAGCATGACCTCGCTCGCCGGCCGGAACGTGTTCTCGAAGGTGAAGCCGCTGCCGATGAACTTCGAGGAGGAGCCGACGGTCGTGACGGGGACGCCGTGGCTGTTCGCCGTGGCGACGATGGCGTGGGTCCCGATGCGGTTGTACACCACGTCCTCGATGAGGCAGTTCATGCCGATGAACACGCGGTCGACCTCCGCGAGGTAGTGGCCCGCGGCCCCGTCGGTGATGAGCGTCACCGCGACGCCCTCGCGCTCGGCGAGCTGGCGGGCGGTCTTGCGGCCGAGGAACCTGGGCCGGGACTCGGTGACGAACGTCTCGACCTCCTTGCCCGCGTCGAGCACCTCGTCGAACGTCGCCATCACTGTCGAGGAGTTCTCGTGTGTCAGGAGCACGTCCCCGTCCTCGACGAGCTCGGCGGCGCGCTCGGCGGCGCGCTGCTTGCTCGACTCGACCTCCGTCACCACGTCGTCGATGGCCTCGACCAGCACGTCCTTCGCCGACTCGACGCTGTCGGCGTCGGACTCCGTGACGGCCTCGACGATGCGCTGCTGGGTCGTGTAGAGGGGCGCGTGCGAGCGGTTAGCCCGCTGGAGCGCCGACGAGTTGCGCTCGACGACGCGGTAGAAGTCCTCGACGGTGTGGCACTCGCGCTCGGTCAGCTCGCGCAGGGCTTTGGCGGCCTTGACGGCGACGATAGAGGAGCTCTGGGTCTGCATCTCCTCTATCTCTCTGACTGTTTCGTCTATCATGTGTGTACATGCGACAGTGGGCACTAAGGACCTTCCCCCATCGGGCCCTCACGCGGCCGGTGGTCGCCCCGGCTCACTGCTCCGCCCGAAGCCGGCTCGCTCTGACAGCGCCCTCGTCGCTCGACCGGAGGATAGAGAGGGCCGTCATGACGTCCGAACGGGTGAGCAGTCCCCGGAACGCGCCGTCTTCGTCGGTGACGACCAGCCGGCCCACGGAGTTGTCCTGCAGTTCGTTCAGCGCGTCCATCACGTCCAGCTCGGGCCCGACGGTGACCAGCTCGGTGGTCATCACGTCCCGGACGGTGTAGGCGTCGCGTTCGACGTCCCGGACCGCGCGGGCGTCCTCCAGCGTGACCAGCCCCACCACCTCCCCGTCGACCTCGACGGGATAGCCCGTGTGGCGCTCCCGGAACATCGTCTCGACGAGCTCCCGGACCGACACCTCGGGCGTGACCGTGGTGACGCGGTCCGCCGGGGTCATCACGTCTCTGACCTGCACGCCCTCCAGGTCGGCACGCATCGTCGTCTCTCGGGCCTCGCCCGCCGCGCCGATGTAGATGAAGAACGCCAGTCCGGCCAGGAAGATGTTGCCCGCGACAAAGAGGCCGAACAGTCCGAGCAGGATGGCAAAGACCTTGCCCACCTCGGCGGCGATCTGCGTCGCTCGCGCGTACGGGCGGGTCCGGGCGAGCAGGGCGCGAAGCACGCGCCCGCCGTCCATCGGGAACCCCGGGAGCATGTTGAACGCCGCGAGTGCGACGTTCATCACCGCCAGATAGGCGAAGACGAAGCGGGCTGACTCGACGGCCGTCGACTGGGTGCCCGGCAAGACGAGGAAGACGCCGTAGGAGACGACCCCCAGCACGATGCTGACGATGGGGCCGGCGACGGCGATGGCCAGCTCCTGTTTCCAGTCTTCGGGCATCTCGGTCAGCTGGGCGACGCCGCCGAAGAGCCACAGCGTGATGGAGTCGATCGGGAACCCGTACCGAATCGCGACGAGCGAGTGGCCCAGCTCGTGCAGGACGACGCCGGTAAAGAGGCCGACGGCGGCCACGGTGCCGAGCGCCCAGACGAGGCTCCCGCCGGTCAGCAGCGCCGGGTCCAGCCCGGTTCCCAGCGAGCTGTTCAACAGCCCCGCCGTCTGTGCTATCTGGGTCCCGATAATCCACGCGAACAGCGGCAGGACGAGCAGGAAGGTCAGGTCGAGCTGGATGGGGATGCCGAAGGCGCTCCCGATGCGGAACCGTCGCATACCTGACGTTGGCGGCCGACGGTGATAAGGGCGGTGTGCCAGCGCGGGGCTACGACCGCCGGTGCGGTCTGTTCGTCGCCTGCGGGTCGAGCGGGCGCCAGTCGCTGCTCCCGCCCCGGAAGTCGCTCTCGCGCAGTTCCACGTCGTCGTCCCGCCGCCGGACCTCGACGGTGCACTCGCAGAAGTGCTCGACGACCTCGACACTCACGTCGCCGTCGAGTGAGCTGTCGATGTAGAACACGCCGAGGTCGCCCGTCGCGATGATGCGCCCGGTCAGCATGTGGATAAATCGCGAGACAGTCCGGAGGTCGGAGTGAGCGAGCATGGCGGAGACGGAGAACAGACCGACTCGAATCCGGTCGAACCCTTTCGCACGGAGCGTCTCGTAGAGGGTGGCGACGGCCATCTCGATGGCCATGACGTCGCCGGGACCCTCGATGTGGTCGTGGTGGTCGAACCGGTGGTCCTCGTCGGCGATGCCCGAGCAATCGACGACCCCGACCCGCTCGGGGTCGACGCCGTCGCTCACCTCCCTCGCCCGGTCCAGCAGGTGTCGCCCGCTCACGTCCGCCGACAGCAGGAGCCGCCCCTCGTTCCGGTAGGGCTCGGGCTGTGTCAGCCGGAGCGCCACCTCCCGGGCACCCGAGTCCGCGGGCCCTTTGACGAGGATGTTGGTGCCGGGTTCGACGCCGTCCGGGAACAGTGGTGCCGGGAACCCGAACCGAACGCCGCGCGCTCCCGCGGTCACGGCGACTCCCCCTCCTCGACCCCTCGCTCGGCTCCCGTCCGCGGCTCGCGGGCGACCTCCAGCCAGTCCGTCACCTCGTCCGCGAGCAGGGAGAGGTAGGCGCGGTCGGCCTCGCTGAACACCCGCGGCTCGTCGTCGTAGACACAGAGCGTCCCGACGGGATGGCCCTCCCGCGTGGTGAGCGACGCCCCCGCGTAGAAGCGGATGGCCGTATCGTCGGTGACGTCGGGAAAACGCGGGTCGGCCGCGACGTCCTCGATTACGGAGACGCCGTCGTCGAGAATCGTGTAGGTACACGCCGAGTCCTCTCGGGGGGTCGGTTCGAACTCGCCGCCGGCACTGGCCAGGAACTCCTGGGTCCGTTCGGTGATGATGTTCACCGAACTCTGTGGCACCGCGAAGTGTTCGGTGGCCAGTTCGGTTACTCGCTGTACGGCCCGCCCCAGCAGCTCGTCGTCGAGGTCGATGGTCGCCAGCGCGGCGAGGCGCGCCCGCTCGTCGGGCGGGAGCGGATACGAGGTCTGGCTCCGGTTGGCCGCGGTGTGTTTGACGAGCTGTACGACGCGGGCACCGACTTCGGGGACGCTCTTGGGGACGAACTCGGCGACGGGTCCGCCAGGGGACTCCTCGGCGATACGGACGGGCGAGTCGTCCGTCACGAGAATCGCACCGGTGTCGGGGGCGACCTCCCGGAGCGTGGTGACCAGCTCTACCCCGGTCCCGTCGGGGAGGTCGTACTCCGTCACCACGCAGTCGACGACCCGCTCGCCGAGTGTGGCCACCGCGTCAGCGATCGAAGTTTCGCGGTAGACCTCGATAGCGGGGTCGGCGACCAGTTCTCGCAGCGGTGACGTCCCCGCGGTCGCGTCCGGGTCGACGTAGAGGACTTGGATGTCCCCCATGGGGTCAGGGCTCCCGACGCGGCCGGTCTCCGGCTATCAGTTCCCCTGTCGCTCGTTCAGGGCGCATACACGGCTTTCTCGTCCGACGGGTAAAAGTTGAACGTGTGACATTATCATCCGCGCCGAGCCCATGCCGAGCCAGTAAAGTAGCTCCCCAGTCGTACCTACAGCCGTGTCACAGCAGGTTGGGAAGGTGGAGACACTGTTTCTCCACGAACACGGCGAGGACGTTCGCGTCGTCGCCCAGCGCGACGGGTCGCGACTCTTTCGCGGGGTTCTCGAACTGAAAGAGACCGACGCGGGGCCCCGGCCCCGCCGGCTCCGCATCGAGGACGGCTCCGGCGAGCAGCTGCGCTCGCCCGACCAGTTCGTCGAGCTGGCCCGCCGCGCGAGCCGCATCCGCATCTCCCAGCAGACCGGCCCCGTCGCCCGCGAGCGCATCACGGAGATGCTCGACGGCTATCAGCTCGACGCGAAGGTCGTCCGGACCTGTCGCTTCTGCGCGTCGGCGGGGCGGTACTCGCCTATCACGAGCGAGACAGCCATCGCGGCCGACGGGGAGTCTATCTGCCCCGACTGCGCGAGCGAGGAGCTCGACCGCCAGCTCGCCTTCGACGGCTCGATCACCGGCGACGCCCGGAAACGCCTCGAAGAGCTCCTGCTGGAGGTCCAGGACCTGGACCGCATCACCAACCTCCTGTCGGGGCAGCTCGACCCCGACCTGACGAAGTTCGACGAGATCTCGGCCACGACCGAGGACGTCGACCCCGTCCGCGTGGACTCGCTGGGGCTCCACCCCGGCGTTCAGGACCGGCTGGAATCGCGCTTCGATACGCTCCTGCCGGTCCAGAGTCTCGCCGTCGAACACGGCGCGACCGATGGCGAGGACCAGCTCGTGGTGTCGGCCACGGCGACGGGCAAGACTCTGGTCGGCGAGATGGCCGGGCTGGACAGGGTGTTGAACGGCGAGGGCAAGATGCTCTTTCTGGTGCCCCTCGTCGCCCTGGCGAACCAGAAGTACGACGACTTCCAGGACCGCTACGGCGACATGGTCGACGTTTCCTTGCGTGTGGGGGCGAGCCGTATCGCCGACGAGGGCGGTCGGTTCGACCCGGAGGCCGACATCATCGTCGGCACCTACGAGGGTATCGACCACGCGCTGCGGACCGGCAAAGACCTCGGCAATATCGGAACGGTCGTCATCGACGAGGTCCACACGCTGGGCGAGGACGAACGAGGCCACCGACTCGACGGCCTGATTTCGCGGCTCAAGTACTACTGTGAACGCGGGATGACGGAGTCGTCCCGGAACGAGCGAGCGGGCGAGGCGAGACGTGAAACGTCTCGGACCAAAGCGGAGAGTGAAACGAACCGCGGAGGAAACGCCCGCGAGTACGGCGACACCCAGTGGATTTACCTCTCGGCGACGGTCGGCAACCCCGGCCAGCTGGCGAAGAAGCTCCGGGCGACGCTCATCGAGTTCGAGGAGCGCCCGGTCCCCATCGAACGCCACGTCACCTTCGCCGACGGCCGCGAGAAGATAGAGACGGAAAAGAAGCTCGTCAAGCGGGCCTTCGACACGAAATCCAGCAAGGGGTACCGGGGCCAGACCATCATCTTCACCAACTCTCGGCGGCGCTGTCACCAGATATCCCGGAAGCTGAACTACTCTTCGGCCCCGTATCACGCCGGACTGGACAACCGCAAGCGAAAGCGCGTCGAGAAGCAGTTCGCCGACCAGGAACTCGCCGCCGTCGTGACGACCGCGGCGCTCGCCGCCGGGGTTGACTTCCCCGCCTCGCAGGTCATCTTCGACTCGCTGGCGATGGGTATCGAGTGGCTCACCGTCCAGGAGTTCAGCCAGATGCTCGGCCGGGCGGGCCGGCCCGACTACCACGACAAGGGGACGGTCTACGTCCTCGTCGAGCCCGACTGCACGTACCACAACAGCATGGAGATGACCGAGGACGAGGTGGCGTTCAGGCTCCTCAAGGGGGAGATGGAGCCGGTAATCACCCGATACGACGAGGGCGCGGCCGTCGAGGAGACGCTGGCGAACGTCACCGTCGCCGGCAAGCAGGCGAAGCGGCTCAACGACCGGATGGTCGGCGAGGTGCCCACGAAACACGCTCTGGGGAAGCTCCTCGAATACGACTTTATCGACGGGCTCTCCCCGACGCCGCTGGGCCGGGCCGTCACTCGGCACTTCCTCGCGCCGGACGAGTCGTTCCAGTTGCTCGACGGCATCCGCAAGGGCGAGGACCCGTACGACATCGTCGCGGGGATGGAGCTGCGCGACGAACACTGAGAGATAGTCAGCGAACCGACATTCGGGCCGTACCTTCTTGTAGTCACACAGTCTTGCGGTGTGCATGGGGCTGTTCGACAGTATCCGGCGTGTCGTCGGCGGCGGCGAGTCCGGGACCACGTCGTCGGCTGACGACGAGTCGGGCGCCGCGGACTCGACCGGCGACGGGACACAGTCCGGACTGGTCGAGACGCGCGACTTAGACGCCGCGGCGCTCCGCGAGCGGGCCGCCGCCGTCGCCGGCGAGGTCGACCAACTGGACTTCTCGCTCGACTCGCTGGAACAGTTCGACGACGCTATCGACGCGGGATACGACGAGGAACTCGCCACCTCCGACGCGCCGGCAACCTACGCGACCGACGCCGTCCGCTTTGGCTGCTATCTCGGCGAGGTGCTGATACGGGTCTACGACGGCGAGTGGACGCGTGACCCGGACTGGGGTGTCACTATCACCGGTGCCGACGGGAGCACTACCGTCGCCGTCTTCGACGTGGCGGAGCGCTCGATAACCACGGGGTCGGTGTTCGCCGCCGTCGCGGACCGCGCCGCGGTCGAGGTCGGACTCGACGGCGACCCGGTCGAGTCGGAGACCGCGCCGACCGACAGCTCGGCCCCGGGTTCGGACGACGCCGGGTCGACCGACGGCGCCGACCCGACGGCGGACACGGACGAAGCGTCGGCCGAGGACGAGACGACTGACGACGCGGTGGCCGAGGAACCGACGGACGAAGCGTCGGCCGAGGAACCGATGGAGGACACATCGACTGACGAACCTGCGGCCGACGAGACATCGACTGACGACGGGACGACGGGCGACTGGGGCCCGAGCGACTGGGGGACGAGCGACGACACTCAGGACCCGGGCGAAGCCGACCGAGAGGCCGTCGACCCAGCGGCCGAGGAGCCGGAAGCCGACCCACTCATCGACGAGGCCGAGCCCGACATCGCCTCGGAGCCGCCGGTCGACGGGGCCGAGGCGACCGACCAGCCGTCGACGGAACCACGACCGACCGACCAGCCGTCGGAGGCGCTGTTCGAGGACGGGTCGAGCGAACCGGCGGCGCCTGAGACCGGGGAGCCGACCCAGGCCTCGGCGACGCCGGCCCCTTCCGAGTCGCTGTTCGACGACGGCGAGTCGACCGGGACGCCGCCAGCGGCCGAGGCCGACTCGCCGACTGGCCCGCCGGCCGGCGAGCCCAGCGAGCCGGACTCGACGACCTTCGACGAACCGCGCGCGACCTACGCCGCGGAGGCCGACGAGCTCGTCTCCTTCTGGACCGAGTACAGCCTCGACTACACGCCCGACTCGCTCCAGCGGCTGGACGCGCTCGTCAGCGCCGAGTGGGACGACGACCGGTTCGACGCGGCCACCTTCGGCAGCGAGGACACCTTCGACGACCGCGTGTTCACCAGCGTCTCGACCGAGCTCGGGGGCTACTTCGGCGAAGTGCTCGTCCGCGAACTCGACGCCGAGTGGAGCGACGAGACGGCGACCGACGCCGTCGTCGTCGAGGGCGCCGACGGCCCGCTGGCGATTCCGGTGTTCAAGGTCGCCGGCACCTCGATACGGCAACAGCCGGTGTTCGCCCGGAGCTACGACTCGCTGCTCTCTGATCTGGAGTCGGACGTCTAGACGACGCCAATCCCCACGCTTTTCGTTCCCCCTGTCTACGAGGGTACTGTGTCGCTGCCACCGATTACGCCCGCGATGGCGTTCGTCTTCGCGCTGATACTCGTTGCCCTCCTGTTCTTTGCGACCGAACTGGTCCCGGTCGACGTGACCGCTATCGCGGTGATGGTGGCCCTGCTCGCCGTCGAACCTGTGACGCTGACGCTCGCCGATGTCGGCCTGTTGGAGGGTCCGCTGTACGTCCTCCACCAGCCCGGTGACGACATCTCCCCGCTCACACAGGGGCTCTCGGGCTTCGCCTCGACGGCGACTATCACCGTGCTGGCGATGTTCATTCTCTCCGACGGCGTCCAGCGGACGGGCATCGTCCAGCTGCTCGGCGCGAGGCTCTCCTCGCTGACCGGCGACAGCGAGACGAAGCAACTCGGTGCGACGGTCGGACTGGTCGGTCCCATCTCCGGTTTCATCAACAACACCGCCGCCGTCGCCATCCTCCTGCCGATGGTGACAGATATCGCACACGAAGGCAACATCTCGCCGTCGAAGCTCCTGCTCCCGCTCTCCTACGCGTCGATGTTCGGCGGCATGCTCACGCTCATCGGCACCTCGACGAACATCCTCGCCTCGCAGCTGTCGGCCGAACTGCTGGGGCGGCCGTTCGGCATGTTCGAGTTCACGCAGCTGGGTATCGTCGTCACCATCGTCGGCACCGTCTACCTGCTGACGGTCGGTCGCTGGCTCGTCCCCGGCCGCATCCAGCCCCGCGAGGACCTCACCGACGAGTTCGAGATGGGCGAGTACCTCACCGAGGTGGTCGTCCGCGAGGACTCCCCCATCGTCGGCCAGACCGTCCAGGAGGCCCTGTCCGGGACCGACCTCGACGTCGACGTCGTCCAGCTCGTCAGGGACAGACGAACCTTCCTCGAACCGCTCGGCCCGAAGGTCGTCCGCGTCGGCGACGTCTTCGCCATCCGGACTGACCGGGACACGCTCGTCGAGCTGCTCGACCTCGACGGGCTGGACGTCGTTCCCGACGCCGTCGACGACGCGGAGCTCGAACGCGCCAGCGACCAGCAGAACCTCATCGAACTCGTGGTCGCGCCGGGCTCGTCGCTCGTCGGCGAGACGCTCGCCTCCGCGAACTTCCGCCAGCGCTACGACGCGACCGTGCTGGCCCTGCGGCGCGGGCGCGACCTCGTCCGCCAGCGGATGGATCGGGTTCGACTGAAGGTCGGCGACACCCTGCTCGTGCAGGCCACCGTCGACAGCATCGACCGCCTCGACGTCAACCGCGATTTCATCGTCGCCCAGGAGGTCGAACGCCCCGACTACCGCAAGTCGAAGATTCCCGTCGCCGTCGGCATCGTCGCGAGCGTCGTCGGCGTCGCCGCGCTCACGCAGGTCCACATCGTCGTCTCGGCGCTGGCCGGCTCGCTGGCGATGCTCTTCACCGGCTGTCTCCGACCCAGCGAGCTCTACGACGCCGTCCAGTGGGACGTCATCTTCCTCCTCGCCGGCGTCATCCCGCTGGGCATCGCCCTCCAGGAGACCGGCGGCGCGGACCTCATCGCCGACCTGTTCGTCCTCGCCGCGCCCGGCCTGCCCGCTATCCTCGTGTTGGGCCTGATGTACGTCGTCACCGCCGTGCTCACGAACATCATCTCGAACAACGCCTCCGTCGTGCTGATGATTCCCGTCGCCGTGGAGGCGGCGGGACAGCTGAACGCCAACGCCTTCGCGTTCGTGCTGGCAGTGACCTTCGCCGCCTCGACGGCCTTCATGACGCCCGTCGGCTACCAGACCAATCTCCTGGTGTACGGGCCCGGCGGCTACCGCTTTACCGACTACCTGAAAGTCGGCGCGCCCCTGCAGGCCGTGTTCGCCGTCGTGACGACGCTCGGTATCGCCTTCTTCTGGGGCCTTGCCCCGGCGTGACACGGCGGGCCGAGCAACGAAACCCTTTACTCGGAGACGGCCACACTGTGAGATACGGGATCGTGGGGTAGCTTGGTAACCTTCGGGCCTTGGGTGCCCGTGCCCCTAGTTCAAATCTGGGCGATCCCACTTTTCACGGCTGGCGCGACCGACCACCTCTCGATGCTCCTTCGAGCGACGGCGAACGGCAGTGCCCGCTGTCTCTCACAGCGTTCGTTCCATCTCACCGAAATTTTTAATCCTGTAGCTTGATTAAAAATTCCACATGTCGAGGACCTCGCAGTCTGGCACGGGCAGCGAGTCTGCAACCATCAGTGTGACCGGACTGACGAAGGAGTTCTCCAGTAGCGATGGTACCGTGACGGCTGTGAACGACGTCTCGTTTCGGATAGACCGCGGGGAGATAGTCGGGGTTCTGGGACCCAACGGGGCAGGAAAGACGACGACGATCAAGTCGATACTGGGGCTGCTAGAGCCGACCACGGGGAGTATCGAGGTCAACGGAATCGACGTGGCAGAGAGCTCCCGGGAGATCTACAACGAGGTCGGCGGCCTCCTCGAAGGGGCACGGAACCTCTACTGGCGTCTCACTGTCCGGGAGAACCTCCGGTATTTCACCGGACTGCAGGGAATCCGCCCCGACGGTGCGACCGACCGTCACGACCGGCTGCTGTCGCTCGTCAACTTGGAGGAGAAAGCCGACGAACGGGTCAGAAACCTCTCCAGGGGGATGAAGCAGAAAGCCTGTCTGGCCTGTGTGCTCGCCCGCTCTACCCCTATCGTCTTCCTCGACGAACCGACCCTCGGACTCGACATCGAAGCCAGCCGGGACCTCCGGTCGGAGCTTCGCCGACTCGCCACGGAGGAGAACCGGACCATCGTCATCTCGAGTCACGATATGGACGTCGTTCAGGACATCTGTGACCGGGTACTCGTCTTCCAGGACGGCGAGATAATCGTCGACGACCACGTCGAGACGCTACTCGACGAACTCGACATCAGGCGGTACCGCGTCGTCCTCAAGGAGCCGGTCCCCACCGGTGAGTCGCTCGACGGTTACGACCTGGAGTGGTCCGCCGACAGGATGGCCTTCGAGGTGATTCTGCGAAACGAGACGGACGTCTACGAGTTCGTCGAGACGCTCAGGCGCTCAGAGATGCGACTGAAGAAGCTCCGGGCGGTCGAAGGGACCCTCGAGACGGTCTTCCTGTCCGCGCTCGAATTGGAAGACGACGGCCCAGCGCCGGACGGACTGGTCGCAGGTGCTCGAAATGAACGCGACTGAGTCAGCCTCGGGTCGGGCCGACCGCAGTCTGGTGGCACTCTGGCGGGTCGTCTTCGAGAAGGAGTACATCATCCTCCGCCGGTACTGGTTCGACACGCTCGCCGCTATCGGGGTGAACTACACCATATTCGTGCTCCTGTTTCTCGGTGTGCGGACAGTGGTACCGGCCATCATCGACGGGAACCTGACCGCGATAATCATCGGATACTTCGTCTGGTCGATGTCGTGGGGCTCGTTTCAGTCCTCGGCTAGGACCCTGAAACGGGAGGCCGAGTGGGGGACGCTAGAGCAGACGACGATGAGTCCCTTCGGCCTGTTCGCAGTGCTCACTGCCCGGATAGCCGCGAAACTGCTGTTCACACTGTCGAGGGGCGTCCTGATTCTCGCGTTGTTACTGGTCACGACCCAGCACTGGATATCCCTCGACCCGGTCAGTCTGCCACCGCTCGTCCTCGTGACGATGGTGTCCGCGACGGGACTCGGGTACGCTTTCGGCGGGTTGGCGCTCGTGTACAAACGTGTCAGTAGCGTCTTCATCATCGTTCAGTTCCTCCTCATCGGCGCCGTCGGGGCGCCGTCGTCGCCACTGGCGAAGCTTCTCCCGTTGGCCTGGGGGACGGATCTGCTCGTCCTGGTGGTCACCGAGGGGACGCCAATCTGGCAACTCCCGCCCACCGACCTCCTCGGCGTGACCGCAGTCTCGGCGGGCTACCTGCTGTTTGGCTATCTCGCTTTCCGCTACGCGATAGCCGTGAGCAAACGGCGGGGTATCCTGGGCGATTACTGACGAGTCGTACCGTCGCTGTGACGGGCCCCGCGGCGATACGGGCACTCCGTACCGCAGCCAACTCGATAGCGCAGGCCAATTAAAACCGGTTCAAAAACACATAATTCAATCTCTTTAATGACAGGATTAATAACACTCTGTTTCAAATATCAGAACGCCTGCCACTTCGGCGGGCGATGGAGACCGAACCAATGCAAATCGAGATCGCGACCACCGACGACGATGCATCGGCACCAGTTTCGGCAGGATACTGCTGTTGCTGCACCGAAGAGTGCGAGGACCTGTGGTACTGTGAGCCGGACGACGACCTGACCTGATTGCTCCCAGTCCTATCGGCCTCGAACAGCCGACGACAGCACCGGTAAGGGCGTCCCTGCGGGTGCTGTTGTCGCGTTTCGGTGTCTGTGGTACCGAACAACAGTTTCGGGGGAGACTGACGGCGTTCGGACGCGACCGAATGGGCCGTACGGCAGTGGACCCGCCGCTAGTTCCCCCATGTCACCGCAAAGAGATGAACGTGAACGTCGACACCCTTCGAGAACTACAGAGTCAGACCTACAACCCCCGCTCGGTCGAGCCAGCGGCCACGCCGTACGAAACGTACCGGACGAAAGAGTTCGGCGGACAGCACCTCTCTGAATGCTACCACGAGAACACCAAGAACGTCGCCCACGACAGGTTCCGGCTGGACAGGTCGATTACCTACTTCCTGACCGACGACAGCGTCGCCTTCGCCGTCTCGAACATCGATCCGGAGTACGACGGGCGGCCGCTCGTCGACCTCCCGCCGCCGTCGAGCCTCGACTGCTCGCTGTCGGACGCGCTGGGGGCCAGACGCAGCGTCCAGCAGTACGACGGAACCGGACTCTCGCCGAGCACGCTGTCTACGCTACTGGGCCACAGCTTCGGTACGACCGGCACCAGCGTGATGGGACGAGACGCCGACGGCGACCCGGTCGAGAAGCCGGTCCGGGCCTATCCCTCGGCCGGTGGCCTCTACCCGGTCGAACAGTACGTCGCCGTCGTCAACGGCAGGGATGGTCTCGACCCCGGCTGGTACCACTACACTCCCGGGCGACACGGGCTGCGGCGGCTCGGGGTGGACGACGGGCCTGTCGCCGACCGACTCGACGAGCTGTTCATCACGGCCGACTCGATGGACCTGCAGTCGGCTGGGGCGGTCGTGTTCCTGACCGCGGCCTTCTGGCGCTCCCGGGCCAAATACGGTGAGAGGGGGTACCGACACGTCCTCATGGAGGCTGGCTACGCCGGACAGAACCTCCTGCTCGCGGCGACCGGGCTGGGACTGGGCGCCGTCCACGTCGACGGTTTCGTCGACCGGGCGGTCGAACAGACGCTCGGTGTCGACGGCGTCGACGAGAGCGTCCTCTCGTCTATCGTGATCGGGTCTCCCCGGGTGGCAGACCGATGAGCGAGACCCCGGTCGGACAGCTCGCCGAGGACCTCGCGTATCCGGCGTTCAACCCTGCGTTCGTTCCGATCGAGGTGGACCGGAACACGATAGAGATCTGTATCGGTCCCTGGACGGGCCCGAGTTACACGGTTCACGACGCGGACGGCGACGGCGTAATCGCCGACATACTCGACGGTATCGACGGGGAGACGCACGTAGAGACCCTCCTCGAACCGGTCGAGGAGGCGGACCACGAGGAAGTCACACAGTTCCTCCGGACGCTCGCCGACGAGGCCGTCGTTTACGACGCGGCCGACCGGGACCCCGGAGCGTGGGCGCATCTCCGACTCCGCGACCAGTTCGACCAGTCGGAGCGACAGCGCCTCGAATCTCGCCGCGTTCTCCTCGTCGGAACTGGCGCGATGCAGCGCCAGATAGCCACGGACCTGTCGTCGCTCGGTCTCTCCGAGGTCGGCCTCGTAAATCCGACCGCCGACGCGGCGGTGGACGGTGACGCCGGCGACGGCGTCGTGGAATTCGACGCGGCGTCTCTGGACGAGGCGGTGGCCGCGGCGGATTTCGTCGTCCACACGGCGTCTCGGCCCGACCCGAATTTCGTCTCCAGCGTCGACGAGGCGACACAGGAACACGGCACTCCCTGGAGTTCGGTGCGGGTCCACGGGTTCGACGGGTTCGTCGGACCGACGATATTCCCCGGTGAGACGGCCTGTTTCGACTGCTTCACGGAGCGGACGATGGCCAACGTCTCCGACCCCTCCCGGTACCGGTCCTTCCGCCAGCACTTCGCCGAGCGCCCCGAGGCGACACAGCTCCGGTTGCCCGGACTGGAACGGATGCTCGCCGGCTATCTCGTGATGGACTTGGTCAATCTCCTGGCCTTCGGAACCGGCTTCACCGCGGGGCGCGTGTTCGTGGTGGACGGGACCAGACTCTCCGTCGAGTGCAACGACGTACTGAAACTCCCGCGCTGTGACACCTGCGGGCCGGAGACGGACGCGGTGAGCCGGTTCGGGGGCGTCTCGGATATCGAAGCCGCGGCAGCGCGGTTCGACGGCGGTGACGGATGAACATCGAGACGACGGACGCGGACTGTCCACCCGGGTTGCACCGCCTCGTCGGCGCGAAGAGCGGACTGGTTTCGGAGGTCATCTACCACCTCTCGGAACGGGCCTCGCCGGACGTGTGCCAGACGACGCCGTCCCTCTGTGACCTCGGCTACACGTTCCGGACTGACCGGTCCGTCGAGCTACAGATAACCGGGAAGGGGACCGACTTCCAGCGCTCGCTCGTGTCGTGTCTCGGTGAGTTCGCCGAGCGTTACGCGATGTCCTGGCCGGACCCGGAGTCGATGCGGCGGGCGAGTCACGCGGCGCTCGACGCGTCAGAACGGGTCGTCGATTTCGACTCCCTGAACCCGTTCCGGTCCCTGTCGGACGACGGCCTGACCAGAGAGACGGAACTCCTGTGGAGCGCGGGGACCGACCTGCATACCGGCGAGACGGTCCACGTGCCCGCGGAACTCGTCTGGAACGACCTCCGCGTCATGGAGGACGAGCCCAGTCGGCTGTTCAGCACGTCGAACGGGCTGGCGGCCGGCCCGACCCTGCAGGCCGCCGTCCTGTGGGCGCTGTACGAGCTAATCGAACGAGACGGTCTCATGCGGACCTGGTGGCACCACAGGACACCACAACGCGTCGAGACAGCCCAGATACCGGCCCTGGAGGAGACTCTCTCCCGAATCAACCCGGACACCGACCTGTCGATACACCTCCTCGATATCAGGTCGCGGGTGGACGTGCCAACGTACTGCGGCGCGCTGGTCAGCGAACGGGAGGCGTACCCGAAGTTTTTGCTCGCCGGCAGTGCCCATCTGGACGCCCGCGCCGCGTTACGGGAGGCCGCTGTGGAGGTCTGTCAGGGGTGGTCGTACGCACACAGCCTGGCGCTCGACACCGACCCGGACTCGCTCGAACACGGCGACACCGGGTTCGCCTTCGGCGAGAACGTCTGCTACTACGGCTCGCCGTCGAACTTCGACGAGGTCTCGTTTCTGTTCGGCGGCGGCACCGTCCGCCCCGACCCCGAATCGGGGCCGCCTGTCGACGAGTGGTCGGTCGAAAAGCGCCTCCAGCAGACGCTCGCCCTGCTTGACGAGGCCGACTGTACCCCCATCGCTGTCGACGTCACCAGCGACGACATCCGCCGGGGTGGCATCGATGTCGCCCGCGTCGTCGTCCCGGAACTGGTCGGGCTCACCCCGCCCAGTCACCCGCCGACCGAGCACCCCGACCTCTCGGCGGCCGACCTCGTCGAGAAACCGCACCCGTTCCCCTGAGCCTGCGCGGGCGGCTCACTCCGGTGCCGCCAACGCGTTGTACACCGGCCCCCGGCCGGTGACGAAGAGGCCGAAAGCCAGATTGTACCCGAAGTGGACGAGCATCGGTACGACAACCGACCCGGCGAGCAGATACGAGACACAGAGCGCCCCACCGAAGAGGGTCTTGAAGACGACCTCCTTCCGGCCGAGATACTGGTGGTACAGCCCGAACGCGACCGCCGAGACGAGCGTGTATCCGACGGGACCGACGAGATCCATCAGCGGTGCGAGCCCCGCTCGGAACAGCAGCTCCTCGGGAAACGCCAGCAGGAGTCCCGGGGCGACACCGAGGAGGCTCCGATGACCGGCCCGTATCGGCTCGCCCGTGTACTGTTGCCACGCGATAGTCGTCCCGTAGTACAGGACTGCTCCCACGGGCACTGCGACCAGATAGAGGGGCTCGAACACGGGGACCGCGGGCCTGACGGTAGCGAGGTAGACGCCGACGACCACCACGGGGAAGGGCACGTAGAGCCAGACGAAATCCGTAGCGGTCAGCGTCCGTGACGGCGTCAGGAGGTGCTGGGCGAGTCGTGTAACGCCTGCCATGTACCCCAGCAGCAGTACGGGCAGGGTCAGAATTGCGAGCGGCCAGAGCAGCTCCGTCATCGGGTGTCCCATCCTCGTGCGGTCACCCCCACCGGTCGTCGGCACGCCGGGCAGTCATCCTCTCGACTCCATGCCCCTGTCTATCCGAAAGAGCCCGTCGGGGTCCCAGCGGTCCTTGATTTCCCGCAACCGGGCCCCGTGTCCGCCGAACGCGTCCCCGACTCTGCCGCCGTCGTCCCTGTCGAGATAGTTCAGGTAGACGCCGTCTGTGGCGTGGGGCTCCATGGCGTCGTGGAACGCCCGGGTCCACTCGACGTGCTGTTGCTCGAGGGCCGGCTCCGTCCAGCCCGTCCAGACGCTGAACGAGTAGCCCGCGTCCCGGTGGGCGAAGGCCGTCTCGTCGTCGTCGACACGACTGATGGCACCGCCCATCGGTTCGAGTGTGACTCGGGAGAACTCCGGAGGGGGCGACTCCGTGCACGACGCGATCGTGTCGATGGCATCGTCGGTGAGCTCGTCGAGATACCGCGCCTTCGAGTACCAGTGGTAGTCGTCGGGGACGCTCTGCTCCTCGACGAGCCCGGTGTACGACCTCGGCCGAACCCCGTCGACGAGCGGGTCACCGAGTTCTCCGAGCGCTTCGAGTGCCTCGTCCGCCGCGTCCGTCGGGCCCGCGAAGCAGGTCAGCAGTGTGAACGCCTCCGTCCCTCGGACCGGCTCCGGGATGCGGGGATGGGGTGGCATCGACCTGACGCCGGCCATACACATGAGTTCGTCCGGTGCGTCGGCCATCACCGACCGGTAGGCACGGAGCATGGCCGCGGGTTCTCGGTACGCATAGAGGCGCTTCCCACCGACCACCTCGGGGCCGATATCGTGGAGCCGGAACTCGAACTCGGTCACCACTCCGAAGTTCCCGCCCCCGCCCCGCAGCGCCCAGAAGAGGTCGCTGTTCTCGTCCGCAGCCGCACGGACGATGCGACCGTCCGCCGTTACCACCGTCGCCCCGACGAGGTTGTCCACCGTGAGCCCGTGCTTGCGACCCAGCAGTCCCAGACCACCGCCCAGTGTCAGTCCAGCCACGCCGGTTCCCGGGTGCACCCCGCCAGCCGTGGTGAGCCCGGACCCAGCAGCGGCCTCGTAGAACTCGCCCCAGGTGGCTCCGGCCCCCACGGTCGCCCGACGGGCCTCGGCATCGATATCGACGCCGTCCAGCATCGACATATCGATGACGAGCCCGTCGTCGACGACCGCTGTCCCGGCGAGGTGGTGTCCCCCACCCTTCACCGAGAGGGGGATGTCACGTTCCCGGGCGAACGCCACCGCGGCCACGACGTCGGCCGGTCCGGAGCTGCGGACGACTGCTGCCGGATGCTTGTCGACCCGCTCGTTCCAGACGGTCCGGGCCGCTTCGTAGCCCTCGTCGCCCGGCTCGACGAGCTGTCCGTCGACCTCGGTTCTCAGCCTCCGTGTCGCGTCCGCCGATAGCTCTCTCGTACTCATAGCGCGGTGCTCCTGACCGGGACGCACATGGCCACACGTTTCTGTGAGAGATGCACTGTCGTACTACATATTGTGTCGCTTCAAACTATTATATTTATTGAAAATATCAGTGCAGTATACGGAACCGTGCCGGTCCCGGCTGGCGCTGACGGGACCACTCCCCGTGTCACGGTGGGCCTCCCGGTCGCAGTGAACAGTTTCACTCCGCCATACCAACCTTCTTAGGCCAGCCCGCACTAACCCTGTACACTCAGATGGCGACCGCCGAGAACACCGAGCTCATCGACCGTTTCGAGGAGTTCTACCGCAACTACTACCGCAACGAGATCGGTGAGCTCGCCCAGAAATATCCGAACGACCAGAAGTCGCTGTACATCGACTGGGACGACCTCTACCGCTTCGACCCCGATCTGGCCGACGACTACCGCACGAAGCCCAGTCAGCTGCAGGAGTTCGCCGAGGAGGCGCTGCGACTGTACGACCTGCCCGTCGACGTCTCGCTCGGGCAGGCCCACGTCCGCGTCCGAAACCTTCCGGACTCGGAGGATATCCGCGAGATACGCCACGAACACCACGGGAACCTCATCGCGGTACAGGGCATCGTCCGCAAGGCGACCGACGTGCGGCCCAAAGTCACGGAGGCCGCCTTCGAGTGCCAGCGCTGTGGCACGCTCACCCGGATTCCACAGGCCGCCGGCGACTTCCAGGAACCCCACGAGTGCCAGGGCTGTGAGCGCCAGGGTCCCTTCCGGCTCAACACCGACCAGTCGCAGTTCATCGACGCCCAGAAGATCCGGGTCCAGGAGTCCCCCGAAGGGCTGCGTGGCGGCGAGACGCCCCAGTCCATCGACATCAACGTCGAGGACGACATCACCGGTACGGTGACCGCGGGCGACCACGTCCGCGCGACCGGCATCCTCAAGCTCGACCAGCAAGGGAGCGACCAGGACAAGTCCCCGATGTTCGACATCTACATGGACGGTGTCAGCATCGTCATCGAGGACGAGCAGTTCGAGGACATGGACATCACCGACGCCGACAAGAAGGAGATCGTCGAGCTCTCCAACGAGCCCGACATCTACGACCAGATGGTCGGCGCCATCGCGCCCTCCATCTACGGCTACGAGAAGGAGAAGCTCGCGATGATGCTCCAACTGTTTTCGGGCGTCTCCAAGCAGCTTCCCGACGGGTCGCGTATACGTGGGGACCTCCATATGTTGCTGATAGGGGACCCTGGTACGGGGAAATCGCAGATGTTGTCGTATATCGAACAAATCGCACCGCGGTCGGTGTACACCTCGGGGAAGGGGTCCTCCAGTGCAGGGCTAACCGCGGCAGCTGTCCGGGACGACTTCGGCGACGGCCAGCAGTGGACCCTCGAAGCCGGGGCCTTGGTCCTCGCGGACCAGGGTATCGCGGCGGTCGACGAGCTGGACAAGATGAGCCCGGAGGACCGGTCGGCGATGCACGAAGCCCTGGAACAGCAGCGCATCAGCGTCTCCAAGGCCGGTATCAACGCCACGTTGAAATCGCGCTGTTCGCTGCTGGGTGCGGCAAACCCCAAGTACGGCCGCTTCGACCAGTACGAGCCCATCGGCGAGCAGATAGACCTCGAACCCGCCCTGATTTCGCGGTTCGACCTCATCTTTACCGTCACCGACAAGCCCGACGAGGAGAAAGACCGGAACCTCGCACAGCACATCGTCCAGACCAACTACGCGGGCGAACTCCACACCCACCGGACGAACAACCCGACCTCGAACTACTCCGAGGAGGAGGTCGGCAACGTCACCGACGAGGTGGCCCCGACCATCGAACCCGAACTCCTCCGGAAGTACATCGCCTACTCGAAGCGAAACTGCTTCCCGACGATGACCGAGGAGGCCAAGGAGACTATCGAGGACTTCTACGTCGACCTGCGGATGAAAGGTCAGGACGAGGACGCTCCTGTCCCCGTGACGGCCCGGAAACTGGAGGCGCTCGTCCGACTGGCGGAGGCGTCGGCTCGCATCCGGCTCTCGGACACCGTCGAGGAGAGCGACGCCGACCGCGCGGTCGAGATCGCCCACTACTGTCTGAAGGAGATCGGCGTGGACCCCGAGACCGGCGAGTTCGACGCCGACGTGGTCGAGACGGGCACCTCGAAGAGCCAGCGGGACCGCATCCAGAACATCCGCGGCATCATCAACGACATCGAGGACGAGTACGACGAGGGCGCGCCCATCGACGTCGTCGTCGAACGCGCGGAGGAGGTCGGCATCGACGAGTCCAAGGCCGAACACGAGATCGAGAAGCTCAAACAGCGCGGCGAGGTGTACGAGCCCCGCACGGACCACCTCCGAACGACCTGATGGACCGGATCAGCGCGCTCAGAAACGTCGAGGAAGCGCTCGCGGCATTCGAGGACGGCGAGTGCTCGCTCTCGGAGCTCGAAGCCGACGTTCGCGGGGTGTTGCGGACCTACGCGGCCGACTTCGAGGGCGACCTGCGGGCCTATCGCGCGAGCGGAACGGGGCCGGTCGACGGGCTCGTCGTTCTCGCCCCCTCCTCGGCGGCGGCCCGCGACCGGGTCGCCGCGCTGGTGGACGACCCCGGCGAATTCACTGTCTCACCGGCCGAGTGAGGTTGCCGGCCGTGCTTCGCGCAGCGGTTCCTCACCGACGAGTGGCGAATCTATCCGGCCGTGAGAGCCGGTATACAGGGAAGCTGTTTTGGTGACGGGGGGTGAGTACCCATCCTATGAGTGAGCTGCGTGCGGCGGTCGGTGACGCCACGGCGGCGCTGGTGTGTGCCTCGTCGATGGGGCCGGAGAACGGCTGTCTGGAGCTGCTGTCCGCGGCGACCGCGGAGACGACGGTGCTGTGGGTCACCTACACCCGCTCGCCCTCGGACTGTCTGGAGCACTATCGCGAGGCCGGCGCTGCGGGGTCGCTGTCGGTCATCGCCGTCGGCGACATGTCGACCGACACGCCCGACGCAGCGGACGTGACTGTCAAGTCGGTCTCGACGCCCGACGACCTGACGGGACTGGGTATCACGCTCAGTCAGGCGCTTTCGACCCACGAGGACGCCATCATCTGTTTCGACTCGCTGACCGTGTTACTCCAGTACGTCGACCACGAGACGGCCTACGAGTTCCTCAACGCGGTCACCGGCCACCTCTATGCGGCCGACGCCAGAGCGCACTTCCACCTCGACCCGGCCGCCCACGACAGCCAAACCGTCGACGCGCTCGCGTCGCTGTTCGACGTCATCGTGGAGCGCGACGACGGCGAGTGGTCGGCCCGTCGCCGGAGATTGTTGCACCAGAGCTAGCACAAATTTTAATCACGGGACCGCCGTCACTCCGGCCCGTGTTACTGGTCGTCACTTACACGCGCGGCGCGCGCCGCGACCTGCGGAACGTCTGTCGGGCCCACGAGACGTGTGTCGTCCGGCAGTTCGGCAGGGCCGCGCTGCTCTCCGCGACGGAGTTCGGGGCGTTTCAGGCGCTCAGGCTCCGCGAGAAACACGGCCTCGACGTCCAGATAGAGCGGGTTCGCCCGTTCGAGCCGAGCGACGTCCCGGCCCGCGTCCGCGAGGCCGCCACGGCATACGAGAACCGTGCGAACGCGTCGACGCCGTACCGGCAGTTCGCCGCCGGGCGGGAGCTGCCCTCCGTCGAACAGCTGCGGGGTGAGGAGCTGTGAAGCTGTGCGTCCGTGGGACGACCTACGAGGGGACCGCCGTCGACCTCCGGCACCGACCCGTCGACGGCGGGGCCGTGGCCGCGGCCGTTCGCGGCGAGCGGTGGCTCCCGGCCGTCGACGCCCCGCCGGCCCCGCTGGTGTACCACTACTGCGGTCACGCCCGGCCGGGCATGGGGCTCAGGACGAAGACGGCGCTCGCGGCGGCCGCCCGGTCACGGGGCCACGAGACCGCCTACGACGACGAAATCACGGCGCTGCGCGAGAGACTGGCCGCCCTCGACCGCTCGGAACCCGAACTCCCCAGCGCTCGCGACCCCGTCGACGGCGAGCGTCTCGCCGAGTTGCGGGAGACGGTCGCAGCGGCGCGTGGCCGGCTGCAGGCCCGCGAGGCGGTCGGGGCCGAGACGACCGCGGTCGAACAGGCGGTCCGTGAGGCCACCCGGACCCTCTCGGAGCGCGAGACCGAGCGGACGGCCGCCGAAGAGAGCCGCCGACAGCGACGCGAGCGGGCCCGGGGGTACCGGGACCGGCGGGCGGAACACCGACGCCTCGCGGACCGACTGGCGAACCGCCGGCGTGACGCCCGGCGCGAACTCGTCGCGACCGTCTCCGACCGGTTCGCGACGGCGCTGGACGCCCTCCCCGGGCCGACGCCGAGCGACCCCTTCGACGCGCCGGCGGTGCCGGCCGCGCTGGCGGTTCTCCGGCTGGCCCGGACCGACGCGCCCGTGGTGCTCGAAACCGACCGCTTCCGGAGCCCGGCGGCCGCGGCCGACCGGCTCGGGGCCCCGGTCGTCCGGTGCTGAGATTTAAGTCCGAACGGGCGACCACTCCTCGCCATGGTTACGTTCGACTGTACGACCAGCCACCACGACGGAGTGACGCTGGTCGCCGCCTACCTGCGTGATATCGAGGTGCCCACCCGGGTGGCCGTTCGGAATCGCCTCGACGGCCCGGTGTGGCCGCCCCGGAGCGAGGGGCTGCCCGAGGCGGGCTGGACCGAGACCGGCTTCTCGGGCGTCGTCGGTTCCGGGTCGACGGCGCTGGGCTATGCGACCCCCGCCCCGCCCGCGGAACCGCCGGCCGAACTCGTCGACGCCGTCACGGTCCCCGACGCCGAGCGAACCGAGACGCCGGCCGACGTCGTTCGCGAACTCGGCGACCCGTCGCCGCCGAGCGATGCGATTCCGGCCGCGGACGGCCCGGGGACAGCGGCCCCGAGGGCCACCGACTCGCTCGCTCCGGCGGTCAATCAGCCGACCACTGACGGCCCCGAGACACGGGGGGCCTCGCTCGCGGACGCGCAGGACACCGACTCGTCGGTCGAGCCAGCGCCCGACAGCCCCGACGAGCGGGCACAGCTCCCGTCGGCCGTCGGCCCGTGGATGGCAGAGATGGCCCGCCGAGTCGAGACCGCCGAGGCCCTCTCGGCGGCGGAGACCGTCCCCGACGCGACGGACGCGGTCCGCGATGCCGGCGGCCTGGCCGAGGTGCGGGCTCTCGCCGACGCACCCGACGAACGGCGACTCCGACTGGTCGCCCGTCGTGCCCGTCGGCTCGCACAGCGACGGTCGGCAGCGACGGTTCCGGTCGAGACGCTGTCGACACTGGCATGATTCTGGCCGTCACTGGGGGGAAAGGCGGCGTCGGGAAGTCGACGGTCGCCTACAACCTCGCGGCCCAGCTCGACGGCGTCGTCGTGGACGGCGACCTCGCGATGGCCGACCTCCCGGCGAGCCACGGCCCGGACCTCCACGACGTGCTGGCTGGCCGGGCCGCGGTCGAGGAAGCGGTCCGCGAGGACGGACCGGTGACGATGGTTCCCTGCGGCCGCACGCTCGCCGGCGCGCGGGCCGTCGAGCCGACGCGACTGGCCGACGCCCTCGAACGGCTCGACCGCGCTCACCGCTGGGTCGTCGTGGACTCGCCGGCCGGGCTCCGTGCCGACGTGGGACTCCCCCTTTCGGTCGCCGACGCGACGGTGCTGGTGACGACGAACTCGACGGCCGCCGTCGCCGACGCCCTGCGGGTCCGCGAGCTGGCCAGGGAACTGGACGCCGGGCTCTGTCGGGTGGTTCTCAACCGGACCGGACCGGAGCCCGCGACCGACTCCGTCGCCGACCGGTTCGGGGCGCCCGTCGTCTCGGTCCCCGACAGCGACGACCTCGCGGCGGCACAGCGCCACGGCCACCCGGTCGACCGGACGGCGCCCGACTCGCCCGCGGCGAACGCCTTCGAGGCGCTCGCGGCCGCCGTCTACTCCTGTAGCTCCGTGTAGGTGTTCCGCAGCGTGACGGGGGTCACGTCGGCCGCCGCGGCGGCGTCGGCCTGCGTGAGTTCGACGTCCCGTTCCTGGGTCGCGGTGTAGAGACACGCGGCCGCGACGCCGGCCGGGTTTCGACCGCCGATGAGCCCACGCTCCCGGGCCTCGTCGACGAGTTGCTCCGCCCGGTTTCGGACGCCGTCCGGCAGGCCGAGCGCCGTCGCAAAGCGCGGGACGTACTCCCGCGGGTCGATGGGCCCCGTCGGCAGCCCCAGCTCGCGGTTCAGCGCGTCGTAGGCCGCCCGGAGTTCGTCGGGGTCGGCGCGGGCGGCTCGACAGAGCTCTTCGACGGTCCGGGCGACCCCCTCGGTGCGACAGGTGGCATACACCGTCGCAGCGGCGAACCCCTCCAGCGAGCGACCTTGGAGCAGGTCCGCCTTCTGTGCCGACTCGAAGAGGACGCAGGCCCGGTCGCGGATGGCCGCCGAGAGCCCCAGCGAGCCGACGATGCGCCGGATCTCCGTGAACGCGTACACCTGATTGCGCTCGCGCTTTGAGCTGACCTGTGCCCGGCGGTGTTGCCGTCGCAACCGCGCCATCTGCCGGCGCTTGCGCCCCTTGAGCCGTGTCGACCGGCCGATCTCCGTCGAGAGACCACGGTCGTGTCGCGACCGGGTCAGTGGCGCGCCGGTGCGGGCGCTGTCGGTGTCGTCGTCCTCGAAGTTCCGCCACTCCGGTCCCCGGTCGATGCTGTCCTCGCCGACGACCAGCCCGCAGTGGGAACACACGGTCTCACAGCCGTCCTGTTTCAGCGCTCCGTCACACTCCGGACAACCCGACGTTGTCGTGCTCATACTCGACGCTACGCTCGCCGGGATGGTTAAAAAACCGACGGCTCGGGCGGTTAGCGGCCGATTCAGAGCTAAATCACCTACCGGTTACCGGTAGGTAACAGCTCCGGCCGGAGGCGCGTTCGCTCCGACGAGCGCCACTATTAAATTCCGAGCGGCAGAAGCAGATACCAATGGGGCTCGCCGAGATCGCCGCCGGCATCGAAGTGACCGAGCACCAGCGCGAGCACGGCGTCGCGGCCGTCGACGACACGGAGTCGTCGCTGGCCGAGCGGCTCCGGCCGTTCGCCGACCAGTTGCCCTGTGGCCCGGACGCCGCGGCGACCGTCGTCGACGCGTACGCGAGCGGTCGCGCCGTCGACGACTGCGGTCACGTCGCCGACGTGCCGCCGGTGACCGCCGCCAAGACGCTCCACCTGCTGGGCGAGCAGGTGTCCCCGGTCGGTCCACAGGGCCGCGATATCGTCGACGATTGGCTCGACGGGCGCCTCTCCCGCAGCGACGCGATGGCGCTTGCCGGCGTCGGCGAGCGCACCTTCGCCCTGGCGGCCTACGTCGAGAGCCACGACCCGCTGCCGGAGGCCCGCGACGCCGTGGAGGGGGCGCTCGAAACGGAGGACGAGGACCCGCTGGGGGAGGCGCGCAGCGACGTCGGCGAGCTGCTGTGAATCCCTGTGTGAACGAAATCTGGGCTACGTCGCTGTTGGTCGACGTCGGCGAGCTGCTGTGAATCCCTGTGTGAACGAAATCTCGGCTACGTCGCTGGTAAAGCGTCGGCGAGCTGTTGTGACTCCTGTGTGAACGAAATCTGGGCTACGTCACTAGTTCTGTCACTCTCTCGGCTGGACCACGCTTTTCACCTCTCGACGAGAACCCGGGGGTATGTCGGCATCCGAACTGGCGGCGGCAGTTGGCCGGGCCCTCGACGTGGACGCCGAGGCGTTCCACGCGACGGCGCGGGAAGAGGCCACCCAGCTCAAGGAGGAGATACGCTCGGGGACTTTCGACAACACCGAGGCCATCGTGGGGATGGAGCTCGAACTGTACGCCGTCGACGACCGGACCGACGCGTTGCGGCGGGTGCCACGCCAGTTGCTGGAGCTCATCGGCTTCGAGAAGGAACTCGGGCTCCACAACGCGGAGATGCAGACCAGCCCGCAGCCGCTGAACTCCCACGGGCTGGCCGCCCAGCGCGACGAGCTGAAGGCGTCGCTGTTGCCGGCACAGCAGCGCGTCCAGAGCGAGGGGATCCGGCTGGTCTCGGACGGGATGTGGACCGTGCCGCCCAACGGCGAGACCGGGCGTGAATACCTCTGTGACTGCGTCGAGGAGGACGGCGTCCGCATCGGGACGAACATGACCGACGCGGTGCGGTACCACACGATGGCCAACACCGGCTACCCGTCGGCGTTTGCACTCGACGCACCACACGTCTCGCTGTCGGCCGAGACGGTGATGCCCGAGTCGCTCATCACCTCTATCCAGCCCCACTACCAGATTCCACACGCGCCGGACCTCCCCGAGTACTTCAGCTACGCGCTGCGAATCGCCGCGCCCGTGCTCGCACTGGGCGTCAACTCCCCCTTCTTCCCGCCGGACCTCTACGACGACGCGCCGGACGCCGACATCGTCGCGGACGCACACATGGAGAACCGCATCGGCGTCTTCGAGTCCGTCCTGAACCCGCCCGAGGGCGACCCGACGCCGCCGAAAGTGTGTTTCCCGCCGGACTTCGACAGCGTCGAGGAGGCCATCGACGACATCGTCGAGGACGACACTATCGTCCCGCGACGCCTCCAGTCCGGGACCCGCTTCGACGACGACTTCGTTCACTTCCGGCACAAACACGGTTCGTACTGGCGGTGGGTCCGCCCGGTGTTCGAGGGGCCGACGCGGTCGGCGGCCAACGCCCGCATCGAGTTCCGGCCGCTGCCCGCCCAGCCGACCGTCGACGACGCCGTCGCCTTCGAGGCGCTCGTCGCCGGGCTGATGGAGAGCCTGGTCCGCTTCGAACACCCGATCCAGTCGTTGGACTGGGAGACCGCCAAGTCGAACTTCTATGCGGCCACCCGGGACGGTCTGGAGGCGGACATCGAGTGGATTACCGCCGACGGCGCGACGACGACCGCGACGGACAAGATATACGGCGAGCTGTTCGAGCACGCTCGCGAGGGGCTCGAACAGCGCGGGCTCTCGGCCGAGGCCGCCCACGAGTACATCCGACCGCTGCGCGAGCGCGTCGACCGACGCGTGACGCCCGCCCGCTGGAAACACGACTACGTCCGCCGCCGCGTCGAGGAGAACGTCCCGCTCGCGGAGGCCATCTGGGGGATGCAGGCCGCCTACATCCGCCAGCAAAAAGAGACGCTGCTCGAGGGGACCTTCCTCGACTGGCTCGACCGATGAGACTCTCCGACACCGAACGGCGCCTGGTGTGGCTCGCGAGCGGGCTCGCCGGTCTCGTTCATCTACTCGTCCCGGGCCTCTTGCTCCGACTCGCTCGCGTGGCCTATCGCTGGGGCCTCGCCGTCGAGTTCGACCCGAAATCGGGGGCGAAACGGCGCGTCCGACTCGTCGGCGTCGGTTTCCTGCTGTTCGCCGCCGTCCTCCGTCGGCTCCTACAGCGCTGATTCGACGTAGTCGACCGCGTGCTCGGCGCTCTCCACGCTCCTGATTCCTTCGAGGGTATAAGTACCGACACCAGCGACGGGTCGGCCCATATCGAGGGCGTGGCCCAGCTCCGAGAGCGTCCCGTTACTGCCGTCGACGGCAATAACAGCGTCGCCGTTCAACACCACGAGCACGTTCCGAGCGTTTCCCATCCCGGTGGCGACGGCCGTCTCGACGTCTTCGTTCGCAGCGGCTCGCTCCTCTCCGGGCAGGATACCGATCGTGTGACCGCCCGTCTCCCGGGCGCCCGAACAGACCGCGTCCATGACACCGCCGAGCCCGCCACAGACGACCTCGTGGCCGCGCTCGCCGAGCAACTCGCCGACGCGGTGTGCCTGTCGGTACTGGTCGTCAGTCACTGTCGAACCGCCGATAACGGAGACGCGCATACTCCGGTTACCGACCGGAGCGAAAAGAACCCCTCCCTCAGAGCTGGTCGAGCCAGTCCTGACACTGCGACGGTGACGCGTTGGTGATTTCGGCGAGCGCCGCGGCGTCGTACTCCGTGAGGTCCTCGACGGTCTGGATGCCGGCGTCGTGGAGGCGGTCGGCGTAAGTCGGGCCGATGCCCGAGACGGTGTCGACGTCGGCGGCCAGTTCGCCGCCCTCTTCGGCGGCGACGGCCTCGTCGGCCGCGTCCGCGGCGTCGGCCGCCTCGCTTGCGGCTTCGGCGACCTCTTCGACGGCTGCCCGGGCGTCGTCCTCGGGGGACTCGACCTCGATGTCGACCTCGTTCCGGTGGTTGCGCTCCCGGTACCACTCGCCGACGTCCGGCCAGAGGTTCTCGTGTGTCGACGAGGAGACCGACAGGCCGATGTGGCCCGTCGAGTACTCCATCGTCGTCGTGTCGTCGCTCGCGACGACGTCGTTGAACGGCTTGGAGGCCTCCGAGGGGACGAGGTGGTCGTACTCGCCCATCAGCTGGAGCACGGGCATGTCGATGTTCGCGAGGTCGACGTGTTTCCCGTCGAGCTCCAGCTCGTTCCTGTAGAGCTTGTTGTCCTGATAGATGTCTTCGAGGAACTGGACGTAGGTCTCGCCGGCGACGTCGATGCCGTCGCCGAGCCACTTCTCCATCCGGCCGAAGTTCTGGACGAACGACTCGTTCTCGATGTTCTCGGCGAAGCGGACGTACTTCGAGACGTAGTTCTCGACGGGGTCCATCAGCGCAAAGCCCACGTCGAGCATCTCTGCGGGGACGTTGCCGAAGGTGTCGGTCACGTCGTCGGGGTCGTAGTACTCCCCGGCGCCCCACTCTTCGAGGACGCCACCGGTCTGGTCGAAACAGAGGCCGGCGGCCATCAGGCCCAGCGCGTTGACCTTCTCCTTGTGGAGGGCCGAATACATCACCGACATCGTCCCGCCCATACAGTAGCCAAGCAGGTTGATGGCGTCCTCGCCCGAGCGCTCGCGGACCACGTCGACGCAGTTGTCGATGTAGCGGTTGACGTAGTCGTCGAGCGTGAGGTGCTGGTCGAGCCGCGAGGGCTCGTTCCAGTCGATGAGGTAGACGTCGTGGCCCGCTTCGAGCAGGCGCCGGACGACCGACCGCTCCTCCTGCAAGTCCAGGATGTACGGGCGGTTGATGAGCGCGTAGACGATGAGGATGGGAATCGACTCCTCGTCCTCCTCGTCGACCTCGATGCCGGCGGCCTCGGCGTCGTAGTGGAGCAGTTCGAGCTTGTTCTCCTCGTAGACGACATCGGAGGGTGTCTGGCCGACCTCGACGGACTCCATCAGTTCGAGTCGCTCGTCGGCGACCGACGCGGTGTCGACGGCGTCTGTCATCGACTCCAGCGTCTTGCGCTGCCAGTCGAGCGCGGCCGCGAACGGGCTGTAGTTACTGGACATGAGTTATTCGAGCTCTTCGATGATGCGGTCGAGCTTCTGTTCGACCGCGTGCTGGCGCCGTTCCAGCTCGACGAGGCGCTCGGCGACCTCGTCCATGTTCTCCCGGGTCGGGAACCCCATCTGGGCGATGGCGTCCTGATTGAGCTCCTGGGCCTCCTGTTGCATCTCCATCATCGACTCGACGAGCTGGCCGTTCGCTGCGGCGAAGGCCGACGTGCCCATCACGTGCTTGAACGCCTCGTTGGCCGACTTGAGCCAGATATCACGGAACTCGGCGGGGTCGACATCCTCGCCCTGTGCGGCGTCGGTCGAGCGTTCTATCATCTGTTCGGCCGCGTCGACCCACTCCTCGTAGGCCCGGTTGTACCCCTGCATCCCCTCGGAGAGTTCGTCTTCCGCGGGGATGGAGTCCTCGACCGCGTCGGCCCACGATTCGACGAAGGTCGCCTGTGCCTTCATGTTCTGCTCCATGGAGTCGGCGACCGCCGTGTTCATCTCCTCGACCATTTCGGTCCACTCGTCTTGCATCTGGTTTGTATCGCTCATTGGTGTACTATCGTCTTCTGGCGCACAAAAAACGGCTGGTTCGTTACGCCTCGACGGCGTCAGCGGCCTGGGCCTGCACTTCCTCGACCTGCGACTGAATCTCCTCGACCTGCTCTTGGACCTCTTCGAGCTGGGCGCCGAACTGCTCGGCGACCTCGACGGACTGGGACTCCAGTTCCTCGTGGGCCTCGACGAGCATCGACACCTGCTCGTCGACGGCGGTGACGTAGTCCTCGGTCATCTCGTCGTAGGCCTCGACGCCTTCGAGCATCTCGCTCTCGACGTTGTCGAAGACTTCGGCGTGGTTTTCGAGCAGGAAGTCGTACTGCTCGTCGACGGTCGCGCGGACCTCGTCGATGGTGCCGGCCATGCCGGGCACGGTGGTCTCGATGGTGTCGAGGTAGCTGTGGAAGGCGGTCTTCGAGAGCTCGACGCTGCGGCGCTGGGCCGACTCCTGGGTGTCGAGGCTGTCGATGAACGCCTCGTTGACGTTCTGCTGGAAGCTGACGGTCTGTTCCAGGGCCTTCTGGCTCTGCTCGATCGTCGCACGCTGCATCTCGAAAGCGGTCGTGACGGGGGTGGTGTAGTCTACCATTGGTGTATTACTCCGTGTTGTTCGTGACCGGGAGGACGACTGTCTGGACGATGTCACCTTCCTCGATGCCGAGCGCCTCGCGCTCCGCGTCGGGGATGCTGATTCGGCCGCCGCTCTGGACGCGAGTTTTGAACGTCGCCATCTGGCTCATCGCACCCAACTGATTCATATCGAAACTCGGCATGCCGCCGCTGGCGAACAACTGCTTCATCATCTGTTGTTGCTGTTCCATCGCGTTCTCGCTCGCCTGCTGCATCCCCTTGAACATCGGGGGCCACATCAGACCATCGTCCTCGTCGGCCATCGGTATCAGTCACTACTCCCTTCAGTGACTTAAAACTTTCCGTACTTTACCATCTGATGCCATTGAATGGTATTGGGTGGTATAGAGTTCTCAGCAGCCACGAGCGCCGCGCTCCGCCACGCAGCGGGCGTCAACAGAAATCTATACTGCCGTTGACGCAGGGTAGAAGCCGTCTCGTGGCCATAGAGTGGAATTTAACACCAAGGTTTAATAGCCCGACCCCTAAACACCATTTATCAATGAGTTCTGAATCACAGCGGAACCCGCTTCTGGACACGTGGACCGAGACATCTTCTCACATGTTCAACAGTGTCGTCGCAGCGAACCGAGCGGCGTTTGCGGCGTTCGGCGTCCAGTCCGACGACGACCTCCCGACGCCGGCGGAACGCATCGAACCGGACGAGGACCTCCCGGAGTGGCACGTAACCATCTCCGAGGACCACCCCGACAGTCTCGGCGTCGGCGACCGCATCGAGTTTACGAAGACCATCTCGGACAACGACGTCAGACAGTTCGCCGCCGCGAGCGGCGACACGAACCCCCTCCACCTCGACGACGAGTTCGCCGAACAGACCCGGTTCCGCGGTCGCATCGCACACGGGACCCTCGTCGGGAGCCTCATCAGCGCCGCGCTCGCGCGCCTGCCGGGACTGACCATCTATCTCTCACAGGACCTGGAGTTCCACAACCCCGTCCGCATCGGCGACCGACTCACCGCCGAATGCGAAATCGTCGAGGACCTGGGCGACGAGCAGTATCGACTGACCACGCGCGTCCGCGAGGACGATACCGTCGTCATCGACGGCGAAGCCGTCGTCCTCATCGACGAGCTCCCCGACGACAGCTGAACCCGGCTCACTCCGTCGTCGCACAGAACGACCGCATCGTCTCGTTGAACCACTCCGGGCGCTCCCGGGGCGGGTTGTGACCGCAGTTCTCTACGAGTTCCAGTCTGCTCTCGGCCACTGACGAGGCCGCTCGCCGGGACCACGACGGCGGCAAGAGCGGGTCCTCGTCGCCGTGAATCAGCAGCGTCGGCACCGCGAGCTCGGCCAGTCGGTCCGCGTAGTTGGTCCGGAAGCCGGTCCGCTGGAACTCGCTGCGCTGCCAACGGCGCATCGCCCGGACGGTCCGGCGGTCGACGACGCTGTCCACGTCCTCGACCAGCTGCTGTGGCGGCTCCGTGGCCCCCATGCTCCGCAGGCCGGCCCGTATCGCCGGCTTCGAACTGCTCACGCCCTGCCAGAGCATGTTCCCCAGCATCGGCGTCTGCAGGATGCCACTCGCGGCCGTTCGCCAGTAGGCGTCGCTCCCGAGCCCGTAGCTGTTGACCAGCGCCAGCCGCTCGACGCTCCCCCCGTCGAGCGCGTGGCCGAGCGCCAGCGCCCCGCCCATCGAGAGCCCCGCCATCGCGGGTTCGTCCACGTTCACGGCGTCGAGGAACGCCTCGACGGTCGCCAGATAGTACGGGGTCGTGTACGTGCGGTCGGGTTTGTCGCTCTCGCCGTGGCCCGGCAGGTCCGGGGCGTAGACGGTCCGCTCCTCGGCCAGCGCCGGGAGGGCGTGGCGCCACGACACCGTGGCGGCGTCGAGCCCGATTCCGTGGAGGAAGACGAGGGGCGGCCCGCTGCCGCCGGTTCGGTAGTGGAGGTCCACGTCGTCACCGTCGACGGTCAGTTCGACGCGCTCTGACGTGATTGCTGAACTCATTGTCAGCGTTCGGGGCCCGCGGCGGATGAGACTTTCCGTCAGACGTGTCAACGGCACTGCCATCCTCGGCCTGCAGCCGTCTCACGGCGCCGGGAACTGTGTGCGAGAGACTGTTCACTCCCTCTCTGTATCACCGCTCTCGTAGGCGCCGTTCCGTTCCAGCCGGGCTTTCTGCCGAACTACCGAGGGCGTCCGGCACCGGCCGGGCTCGCCGGTGACCTGCGGGACGGTGCAGTTGTTGCAACTCGCACACAGCGCGTCGCGGCCCGCGAGCAGCCGCGCGCCCAGCCGCGGCTCGGCGTAGAACGGCCGGGCCATCCCCACCATGTCCGCCGCCCGCGCCCCCTCGGCACCGAGATACCGGTCGCAGTCGGCCCGCGTCCGCAGCCCGCCCTCCAGCAACACCGGCACGTCGACCCGCTCGCGGACCCGCCGACAGAACTCGGCGTTCCAGCCGGGCTCGCGGTCGAAACGGCGGGCCTGGAGGCGATTGAGGAGCGCGACCGCCCGCGCGCGATATCGCCCGCCGAAGGCCGCCGCGTACTCGTCTCGCAGCTCGCTCGCGTCCCACGCGCGCTCGGGATAGGCGCCCCGGACGATGCTCATGTCCCAGAACGTCGAGACCTCGACGGGCACGACGGCGTCGTACCCGATTTCGGCCAGCCGAGCGGCCATCTCGACGGCCTCGCTCCGGGAGAGACACCGCCGAACGAAACCGGGTGCCGCGGTCTCGGCAGGCACCTTCGTCACCAGCGCCACGTCGCCGGCGTGCGCGCGGACGGCGTCGTGGACTTCCTCCAGAAACCGGACGCCGTCGGCGAACTCGTCGTCCCGGCGGTTGTAGAACGGCGAGAGAAACTGCTGGATCAGGCTCATGTTCGCCGCCGAGAGGTGGATACCGTCGTACCCGGCGTCGACGGCGTAGCCCGCACACCGACCGAACTGCTCGGCGAGGTCGTACACCGCCGCAGTCGGGAGCACGCGGGGCCGCAGGGAGACCAGTCCCAGCCGGTCGAGCGCCCGCAGCTGCCACGGCGGCCGCGAGACGGCCAGCTGTCGCTCGTCGGGGTGGCGCTCGCGGTAGCCGGCGTGCCACGTCGCCATGCTCCGCAGGCCGCCGTGGGCGAGCTGGAGAAATATCTTGCCTTCGTGTGCATGAATTGCGTCGGTGAGCCCCTCCAGTCGCGCGACGAACTCCGGGTCGTGGACTCGCGTCATGTTCGGGGCGGCACAGCCGCCCTCCGGCGTGACGATGCTGGCCCCCTGAAAGACGAGCCCCACGCCCGAGGCAGCGGTGGGTTCCAGTTCGTCGACGAGCGTCTCGACGGCCCCCTCGCCGTTGCCGGCACACTCGAGCACTGGCGCCCGGTAGAGCCGGTTGGGGACGGTACAGCCGCCGATGTCGAGCGAGTCGCCGAGCTCGGTCACTGGCATCTGGGCCGCCGTTCGTCCCCGTGCTGTCCGACCATGTGTGTCGATAGCACGGCGTTGACAAAACGGCGTCGTTCGGGACCGGGACTCACGGGTCGCTTCGCTCCCCGTTCGCGTCTATCGAGGAATCTCACTTCGTTCGATTCCTCGCTACTTCTCGACGACGAGCAACGCCACCCGCTCGCGGACGGCGTCGGCAAGCGTCCCCTCGGTAGCCGCGAGTTCGGTGTCGGTCACGTCGAAGAAGTCCCTCACGCGGTCGGCGTCGTACTCGCCGAGGGTATCGGCGGGGGCGAATCGGTCGCGCAGTTCCGCCGCGGCCGTCTCGGTGTCTTCGCTCTCCCCCACGACGACCGCGACCACCGGGCACTCCCCTTCGCCGACGCCCATCGCCAGCGCGCGGTTTATCTGGCGCCGTCCGGCGGCGTACAGCAGTATCTCGACGCCGAAGTCGTCGGCGATGGTGTCGCCGCGCTCGCGGGCGCGCTCCGCCAGGTCGACCGCCCGTTCGAGGTGGGCCCGGTCGACGACGCAGCGAGCGTCGAAGGCCTGAATCGTCACGCCGTGGGCCTCGCCGATGGCGTCGAGTCGCGTGACGAACTCGCCGACGTCCGTGATGTCCGCGACGCCTTCGACGACCTCCATCAGAAGTCCCCCAGGCTGGACTGGTCGTCGCTCGTCTCGTCGTCGTCCTCTTCCTCGCCGTCCCGCGGTGACTCCTCGTGGACCTCGACGTCGGGGTCCGGTTCGACGCCCTCCATCGAGGGGTTCCGGTGGCCGGCGTTTTCCAGCACGTTCTCGGCGGTCTTCCGCCGGCCTCGCAGCGCCGCCAGCACGACCGGTTTCGCGGCGTCGCGCAGCTCTGCGCGGTCGCCGATACCGGCCTCGAACAGCCGGCGGGCGCGCTTTCGGCCGACCCCCCGAACGCCGGCGAGGTCGACCAGTTCCTCCCGGACGCCGTGTTCGACGCGGATGCGGGCCTGACTGATGGCGCGGGCGGCGTCCGAGTCGACCTCGCCGGCCAGCGACTCGGCGGCCCCCAGCAGCCACTGGGCCGTCTCGACTTTCCCGCGGATGTCGCCCGGACCGACGCCGTAGCGCTCCGTGATGGTCTCCTCGTCGACCTCGCTGGCCCAGTCTTCGAGCAGCCGGGCGGTCTTGAGCGCCGAGAGCCAGTCCTCGAAGCGCTCGTCCTCGAACTCCGAAGGCGTCGGCCCAAGCAGTTCCGCCTCGCGTTCGTACAGCTCCATCTCGTACTCCTCGCGGTCGCCCGACCGGAGGTAGAGCTGGTACATGTCCGGCGTGCGCGAGACGAGGTGGTAGAGCCCGAGCGCCGAGATGTCCTCGGGGTCGGCCTCGGTCTCCTCGGCGAGTTCGCTCGCCGTGCTGAACGCGCCGTCGGCCGTCGCGTCCACGGGCTCGTCGCTCGCCTCCGGCTCGCCCGCGTGGCGCGCCCAGTACTCCAGCCCGTCGACGATTTCGGCGGCGCTCATCGGGTCCAGATAGAGTCTGGAGACGGTGTGGCCCAGCGACGTGGCGTCGAGCTCCCCTGCATTCACTTCGAGGAAGCCGTTCCGCTCCAGATACGTCAACACGTCGTCGACGACGCGCTCTAACCGACCGCCTTGGTCGGTCTGGCTGGCGTAGAGCGTCTGTTCGAGGAATTCGAGGAGTTCCGTCCGGGAGCGAGCGAAGCCCGAGGAGACGGTCGCGAGGATGTGGGTCCTGAGTGCCGGTTCGGCGGCGAGTTTCGACCGCACCGGCTCGGGGTCTGCCCAGACGTACCGCTCGAACAGCTCGTCGAGTTCGTCGTGGCTGCTGGCCACGAGGACGGCCTCGCCGTAGGGGTCCAGTCCCGGTCGGCCGGCCCGGCCCATCATCTGGTGCACTTCCAGCACTGAGAGGGGGGCCATCCCGCCCGCGCTCCCGTCGTAGCGGCGCCAGTCCCGGACGACGACCCGGCGAGAGGGCGTGTTGACCCCGGCCGCGAGCGTCGGCGTCGCACACACCACTTTGACGAGCCGGTCCTGAAACGCCTGCTCGACCAGTTCCCGGTGGCCCCGCGCCAGTCCGGCGTGGTGGAACGCGGCGCCGTCCGCGACGGCGTCGGCGAGGTCGTCGCTGGTCTCGGTGTCGCTCACGTCCCGGATGTCGGCGGCGATTCCTTCGAGCTGGCCCTTCTCGTCGCCGCTCAGGTGGGGCCGGACCGTGCTCGCCAGCCGGCCGGCTGCGGCCTCGGCGTTGCGCCGGGAGTTGACGAAGACGAGCGTCGAGCCGCCTTCTTCGGTTACCTCGCCGTCCTCGCCGTGGTCGTCCTGCAGCGTGTCGCGGACGACGGCGGCGGTGGGTTTCTCGCTGTTCTGGACCGCCAGCCGCTGCTGGCTCCCGTCTTCGAGGTGAAGCGCCTGCCCGTAGTGGACCCCCTTCTGGAGCTCGATGGGGCGCCAGTCCGAATCCACGAGCTCGGCGTCGAGCCACTCGGCCAGCTCTTCGGCGTTGCCGATTGTCGCGGAGAGGGCCACCGTCTGCAGGTCGGGGTTGAGCCGCCGGAGCTTGGCGAGCGTGACTTCCAGCGTCGGGCCGCGCTGGCCGTCGTCGACCAGATGGACCTCGTCGCTGACGACGCAGGTCAGGTCCTCCAGCCACGGCGCGTCGTTTCGCACGAGGGAATCGACCTTCTCGCTGGTGGCGACGACGATGTCCTTGTCGCCGAGCCAGCCGCCGTCGGACTCGTAGTTGCCCGTCGAGACGCCCACGGAGAGCCCGTACTGCTCGAACTGCTCGAACTCGGCTTGCTTCTCGCTGGCCAGCGCCCGGAGCGGGACGATGTAGAGGGCTTTTCCGCCGCGAGCGACGGCCGACAGCATCGCTAGCTCGGCGACGAGCGTCTTCCCGCTCGCCGTCGGAATGGCGGCGACGATGTTGCCGCCCTCGGTCACCCCGGATTCGACGGCCTCGGCCTGTGGGGGGTACAGTTCCTCGATGCCCTCGGCGCGTAGATGACCGGGGAGCCAGTCGGGGACTCCCGGCAGGTCCGCAACGTCCATTACCCCGTCGTTGGGTCCCGCTTCGATTTAAACTGTCGTGATGCGTTCCCCCGAACCGTTTTTATGGCTGGTTGCCATCGCGAGAGTATGGGAACCACCGTCGACGGTGCCACCGATTCGGCCCGGATTCTGCTCGTCGACGACCAGCCCGACCTCGCGGAGGTGACCGCGCTCCACCTCGAGGACCGCCGCGACGCCTTCGACGTCCGGTTCGTCACCGACGGCCCGACGGCCCTGGAGTTCCTCGACCGAACGGCCGTCGACTGCGTCGTCAGCGACTACGAGATGCCCGGGATGGATGGCCTGGAGCTCCTGCGGGCGGTCAACGACCGGGAGCCGTCGCTGCCCTTCATTCTCTACACCGGCCGGGGGAGCGAGGAGATAGCGAGCGAGGCCATCAGCGCCGGCGTCACTGACTACCTCCAGAAGCGGACGACCAGCGACCAGTACGACGTGCTGGCCAACCGGGTCGAGAACGCCGTCGCCCGCCGCCGCTCCGAGCGGGCCCGCGAGGAGTCCGAGGGCCGCTACCGAACGCTGGTCGATGCCTCCCCTCACGCCATTCTCGTCCACTACGGGGAGGACATCGTGTACGTCAACGACACCATGGTCCGGCTGTTCGGCTTCGCGACCCAGTCACAGGCCCACGGCACCGAGGCGATGTCGTACGTCCACCCCGACGACCGCGACGCCGTCCGCGAGCGGATGCGCCAGGTGCTCTACGACCGGGGCGAGTCCGACTGGATCGCTTGGCGGCTGCTGCGCGACGACGGCGAAATACGCGAGGTCGAGAGCCGCGGGACACCGGTGGTCTACGACGGGCAGACGGCGGTGCAAGTGGTCGTCCGCGACCTCACCGACCAGCGCCGTCGCGAACGCCAGCTCGGCGCGCTCAACGATGTGCTGGGCGACCTCTCGGGAGCCGGCTCGCGGACTGCCGTGGGCGAGACCGCCGTCGACGCCGCCGTCACACTGCTTTCGGACCCGCTCGTCGGCGTCTTCGAGGACGTCGAGGGGGAACTCCTCGAACTCGCGACCGGGGGAACCGACGGCGACGCGTTCCCCATCGACAGCCGGGGTCTCCCAGAAGACAGCGTCGAGATGGCCACGTATCGCACAGGCACGCCGCGGGTCGTCGACGGCTACGCCGGCCGCGAGGACCGGCTCACGCCCGGTGTCGCGACAGCTTTCCTGTTTCCGCTCGCCGACCACGGGCTCCTCTGGGTCGGCTCGACCGGCTCTCGGGGCTTCGCGCCGACCGACCGGGACCTGCTCGAAATTCTGGGCCGCTCAGTCGTCGCCGCCCTCGACCGTCTCGACGACTGATAGGGGCGGTCGTAGCTCGTTTCGGGGTCGCGCCCGCCCGGTGTCGCCGCGCAGGGAAACCGCTACAACGACTCCCGTGAGGACAACGCCTTTGTCCGTCACCGGCGAAACTCGCGTATGCAAATCGAATACGACCGGGACACCTGCATCGGGATGTTCCAGTGTGTCGCGGAGTGGGACGGGTTCGAACGCGACGAGGACGCCGGCAAAGCCGTGCTCGTCGACGGCGAGGAGACCGAGGACGACATCTTCGTCCGCGAGGTCCCCGAGGACGCGGAGTTCGACGCGAAGTTCGCCGCGCGGGCCTGTCCGGTCGAGGCCATCACAGTGTACGACGACGACGGCGAACAGCTGATTCCGTGAGTCACCACGGCTGGACCTCGATGTCGCTTCGGGCGAGCGCGAACACGGCGCCGAGCCCGACCACCGGGACGACCACGAGCAGCCCCGACACTGCTGTCAGGACCCACACGAGGTTCACGAGCAGTCCCACGCCGAAGGCATACGAGACGGTGACGTACGCCGCTCGCCAGGAGAGCCGTCGGTTTCGCAGGTCCTCGATGCCGTCGGTACGGACGTTCTCCAGCCCCAGCCAGTCACAGACGATCCAGTACCCGTCACCGTGGATGAGGGGGTTCAGCGCGAACACCACGTGTCCCGCCACGGTGAGCAAGACGAGCGTGACGAGCCGCGAGCCGGGGTCGAGAAACGCCAGCGCGACGAGCGGGAGCGCGGCCACAAGCTCCAGTAGCGGCCCGGCGAGGTTGACCCACACCCGGCGGCTCCGGGGAAGCATCCAGGCGCCGGTCGTGTCGGTGACCACTGCCGGGAGGACGCCGTTGACGAGGTCGACCCGTATCGACGGGTCGAAGTGGTGCGCACTGACCGCGTAGTGACCGAGTTCGTGGACCGCGACGTACGCCGCGGCGAGACCGACCGCCGCCACGACGTCGACGACGGTGAGCCCTGCGAGGAACGCTGAGGACAGGCTCGGGAGGACGTGGGCGACACCGACAGCGACGACCGCCACGAGGCAGACGAACAGCCCTACTCGGGGCCAGAGCCGGACCCCGGCCGGCGGCACGAGCCTGACGACGGGGTCGCCCTCCCGGAACACGCCCGACTCGATGTACGACTCCACCAGCGCAAGCGCCTCCTCTGCCGTGGTCCCGGCCGTCTCGACGACTACCGTGCCTCCGTCGGCCTGTTCCCGCAACTTCGGGAGCGGCACCGACCCGCGCGCGACCGCCGTCAGCAGGTCCACGACGGCCCGGTTGACGGTCCGGAACCCGCCGTCGGGCTCCCGGAGAAAGTACGTCCCGTCCACGGTGCCCCAGACGAACCCGTACGCGGTGTCGTCGTGTTCGACCTCTCGCTCCATACTCACGAGACGAGATACGCGGCCAGTTCGTCGGCGACGTCGGTGATGCCCGCCGAGTCGGGGAGCATGAACCGGCCGCCGGGGTTGGTTTCCATGAGCGCGTACGAGCCGTCCGGCCGGCGGCGGAGGTCCACCGCCGAGTGGGCCATCGGGGCGGCCTCGACCGCCCGACGCACGTCCCGGCGAACCGGGACCGGGAGGTCGACCGCGTCGGCACCTATCTCCCCGCCGGGGGCGTTCTTGAACGTAAAGGCCGCCTCGTCGTGGGTGTACTTGAACGCGCCGACCACCGTGTCGTCGGTCACGTAGGCTCGCACGTCCTCGCCGGGGACGAACGCCTGGAACAGCACCGGCGTCGTCAGGTCGTCGAGCCGGTCGGCCTCGTCGGTCGTCATGACGTGTGCCCCGCCGACGCCGCCGATGGCCTTGTAGACGACCCTCCCGTGTCGCTCCAGGAACGACCTGGCCGTCTCGGAACTGACCGTGGCGACCGTCTCCGGGACGTCGATACCGAGTGACCCGTACACGTCACAGGCGTACGTGGTCCGCTCTTCCCACTCCAGGGCGTCGTGGGTCGGCACCACCGTCACCCCGTGGTGTTCCAGCGACGCGAGCAGCCCTTTGCACAGCCCACGGTACTCCCGGAGCTGTGTCAGCGCCGCGAACGGGTTCTCGTCCTCGCTGACACAGCCGTCGATACCGTCCTCGATAGCCGGAACGAACAGGGAGTTGGCCTTGACGTACACCCCCTGTATCTCGTCGATGTCGAACGCCCGGTCACCGAACCTGACCCTGTCGGCCTCGATGTCGTGTGTCAGTGGTCGGTCGCTCGGCCACTCGTCGACGTCGACGGTCACCACTGACTCGCCGTGGTCCCTGACGGCGTCCCGAAGCAGGTCGAACTCGTGGCCCCGGTCACGCCCGAGTAGCATGACTGTCATACGACGTCGTGTCGAACGGCGAGGAAATAATCCTTTCCGACAGGTATAAAATCAGCATCTTTAACATGTAAAATGTATCTACTATATGCAAATTTAACTGATATAAAAAATTAATCTAGTTGGCAAGTGACGCTACTACACCCATTCTTTTCGATTGAGCGACACTACTTACGGCCGCCGTTATGGACGACAAACACCTCATCGGCGAACTCGAAGACCGAGACGCAGAGGACCGTGAAAGCACCGTACACATCGTCACCTCGCTCATCTGGGAAGGCTACTGATACTGTCGGCTGTAATCACGTGAACGATTTCGCCACCCCGGGGTGGCGAATATCTTCACGAAGTTACAGCCAACAGTATGACGACCGAGCGGTCACAGCTTCGCCTGCCCGTCGACGCCGCTGGACCGGTGATTCGTCACCGGTGTCGCACCGACGGGGGTTCGAGTCGTCGGCCGGGCCGCCGTCCGGTCGAAACTGACAGGGGCGTCCGGACCAAGAATTCGCCATGGTCCGGCGTGCCCTCCGTCGCCTCGTCACGGCGGTTCCCGCCCTCCTGTCCCGGTTCGGACTGGTCGACAGAGCGAAGGCCACGGAGGCGACCGACCTGGCCGCGCCGGTGATGGTCACCGGCGGCCTCCGCATCCTGTTGCGGCTGGCCGACTTCCTCATGGTCGGCATCGCGCTGGGCGACGCCGCCATCGCCGGCCTGGAACTGGGCTTTCAGTACTACTTCGTCGGCTTCGGGCTCTCGCTTGCGGTCTCTTCGGGCACGATTAGCGTCGTCTCCAGACTCCAGGGTAGCGACCGGCCCGACCGTGCGGACCTGGCGGTCAAGCAGTCGCTGTGGCTGGCGCTCCTGATTTCGGCGCCCCTGACGCTGGTCTCGTGGCTCTACCCGGAGGCGCTCGTCGGCGTCCTCTCGGGCGACCCGACGACCGTCGACTACGGCGCGACCTACCTCTCCATCGTGATGCTGTCGATGGCCCCGCGGTTCTGGAGCATGGTCGCTTCGCGGGCGCTGGCCGGCAGCGCCGACACCCGCACGCCGATGTACGTCCGGCTGCTCACGCTCCCGACGAACATCGCGCTCAACGCCGTCCTCATCTTCGGCCCCGGCCCGTTCCCGGAACTCGGCATCGCCGGCGCGGCGTGGGGTACCGCCGTCGCCAACACGCTCGCGGCGACCATCTTCCTCGGGCTGCTCGCCTCCGGTCGCTACGCGGTCCAGCTGCCCGTCCGCGGGCCGCAGGTCGACCTCTCGTTGCTCCGGGAAATCGTCCGCGTCGCGCTCCCGCTGTCGGGGATGCGGCTCCTCCAGACGTTCGCCCGGTTCCCCTTCCTCTTCATCCTGGGCGTGCTCGGGACGCCGACGCTCGCGGCCTACGCCATCGGCCGACGCGTCATGTTGCTCGCGCTCATGCCCGCGTGGGGGTACGCGACGGCCGCCTCGACGCTCGTCGGCCAGCATCTCGGGTCGGGCGACGAGGAGTCGGCGTCGGACTACGGCTGGCAGACGCTGCGGGTCGCACTGGCCGTCCAGCTCGCCGTCGCCGCCGTCCTCGTCGTCTTCGCTCGCCCCATCGTCTCCCTCTTTGGCACCGAGTACCCCGCTCTCGCCGCCCAGTTCGTCCGCGTCTTCGGCCTGCTCGTGGCGGGCTTTTCGATCTCCCGGACGATGCGGGGCAGCCTTCGAGGTGCCGGTGACACCCGCTGGCCGCTCTACGGGACGATTCTGGGCGGCTACTGCTTCCGGCTCCCCGTCGCGATGCTCGCACTGCCCGCCGGCTTCGTCGTCACCGTCCCGCTGGTGGGCGTCGCCATCTCGCCGGGGCTGGGACTGGGACTGCCGGCAATCTTCGCCGCGCTGGTCGGCGATTTCTACCTGAAGGCGGCGGTGAATACGGGGCGGTTCTGGACCGGGAAGTGGCGGGACGTGGCGAGGAAATCGGCTGTTGGTGCGAGCGACGATTGATGTGGGCTCTGCTCCCGTCGCCACTACTCCGAAGACGACAGTCCTTGACGGCCAGAAAGCCCCCGGACGCTCGACGGCTGCGACTCGCTGCGCGCTTCGTCACTCGTTCCTGCAGTGCTTGCTTCGTCTCGCTCGCCGAGCGTCCGGCCCCTTTCAGTCCCGCCCCGTGAGCCAGCCGACCGGGCGGGACTGAAAGGGCGGTCAGTTGCACGAACCCCGACGATGCAAGCACTGGACCGAGCGAACAGCGAGTCGCGGAAGTGCAACTGACCGGGGCTTTCTGGCTGTCTTGCATCCCGTCCGCTGAGCGGCTCACGGCCGCTTTTGTTCCGGTGACGCCCACCCAGACACACCCACCCACAGCCGATGCTAGCGCCGAAGTCTTAAACAGGCAGAACCCCGTACCCGGAACTATATTATGAAACACGTGAAGATTCCGCAGGACCGGATCGGCGTGCTGATCGGCGAGGGCGGTGAGACGATGCGGGAGATAGAGTCCCGCGCGGAGGTGCGTCTGGATATCGATTCCGAGGACGGGACCGTCAAGGTCGAGTCCGTCGGCGACCCCGTCACGGCGCTGAAGGGCCCGGACATCGTGAAAGCCATCGGCCGCGGGTTCAAGCCCGACGACGCGATGGCGCTGCTCGACGACGACATGATGATGTTCGAGATGATCGACATCGAGGCCGCGGCCCGGAACAAGAACGACCTCCGCCGACAGAAGGGTCGGCTCATCGGCGAAGGCGGCCGGACGCGCGAACTGATGCAGGAGCTGACCGGCGCGGCCGTCGTCATCTACGGCTCGACGCTCGGTATCATCGGCGGCCCGGAACAGGTCGACGCGGTGCGTGAGGCCGCCGAGATGCTGCTCGACGGGGCGCCCCACGGCTCGGTGTACTCGTTCCTCGAACGCAAGCACAACGAGATGAAACACAAGGGGCTGGAGTACCACCAGTTCACGGGGTGACCGGCGACCGAAGTAGCCGCGTAACCGACACTTCGGCGCCTGCTGCGTTTTTTCAGTATCTGGGCGTAACATATAACCCGTAGAGCGGTCAACAACTTCGACGGACAACTGTGGCGAACGACACTGACGGTCCGGGCGGGACCACCGAGACGGAGAGCGGCCAGACCGTCACCGAAGTGATGGACCGGCTGGAAGAGCTCCGCGCCGACGAGGGCGACCGCTCGACGGCGGACGAGGGCATCCTGCTGGACCAGCTCGACGAGGTCGAGGGGCGGCTGCTGGCCTTCGGCGAGGGGCTGGGCGGCGAGGCCGACGACGTGACGGACCTCCCCTTCACCGAGGAAGCGGGGCTCGACCACATGCCGGAGCCGCTGTACGTCCGCCACGACACGGAGATGCTGAATCAGGTCACCTCGTGGCTGTTACAGGACCAGCATATCGGGCTCGTCAGCCCCTACGGAACCGGGAAATCCGCGTTCCGCGAAATCGTTCTGCGGGACCTCTCGAAACACGACGACTTCGTCGTCACGCACCTGGACAACCCCCGCGAGACGACGGCCCGGTCGATGTATCAGACGGTGCTGGAGGCGGCCTACGGGGCCGGCTACTCGATCAAGCCGGGCCACTACTCGCAGGTCCGCAACGGCATTCCGTGGGCGACGGCGGAGGCGAAAAAGGCGGTCCACGAGGTCCTCAGGCGGGTGCGTGCCGACGGGAAGACGCTGCTGCTGGTCGTCGACGAGATAGAGGTGTTGACCGCCGACCTCCTCTCCCCGCTGCAGGTGGCCGGCGACGCCGGCGTCCGACTGTTCCTCACCGGCACCCCGGACGGCAAGCGCCGCGTCGCCGAGATCCGCGGGACCCTCGACTCGCGCCTGCGATACTACGAGAACATCGACCCCTTCTCACCGGACGACATCGCCGAGTACGTCGCCCGCTCGCTGGCGTACTTCCGGGGCCAGCAGTACCGCGGGGAGTCGCCGGACCTCTTCACCCGCGAAGCGATCGAGGACATCCACGAACGGACCGACGGGAACCCCCGCGAGGTCCGCATCGAGTGTCGCGAGCTCTTCACTCGCGCCGCGTTCGTCTGGTACCGGACCGGGCAGGATATCGACCGAATTCAGGTGACGCCCGACCTGCGACACCGCCGGTTCGGGATGGGCTACTGACGACCCAGTAGCCGGTATATAAATAGGATGCGACAAACGGTATCACACCGGACAGCGGCGCCGCAGTGTCGCGGTGATTCGCCCGCCACCACAAGTTTTATATAGAATCACTTTCAATCATCGTGTGACTATGGCTCAACAGCAGATGGGCAATCAGCCCATGATCGTACTTTCCGAGGAGTCCCAGCGCACCTCTGGGAAGGACGCCCAGTCGATGAACATCACGGCGGGCACAGCCGTCGCCGAGGCCGTTCGGACGACACTGGGTCCGAAGGGCATGGACAAGATGCTCGTCGACAACTCCGGGTCCGTCGTCGTCACGAACGACGGCGTCACCATCCTAGACGAGATGGACATCGAGCACCCGGCGGCCAACATGATCGTCGAAGTCGCCCAGACCCAGGAGGACGAGGTCGGGGACGGCACGACGACGGCCGTCGTCATCGCCGGTGAACTGCTGTCGAAGGCCGAGGAACTCCTCGACCAGGACATCCACGCCACGATTCTCGCACAGGGGTACCGACAGGCCGCCGAGAAGGCAAAGGAGATCCTCGAGGAGAACGCCATCGACGTCGACGCCGACGACACCGAGACTCTCGAGAAGGTCGCCGGCACCGCGATGACCGGCAAGGGCGCCGAGTCCTCGAAGGACCTGCTGGGCGAGCTCGTCGTTCGCGCGGTCCAGTCCGTCGCCGACGACGACGGCACCGTCGACACCGACAACATCCAGATCGAGACCGTGGTCGGCGGCGCCACCGACGAGTCCGAGCTCGTCGAGGGCGTCATCATCGACAAGGAGCGCGTCCACGACAACATGCCCTTCGCCGTCGAGGACGCCGACATCGCCCTCCTCGATACGGCCATCGAGGTCCCCGAGACCGAACTCGACACCGAAGTTTCGGTGACGGACCCCGACCAGCTCCAGGAGTTCCTCGACCAGGAAGAGAAACAGCTCAAGGAGTACGTCGACCAGATCGCCGCGACCGGCGCCGACGTCGTCATCTGCCAGAAGGGCATCGACGACATGGCCCAGCACTACCTCGCACAGGAGGGCATTCTGGCCGTCCGACGCGCCAAGAAGTCCGACATCGAGGCCCTGTCGCGCTCGACCGGCGCCCGCATCGTCTCGAACATCGCCGACATCGAGGCCGACGACCTCGGCTTCGCCGGCTCCGTCGCCCAGAAAGACATCGCCGGTGACGAGCGCATCTTCGTCGAGGACGTCGAAGACGCCCGCGCGGTCACGATGATTCTCCGCGGCGGCACCGAACACGTCGTCGACGAAGTCGAGCGCGCTATCGAGGACTCGCTCGGCGTCGTCGCCGCCACGCTGGAGGACGGCAAGGTCCTCCCCGGCGGCGGTGCCCCCGAGACCCAGCTCGCGCTGGGCCTGCGTGACTACGCCGACTCCGTCGGTGGGCGCGAACAGCTCGCCGTCGAGGCCTTCGCCGACGCCATCGACGTCATCCCACGCACGCTCGCCGAGAACGCGGGCCACGACCCCATCGACTCCCTCGTGGACCTCCGCAGCAAGCACGACAGCGGCAACCAGACCTTCGGCCTCGACGCCTACTCCGGCGAGGTCGTCGACATGGAGGAAGACGGCGTCGTCGAGCCGCTTCGAGTCAAGACCCAGGCCATCGAGTCCGCCACCGAGGCGGCCGTGATGATCCTGCGCATCGACGACGTCATCGCCGCGGGCGACCTCAAAGGTGGCTCCGGCGACGACGACGAGGAGGAAGGCGGACCCGGCGGACCCGGCGGCGCAGGCGGCATGCCCGGCGGCGGCATGGGCGGCATGGGCGGCGGCATGGGCGGCATGATGTAGGAGACGAGCGAAGCGAGTCTCCGAACAGCCAAGCGGGGAACGTAGTGACCCGCGAGGCTTAGACCGCTTTTTGCACGTTCCGGCGGTCGAGCGCCACGGTGCTCGACACGCCTCCACGGCAAAAACGTCCTCAGAAATCGAAGATTTCTGATGGGCTGCGGTAGAGCTTCGCTCTACCGAGCGTGGCGAAAAATCGCGGCCTCGGCCGCGGACACCTGCCCTACCGCAGTCCGCACCGCTCGCTAACTGACTTCTCTCTTCGCGTTTCACCGGTGAGCGGTCGCTTCGTCGCGACCGCGTTGGGTGCCTTCCAGCCCCCATCACAAAACCTATCAGTAACGACAGTCGATTGACGAGTATGTGGCTCCAACGACACAGTGTCGTCGAAATCGCCGGCTTTGTCGGGGGAGCACTGGCGGTAGCGGTGGCGGAGACGAGTATCTTCGCGGAGCCCACGAAGTGGGTCGTCGCGCTCGTTGCCACGGTGGTCGGGGGCCTCGTCCTGGGACACGCGCAGTACGCCGTCGAGCGCGACTCGGCGAGTGGCCGACGCCCCATCTTCGACGCCCCGGCGGCCAACGTCGGGTGGTGGGCGCTGTTCTACGCGCTGGTGTTCCACACACCACCTCGCGTCGCCACCGAGGGCGCGAGCAGTCTCTCGGACCTGGGCGTCCTGCCGGGGTGGTTCGTCGTCGCCGCCTTCGTTCTGGTCACGCTCGTCTCGCTCGCGCTGGGTGGCGTCGACCCCAGGGTTCGGCCGTCCTACTCGGAGTACACGGGAAAGCGCGACACGCTCGGTGAGGAGTAAGTAACGATGAGAGCGGTCTTCGACGCAGGCACGTATTTCCCCGACCGACCGCCGACGTGGCTGGAGGTGGGTATCACGCTGCTGGTGACCGGCACCGTCGCCGAGAAGGTGCTCCGCGGCGACGTCGTCTCCTGGCCGGCGCTGTGGGCCGGCTTCGCGGTGTTCGCCGTCGCGCTGGGCCCGGCGTCACAGAGCACACTCGGGGCCCGAATCGGGCAGTGGTTCCGTGGCCTCGACGGCTTCACTCGCGGCGCAGCCATCGTTCTGTTCGTCGCCGGCTTCGCCCTGCTGTCCCGGTTCGCGTGGTTCCCCGACGCGCTGCTCTCGGATTTCGGCAGTGGTGGGTTGCTGGCGGCCGTCTGTTACATGGTCGTCTACGTCGCGTGGGCCGGCGGGGTGTCCGGGTGGACGAGCGGCGGGGCCGACGGTCCCTGACCGCTTCACCTGTCGAGGGAGAGCGACGAGTCAAGAGCTGTTCAAATACTTGAACTGTAATGCCAATATGGGCTCCCGCGCGGTTTCGTCGGTCATCGACCGGGCGGCCACAACAGGAGGCCTGCCTCGCTTCGTCGGCCCGGCGCTCGACCATATTGTTGGTAAGCAGCAGGCTCAAGCCCGACACGCACCTGCCACGAACCGGACAGATGGCTGTCGACCCACTCGGCATCGGACTCGCAGTGCTCGCGACCGTCGGGTTGGCGGGCCAGAGCATCGCGGTCCGACAGGCAGCGAAGTCGCGGTCTATCACCGACCTCGTCGCCGTCGTGTTCGCCGTCAACGTGCTCGTGCTCGTCCCGGCGACGGTCGCCCTGTACTACCCGACCTTCGGCCTCACACCCACGGCGGTCGGCGCCTTCGCAGTCGCTGGGGTACTGGGGTCGCTGCTGGCGCGGGCCGCGCTGTTCGTCGGCATCCACCGGTTAGGGGCGAGCCGGGCGGAGCCGCTGAAGTCGACGTTCCCGCTGGTCGCCGTTGGCTCGGCCGTTCTGGTGCTGGGCGAGCCGTTGACCGCGACGCTCGCCGTCGGCGTGGGGCTGCTGGTGGCGGGAGCGGCCGCCGTGTCGGGTGACGCGCGCGCCAGCGGGGTGACCGCCTCGGGGCGGCAGGTGTGGGTCGACGTCGCCTTTCCCCTGCTGGCCGCGCTGTTGCTCGGCGTCGACCCCGTCTTCACCAAGGTCGGGTTCGCCGAGGGGACGCCGCCGCTCGTCGGCGTGACGGTCCGCGTCCTCGCGGCCGCGGGCGGCTTCGGCGGCTACCTCCTCTGGCGGCGGCTCCGCGGCCGGGGGTACCGGCCGTCGCGGCCGACCCGGCTGACAGTCGCCACCGGCGTCGCGAACACGGTGTATCTGGTGGCGTATCTGGCCGCGCTGGCTCGCGCACCCGTCTCTGTCGTGGCCCCGGTGCTGGGCGCGAGCCCGCTGCTCGTCCTGCTCGGCTCGGTGGTCGCGGCCCGGCGCGACGAGCAGGTCACTCTGCGGCTGGGCGCTGCGGTCGCGGTGCTCGTCGCCGGCGTCGTGCTCGTTCTGCAGGGGTGACCCGCGGCGCGGCAGCGGCCGAGCGGTGCAGTCGGACGCGACCCGCCTACTCCATGCGGCCCGCCGAATCGGGGTCTCTGAGTTCGGGCGGCAGTTCGAGTTGCTTGATACCGGCTCTGTCGTCGATACCGAACCGATAGATGGCGGTCGTCTCCGACTCCGCCGCCCGCTCGAACAGGTCGGGGCGCCAGGAGATGTCCAGCCGCTCTTCGAGGGCCGCCCGTTCGGCCGCGGAGACCGCCTCGACACTCCCCGTCAGCAGGACGCTACGCCAGTTGAACGGGGCGTCGACGCTGTAGACGAGGAACTGCGCGGCGTCGGCCCGGTCCGTCAGCGTCCGCTTCTCGCTCTCGCCCCCGAGAACGTAGACGAAATAGAGGGCGTCCTCGCCGTCGAACCAGTAACTCAGCGGCCGGAGCATGGGTGCGCCCTCGGTCGGAACGCCGAGCACGCCGACGCTCTCCCGTTCGAGCGTCCGCTCGATGTCGTCGTCGTCCATCCGCCGCATCCCGAACGGTTCGAGTTCTTCGACTGTCATGTTCCGCCGTTCGTCGCTGTCGAACATAAAAACACCAGCCGGGCAGAGCGGCGGAGACCGCCCGCGCCCGAGTCGAAACTGTTCTGTCCGTCGCCGCGTGACGCCCACCAGTGTCGCTGCTTGGCATCTTCGCGACCGCCATCCTCCCCATCGTCGCAGTCGCGGCCGTCGGCTACGCGCTGGGTCGGTTCGAGGACGTCGAGGCGGACGCGCTGAACACCGTCACGGTGTACGTGCTCGCGCCGGCGCTCGTGGTCCACAGTCTGGCGACCTCACAGCTGACCGGCGGGACCATCCTCGGCATCGTGGGCGCCGTTTCCCTCTTTACCGTCGTGATGCTCGCCGTCGGCGAGGGAATCGGCCGGCTGACGGGTCAGACCGAGCCGATGCTGGGCGCGTTCGTCCTCGTCACCGTCTTCCCGAACACTGGCAACTACGGCATCCCGCTCGCGGACTTCGTCTTCGGGCCCACGGGTCGGAGCGTCGCCGTCCTCGTCACCGCTCTGCAGGCCGTCATGCTGTATACGGTCGGTATCTACATCGCGGCCAGGGGCGGCGAGAACGACCCGCTCACGGACATGAAACGGGTGTTCGGCGTGCCGCTGGTGTACGCCGTCGCCGTCGCGCTGGTGGCGCGCTACGCCGGGGTCGTCCCGCCGGCCGACTCGACGTTGATGCAGACGCTCGAACTGGTGGGCAACGCCTCGATTCCGGTGATGTTGCTCATCCTCGGTATCCAGCTGGCCGGCGTCGACGTGGCGGGGACGCTCCGCCCGGTCGGCGTGGCCAGCGGGCTCCGGCTGCTGCTCGCACCGGTCGTCGCCAGCGGTGCTGTGCTGCTGGTCGGATTCGGGAATCCGACGGTCGCGCGGGCCGTCGTCCTGCTGTTGGCGACGCCGACCGGCGTGACGACTATCATCCTCGTCGGCGCGTTCAGCGCCGCGGGCGAGGGGCTCGCGCCCGGTGAGTTCACCAGTGCGACCGTCTTCGTCACGACGGTCGTGAGCGCCCTCACCGTGACGGCGCTCGTCGCGGCGCTGGAAGCGGGGCTGCTCGTCTAGTCGTCGGCGACGGCCGCCTCGGGGCCGCCACGCGGGTCGGCCTCGCGCCAGCTGCCCCGCGTGAACCAGGCGACGGCGATGACCGCTGCGATGACGTTCGAGACGCCAAAGGAGAGCCAGATGCCCTGTTCGGCGAGCGAGAACGCGAGGACGTCGGTGACGGGGCCGACGACCCACGACGGCGTCGCGAGGGGGCCGCCGAGCCACGACGGCAGCGGCACCGAGGCGAGCCACGCCGGCGCCGGGACGGCGCGGGAGGCGACCCACGCCACCGGCAGGCGGACGACGCCGAGCATCGTGACGGCGAGTGCCGCCGACGTGAGCGTCTTGCCCGCGCCGCGGAAGCCGCCCGAGTAGGCCCGGACGATGCCGATGAAGCCGAAGGTCGGCGCGACCCACTGGAGGAACTCGGCGCCGATGCGGACGACCTCGGGGTCGTTGCTGAAGACGCTCACGACGGTCGGCGCGGCGAAGATGGTGACGACGCCCAGCGCCGACAACAGCAGGAACGACACCTTCGCCGCGAAGTGGTTGGCCTCGGCCGCCCGCTCGGGGCGTTCGGCCCCGAGGTTCTGGCCGGTCATCGTCTCGACCCCGCGGTCCATCGCGATGGCGGGCATGAAGACGAGCGAGAACACGCGGATGCCGACGCCGAAGGCGGCCACGACCGTCACGGAGAACGTGCCGACGATAAAGAGCATCGCGTTGACCGACAGCGCGCGGCCGGTCCCCTCGATGGAGGCGGGGACGCCGATGGCGAGCAGCTTCTTCAGGTAGGTGAAATCGGGGACCATATCCTGCGGGTTGATCTGGATGCCGTGGTCGCCACGCAGCATGATGGCGATGCCGACGGCGAAGGCCAGCCCCCGCGAGAAGACGGTGGCGACGGCGGCCCCGACCACGCCCAGTTCCGGGAACAGCCACCAGCCGAAGATGAGGAACGGGTCGATGACGATGTTCAACACGACGGTCCCCAGCATCACGAGCATCGGCGTGACGGTGTCACCGGCGCCCCGCATCAGCGAGATGAACACGAAGAAGCCGAACATCGTCGTCAGTCCCAGCGAGACGACCTGCAGGTAGCCGGTCGCGCCCGGGAGCACCTGGTCGGAGGCCCCCAGCACGCTGAGGAAGTCCTCGACGAAGAAGAAGCCGGCCGTCCCCAGCAGCACCGACGCGATAACGGCGAACGTGAGCGTCTGGGAGGCCGCGTACTCGGCTCTGTCCGGCTCTTCGGCCCCGGTGTGCTGGGCGACGAGGACGCTCCCGGCGACGGACAGCCCCATCCCGAGGGAGATGAGCAGGAATATCATCGGGAAGGCAAACGAGATAGCCGCGAGCGCGGTCGTGCTGTACTGGCCGAGCCAGAAGGTGTCGGCGAGGTTGTACGCTACCTGCAGCAGGTTCGTGATGACGATGGGAAAGGAGAGGAACAGCAGCGGCTTCCCGATGGGACCGCTCGTCAGCTCCAGTTCGTCCTTCCCCTTGAACAGCCCGCCCAGCCGCTGGGCGAGGGCGCGGACCCGGCGGCGCGCGGTCACGCTTCGATACCCTCCCGCTGCTCGGCCAGCAGGTGTCGCTCGATGTACGACCGCAACATCCGCTGGGTACACTCGACGGAGCGGCCGACCGTGACCCGCTCGGTCGAGGCCCCGGTCAACACGGTGACCAGAAAGCGCGCGGTGTCGGCCGGCTCGACGTCCGCCGCGAACGTGCCGTCCTCGATGCCGGCCTCCAGCACCTCGGTGAACTCCGCGACCAGATACTCCTCGAACCGGCTCAGGCGCTCACGGAAACCGGGCTCGTAGGGCGCCTGCGCTCGTATCTCAAGCACCGCCGTCTCGAACCCCTCGGGTTCGCTCTCGGGCTTCTGGAGGACGACGTCGACCAGTGCCAGCAGCTCCGCGTGGGGGTCGGCCGCCTCGATGTCGGCCGTCCGCTCGACGAAGCGGTCGTAGAGGAACTCCAGGAACGCACACAGCAGGTCGTGTTTGCTGTCGTAGTGGTAGTGGAGCGCGGCCTTGCTCTTGGTCGATTCGTCGGCGATGTCCTGCATCGTCAGGTCCGCGTAGCCGTGGGCACACAGCGCGCGGTGGGTCGCACACATGATCTCTTCGGCGGCGTCGCCATCGCTCATTACCGGCACTAACTGACTGGTCAGTCAAGAACCCGTTGGTTCGACGCGGCCCCCGCCCCGACACTCGGGCAGCTACCGAAGGTCGAGGTCGAACTGCTCGTGCTCGCTGGCGGTGTTGAGCACCACGGACGTGTTGGACTCCTTGATCTCCGGGTCGGTGAGCAGCTCCTTGATCTGGGCGTTCATCCCGTCGGTGTCGGTGAACTTGCCGACGGCGATGATGTCGTAGTCGCCCGTGACCTCGTATACCGATATCATCTGCTTGTGGCTCTGGAGGCTGTCCGTGACCTCGGGGAGCGACGACCCCTCCACCTTGAGCTGGATGATGGCGGTCACGTCGTAGCCGAGCGCGTCGTAGTCGACTTTCGGGGTGTAGCCGTTGATGATGCCCTCGTCCTCGAGGTCGGAGAGGTGATTCGAGACGGTGGTGACGGACACGTCGAGGTCTTCACCGAGGCTACGGAGGCTCGCGCGGCCATCCCCCAAAAGGGCATTCACTAACTTGCGGTCGAGATTTTCGTACGTCATTACATCCACTCACGGTAGCGGGGGATTAGAATTTTACGAATGTCCAAATGCGGCCGAGGAGGCCGAAATCCTTGCGTAAAACGGCAGGGTTTTAGTAGTAGCAGTGGTCCTACCCGATGTCCAAGCATGACAAGCGAACTTTCCGCTGAGGCCGAGGAGGTACTCGACGAAATCGATGAGCAGAACGTCGACTTCCTGCGCCTTCAGTTTACGGACATCCTCGGTACAATCAAGAACGTCTCGATCACGGCCGACCAGGCCGAGAAAGCATTCACGGAGGGCATCTACTTCGACGGCTCCTCCATCAACGGCTTCGTCCGCATCCAGGAGTCCGACATGCGTCTGGACCCGGACCCGTCGACCTTCGCCGTCCTGCCGTGGCGAGAGAACGTCGAGGGTGGGTCCAGCGCTCGACTCATCTGTGACGTCATCGACACGTCGACCGGCGAGCCGTTCTCGGGCGACCCCCGCGGGGTCCTCAAGGACGCCATCGACCGCGCCGAGGACATGGGCTACGACGTCAACGCCGCCCCCGAGCCGGAGTTCTTCCTGTTCGAGGAAGACGAGGACGGCCGCGCGACGACCAAGACCAACGACGCCGGCGGCTACTTCGACCTCGCGCCGAAGGACCTCGCCTCCGACGTCCGCCGTGACATCATCTACGGCCTCGAGGACATGGACTTCAACATCGAAGCGTCCCACCACGAGGTCGCCCAGGGCCAACACGAGATCAACTTCACGTACGACGACGCCCTGACCACGGCCGACAACGTCGCCACCTTCCGGTCCGTCGTTCGCGCCATCGCGGCCGAACACGACCTGCACGCGACGTTCATGCCGAAACCCATCCCGCGCATCAACGGCTCGGGCATGCACACGCACATCTCGCTGTTCCAGGACGGCGAGAACGCGTTCCACGACGAGGACGGTCAGTTCAACCTCTCGGACACCGCACAGAGCTTCATCGCGGGAATCCTCGACCACGCACCCGCCATCGCGGCCGTCACCAACCCGACCGTGAACTCCTACAAGCGCCTGGTCCCCGGCTACGAGGCACCCGTCTACGTCGCCTGGTCCGACCGGAACCGCTCGGCGCTCATCCGCAAGCCGGCCGCCCGCACCCCGGCCGCCTCGCGTATCGAGGCCCGCTTCCCCGACCCGTCCTGTAACCCGTATCTCGCCTTCGCGGCGCTCATCCACGCCGGGCTGGACGGCATCGAGCGCGACCTCGAATGCGACGACCCGGTCCGCGAGAACATCTACGAGTTCGACGAGGAGAAACGCGAGGAGTACGGCATCACCACGCTGCCCGAGAACCTCGGCGAGGCCATCGACGAGCTCGAACAGGACGAAGTCGTCAGCAGCGCGCTGGGCGAGCACGTCTACGAGAACTTCGTCGAGGCGAAGCGACAGGAGCACAAGGAGTACCTCGTCGACGTCTCCCAGTGGGAGCTCGACCAGTACCTCGAGACGTTCTAAGCGGTCTCACGCAGGCTTTTTTTCGCGACGCGCTCACCGACCAGCGGCAGCGACAGCACCGCTCCCATCCCGACGGCCGTGAGCAGGCCGATAACCGGGTCCGGCGGCTCCAGTGCCAGGACACCGACGGTGAGCGCAGCGAGCATCGGCCCGCCCAGCCCGGCCGTGACCGCCGCGCCCCGCCGGGTCGGTGCCGGGACCTCGTCCAGCGCCGTCCAGACGACCAGCCCGCCGACGCCCAGCCCGAGCGCGGCGGCGGTGTCACGGGTCAGCGCCCCGGCGACGACGCCGACGGCGGCCACGACGGTCACGAACGCGAACACTCGCGCCGGCGTCCGGAGCTTCGTCAGGGCGAACCACAGTACCGTCACCGCGATGGCCGAACCGGCGACGACGTCGACGAGATAGTGGACGCCCAGGACGAGCCGGGACAGCGAGACGACCGCGGCGACCCCTCCCGCGACCGCGTAGCGCTGTCGCCGGGTGCCGACCTGCAACGCCCACGCGAGCCCGCCCCAGACGAGGACCGTCGTCGTGGCGTGGCCGCTCGGGAACCCGTACCCCCGGCCGGTGACGACCGACTCGTAGAACGCCCCGACGGGCCACGGGAGGCCGGACGCGGCGGCCACCATCCCCGCGCTCGGCGGCCGCGGGAACGCGAAGAGGACTTTCAGGGAGACGGAGACCGCGGCGGCGCTGGCGAGCAGAGCGAGCACCGTTGCGCCCCGCTTCCGGCTCAGTCCGTCGCCCAGACGCGGCGTTACAGTCCCGAACCAGTAGGCCAGCACGCTCAGTGTGGAGACGAACCAGAAGTCCCCGAGCTGCGTGACGACGGCGAAACAGACGGCGACCGCGGTCGGCAGCTCCGCGAGGAGCTCGGTGAGGCCGACGCCGCGGTTCATCCACGCCAGTCGCGCACCCTATCGAGCGCTCGGCCGGGCAGACCCGTGACTTGCAGGCCGACGCCGACCACGACCATCACGACGTACAGTCCCAGCGTCGAGAGCCAGATCACGAGCATCGCCAGTACGGCCCACAGCCCCCGCAAGTAGTAGAACGCGCCGAGCGTCATTATCGTCCCGTACAGCAGGACGACGTAGGGGCCCCAGCCGCGGGCGTGACCCCGACGCATCCGTCGACGGACGTACTGCTTGAGGTCGCTCTCGACGTCGTCGCGGTGGAGCGTTCGGTCCTCCACGTCGTCGCGGAACTCCTCGAACTCCTCGCGTAGCTTTTCGAGCTCCTCGTCGGTCAGGTCGTCGACACCGTCCGGCGGCGGTGTCTCGCTGTCGGCTTCCTCGCTCATCGCTTTGTTGGACCCTCGAAGGGACTCGTGTTGTAATTGCCGGTCCGTGCCGCCGGTCAACACGGCGTTGAGGACGGCGCCCACGAGCAGGAGCTGGCCGGCGAAGTAGAACCACGTCACGAGCAGGAGGACGCCGCCGATGACGCCGTACAGCTGGAACCCGCCGGCGACGGAGGCATAGAGGCCGAACAGGGTCGCGAGCGCCGTCCAGCCGACGGCGGCAAACAGCGTCCCCGGGAGGGCCTCGCGGGCTGTCATCTGCGTGTCGGGGAACAGATAGTACAGCGGGAGAAAGGCCACGACGAATATCGGGACCAGCGCCAGTCCCGAGAGCGCCACGTCCACGCCGAAGACGGCGCCGAGCGTACCGACGGCGGCAAAGCCCACCAGCGCGAGGCCGATGCCGGCCAGCGCCGCCACCGCGTCGACGACGCTGTCGAGGAACCCCCCTGACTCGTGGGTGTCGTAGATGCGCGAGAACGCGGTGTCGACGCCGCGGAACACCTTCAGCGACCCCCAGACCATCACTGCGAGGCTGACAGCGGTCGCCCCGCCGCGACCGCTCGCGTTCGTCAGCGCCGACCCGACCAGCCGCGCCGCCTGCGGTGTCAGCGCCGTCCCGAGGGCGGCGACCACCTCCTCGGCGAACGACTCGCCCCCGACGAACGTGGCGACGGCGAGCCCAAGCAACAGCAGCGGCAACAGCGAGACGAACATGTAGTAGGCGATGCTGGCCGAGAGAAAGGAGACCTGCTGGGTCCGGACGGCGCTGACGAGGTCCCGGCTCACGGTGACGGCGCGATTCCGGTTCACAGGTAGCTGTCGAACGGCCACCACATATAGCTCCGCGACGTCCGCGATGTGTGCGGGTTTCACTCCCACACAGAGTTTATCACCCGCCACTGCGAGGTCCGGACATGGAGACGGCCATACGGACGGGGACGATGCAGGTGACGGTGCTGTGTCTCGTCGCCGCCGCTATCCTGCTCGCGCTCGGGCTGGCCGGCGCGGCGGCCTCGCTGGTGCTCGTCGGTGTCTTCCTCGCGCTGGCGGTCGGGCTGTATCTCACCCGTCCGACGCCACACGTCGGCCCGGTCCTCGGAATCGACGTCGACGGCTTGCTCGACTCACTGTGGCTCGCCCCGGTCCTCGCGGCGCTCCCGCTCCTTCTGGAGCCGGCGGCCTCGCCCGAGGAACTGCAGGCGCTGGGCGGCCTGCTCGGCCTGCTCGGCATGGTGAACTACTTCCTCCGGCCGGTGTATCTGCTGGCCTACGCCGTCGTCGAGACGATACAGCGGTGGGGCAGCGGCTCGGCGGAGCGCTAGTCGGCGGTCGCTTCGCGGATTTCGACCACGTCGGCGTCGGTCTTGACCGTCGTCCCGCCGTAGTGCGTTCGCGAGGCCTCGTAGCCCGCCGACCGCAGTTTCTCGATGAAGGTGTCCATCGCCTCGGCGCCGCGGCCCCAGCGCTTGCAGAGGCGGTGCTGGTCGTAGTGGGTCGGCGTGTCCAGCTCGGCTGCCAGCGTCGAAAGCAGCGACTCGACCTTCCCGGCGGTCCCCATCTCCTCGGTGACGTGGTCGGTGACCGCCTCGGCGAAGGCCGGCTCGCAGGTCCGGGCCAGCCAGATGGGGCCGGCGGTCTGGAGGTGTTCGTCGCAGTGCGGGCATGCGTCGGGGGCGTCGGCGATGAGCCCGCGCTCCGCCTCCCGCCAGAGACAGCGCTGGCAGTAGTAGACGTGGCCCAGCTCGTCGATGCAGTCGTTGGCTACCTTGGCCCCGTGGTCGAACTCCAGATAGGTGCGGACGTAGTGACTCGTCGCGTGGCTCAGTATCGGCCGGGCGGCGATGTCGTAGCGGGCGGCGGTCCGGACCATCGCCGACAGCAGGACCCGAAGCCCCATCTCGGCGTGGAACTCCGTGTTTCGCGGCACTGCGCCGTAGCTGCGGACGCCGCTCTCGAAGTGGGCGCCACACAGCGGCGCGGTGTCGGTGGCGGTGACACAGAGCAGGTGTTTCGTGCCCTGCACCGCGGCGTCGGCGAACGGAATCGGCGTCCCGAACGGGTCGAGGTCGACCACGTCGAACGCCTCCGAGTGCATGAGGACGTTGGCGTTCTCGTGGTGGACCTCGCCGTCGAGGCCGTTCGCGTCGAGGTTCTCCCGGCACAGCACTACGGCGTCGTCGTCCACGTCACACAGCGCCGTCTCCCAGCCGTCGGCCGCCGCTCGGACGCCGCGGATGCCACTGGCGGCGGTGGCGTCGAGATACGTCTCGACCCGCGGTGTCCGCTCCCGGTAGGCCCGCAACGTCGCCACGGTCAGGTCTCGATTCAGCTCCTGGACGGGGTTGAAAAACACGTCGGCTCCCTTCCCCGCGTCGGGCTGTTCGGGGACCGTGACGGTCACCTGCCCTTCACTGACGCGCATACCGACTCCTGCCGGCGACGGCCGTTAAGTCGTTCGGACGCCCGCGAGTCAGTGCTTCTCACGCACAGTCGCTTCGGCCGCGACTGGGAGCCGGACCGTCACCGTCGTACCGCCGCTCCTGTCGAAGGAGAGCTCGCCGCCGAGCGAGGTCGTCGCCCAGCGGACCAGCCAGAGCCCCATCCCGCTGCCGTGTTCGAGGGCGGTCTCCTGGCCCCGCTGTAACACCGCCAGCTCGTGCTCCGGAATGCCCGGTCCGTCGTCGGCGACCGAGAGCGAGACCGCGTCGTCCTCGACTGTCGCCCGCACCGTGACCGCGGCGTCGGGGACGTGCTGGAGGGCGTTTTCGACGAGGTTCTCGACGACGACGCCGAGCAACACCGGCTGGCTCTCGACGGTGCAGTCCGCCGGGACGTCGACGGTCACGGTGCCGCCGTACTCGGCCGAAAGCGGCGCGACGGTCTCCTCGACGAGCCCGCGCAGGTCGACGGGTTCGAGCGCCGCCTCGTCGCTCCCCGCCTCCGAGAGCGTGCGGGCCTTATCGCCCGAGGCGACGAGCCGGTCGACGGCCCGTTCGATGGTCGCCGCGTGGTCGGCCGACTCCCCGTCGAGGGTGTCCGCGAGCAGCTCCGCGCGGGCCTGGATGACGACGCTCTCGTTGCGGACGTTGTGTCTGAGAAACCGGTTCAACACCTCTAGACGCCGCTCCCGCCGTATCTCGTCGGTGATGTCCTGGAAGACGACGGTGTAGCCGAGCCGGGTGCCAGCGCCGTCGGTGAGCTCGGTCTGTTGCAGCTTGTACTGCCGGCGGCGGCCGCTGTTCTCGACGCCGAAGCGGTCGTCGTCCTCGCCCGGCCGGAACCGGCCCCCGTCGACGTGCCCGTCCAGCGGCTCGGTCAGAGCGTCGCGCTTCGGGACGCCGAGCATCGCCTCCGCGGCGGGATTGAGATTCACGACGCGGCCCGCCACGTCCACGATAGCCACCGGCGTCGCGATGTCGTCGATGGCCGCCCGCTCGCCCGCCCGACGGGTCGCCGGATGGAACTCGAACATATCGCTGCGGACGAACGCGTAGCCGTCGAGCGCGAGATGCGGGAGGAAGGCGAGCGTCGTCAGGTTCACCGCCGGGCCGATGCCGAGCGCCCAGGCGAGCACCGCCAGCCCGGGCGGAACCGGGCTCAGCCCCACCGCGATGGCTTCCCGACGGTACAGCGGCCCGTAGCTGAGCACGGTGTCGAACACCAGCATCGTCCCGAACACGACGAACAGCATCGTGCCGAAAATCGACAGATAGCCGAGCGGCTGGATGGCGGTCTCGACGACCGACGCCGTCCCGCTCGCCGTCACCCGCGCGCCGGTCCACAGCAGCCCGTGTGCGCCGTTCGTCAGCGCGAGCACCGACACCGCTCCCGGGACGACCGCGAGACCGCGAAACAGCGGACTCTCGAGGATGGCCCGGCGGCCGGTGTACCCCAGCGCGAACGCGAGGAAGAAGTAGCCCAGCCACAGCAGACAGACCCACGTCGTCGCCTCCAGCGCCAGCCGAACGGACGGCCTCGACACCAGCAGCGCAACGCCGTAGACGACCGACCAGACGGTGATGGTCGCGATGGTCGCGACGAACCACCGCGCGCCCGGTTTGTCCCAGTGCGCTCTGAGCTGTGCCAGCACGTACAGCGACCCGACTCCCGCCCCGAACGACCCCAGTGCGAGCCACGGGATGTCGGCCATGACACATCGTGAGTCTCGGGCCTGTTTTACGCTTCCGGGCCAGTAATCACGGCTGAAAACGGCCAACTGCTCTCCGACGCCATCCCGGTGCCACACCGGAGCTATCAGGTCACCCGGCCGAGCCGACGCTGTTTTGTCGGCGCTGTCCGTATCGAGCGTGTGACCGCTGTCGAGGAATGGGTGGCCCAATTAGCGGACGCCGGGGAGCTGACCCCGGAGCTAGTCTCCGCTATCGTCGACGTCCACGGCAAACGCGGCCGCCAGGCCATCGAAGCCGTCGGCGAGGGCCGCGTCAAGCGGTACCGGGACTTCACGGTCGTCGTCGGCCACGCGGACGAGTACATCGTCGAGGACGGCCAGTGTGGCTGTGCCGACGCCGAGTACAATCTCGACCGCGAGGACCCCGAGCAGCTGTGCTGGCACGCCATCGCCGTCCGCATCGCCGACGCCATCGACGCCGTCGACGCCCACGACATGTGGTACTCGGACGTTCGTGACTTCCTATAGTACCTTTTTACTGCAGGGGTTTCCTCGGCCGACTCCGTCGGCCTGCGGGAACCCCCCTTTGCAAAAATCTACGCTAAAAACTCCCTTCACGCTCCCTCGCGCTGCTCGGTCGCGTGAAGTGAAACCGCTCGCCGACGGCGAGCGGTATGCGCCCTGCGACAGCCTGCCCGTCCCCGTCCTCGCGCGATGAAACGCGCTTCACGGCCACCACGACCGCCGGCTGCGCCGCCAATCGCCGCCCTCAGCCAACCGGCCGCCCGCCACCGTACGTCACCTCGCCCTCGAACGCGAACCGGGCGAGCGCACGGTCGCCGAGGTCGAGGTCGCGCAGCGTCGCCGACCGGTCGTGGTAGCCGACCATGACCTCGAACTCGCGGGACAGCGGTCGGACCCCGAAGCGGCCGGCCATGCTGACTGGGAGCGCTTCGAGTTCGCCGTCCCGGACCGTGTAGCTGGTCGTCCCGTAGGTGGCCGGCCAGGTCCGCGGACGCGCGATATCTACGGTGACGACGTGGTCGCCGTCCTCGACGACGCTCGTCGTGCGTCGGGACCCCTCGTCGTGGTGAGATATCCGGGCGACCGTCTTCGGGAATCCCCACACCTCGTCGCCGAGCGCGCGGGCGGGTTCGGTCGTCACCGGGAGCGAGTGGACGTAGCCGCCGTACTCCCCGGTCGCGAGGGGGACCAGCGGGCGCGGTGACGGCCGGGGCGTCGCCGTCAGGACGACCGCGAGCTCGTCGTAGGGGCGCATCGCATCGTCGCCGATGCGGTGGTATTCGACGGCGAGGACGGTGACGGTGGCCCGCCGCGGGGTGAGCCGAACCGGCCGGAGCCCATCGGGCAGCAACTCGGCGACGGCGGCGCTGTCGGCGGGCATCGTCACGCCGGTTATTGTCGCCGCCGTCTCCAGGGGCAGCGTCACGGTCTGGCCCGTCGAGAGGGTCACGCTCCCGCCGTCGGCGGTCATCGCCACCACCGCGCCAGCCGCGTCGTCAGTCGGCCGAACCAGCGCACCGCCGGGTCCGACAGCCACGCTGGGAGCCGCTCGGTCCACCGCAGCAACGCCGCGGGCCGGCCGACCGTGTAGCGTGCGCGGGGGTCGTCCTCGGTCGCCGCGTCGAGAATCCTCGCCGCGACCCGTTCGGGGGCCATCGCCAGCGGGCCGCCGTCGAGCCCCCAGCCGCGTTCTAAGTCCTCGTACACTGCGTCGTAGTCGGCCGTCCGGTCGTCGGCGAGCTTCCCGCGGGCGTTCTCGGCGAAGGTCGTCTCGACCCACGCGGGCTCGACGAGCGAGACGTGGACGGCGGGGTTGTCGGCCAGTTCCATCCGGAGCGCGTCGGTCATCGACGACAGCGCGGCCTTCGCGCCGCTGTAGGCGCCCATGCCCGGGTAGGCGTTCCGCCCGAGCACGCTGGAGACGTTGACGATGCGGCCGCCGGCGCGGCGCATCTCCGGCAGGACCGCCCGCGCGAGTCGGTGTGGGCCGTGCGCGACGACGTCGAACACGTCACGAACGACCTCGGGGTCCACGTCCTCTATCGGCCCCGGTGCGGCGTAGCCGGCGTTGTTGACAAGGCAGTCGACACCGCCGGTCTCCGCACGGACGGCGTCCGCGACGGCGCGACACTGCTCGTCGCTGGTCACGTCTAGCTCCCGCGTCCGACAGCGCTCGCGGACCCGTTCGGGCAACGGCGTCGACACGTCGGTGGCGTAGACTGTCCACCCGCGAGCGGCGAAGGCACGCGCCGTCGCGGCGCCGATACCGGAGCCGGCGCCGGTCAGCAGTACCACCGGTTCCGCGTCGGAGGTCATACGTAGAAATAACTCCCGCTCGACACAAGAACCTCACCGTCGGGCATCCCTGCACCTCCGGTGCGGTACGACGCTCCGCTACCGCTGTTCGACGCAGTAATCGACGTAGTTCCGGAGAATCCGCAGCCCGGTCTCGCCGGACTTCTCGGGGTGGAACTGGGTTCCGAAGACGTTGCCGGCCTCCGAGGCGACGATGGAGGCGAAGTCGGTCCCGTAGTCGGTGGTGGCGACGACCGCGTCGTCGTCCTCGGGCACGGCGTAGTAGGAGTGGACGAAGTAGGCGTAGTCCCTGTCGACGGAACCACCGGTTCCGTCTGCCCGTGGGGTCTTCGACCCCACGCTGTCAACGCCCTCGACGAGCGGGTGGTCCCGCTGGACGTCGAGCTCGTTCCAGCCCATGTGGGGCACCGTCTGGTCACGGGAAAAGCGGACGTTCTGTCCGGGGATGAGGTCCAGCCCCTCGGCGTCGCCCTGCCCCGCGTGGTCGGCCTCCTCGCTCGTCGTCAGCAGCATCTGCATCCCGAGACAGATGCCAAACAGCGGCGTCCCGGCCGCGGCCTGCTCTTCCAGCGCCGCGCGGAACGGCCCGGCGTTCTCCATCCCCTCGGAGAAGGCCCCCACGCCGGGGAGGACGATGCCGTCGGCGCTCCCGAACTCCGCCGGGTCCGCCGACAGCGTCACCTCGGCCCCGGCGCGTTCGAGGCCGCGGGTCACGCTCCGGAGGTTCCCGAGCCCGTAGTCGACGACGACCACCTCCGCGGTGGTCTGTCTGGCGTTCATATCCCCGGATACGCCAAGGCCGGCTAAGTGGCTTCCCCTTCGGACAGCACTTGCGGCTAGTACGAGTGAGTTTGTTTCCGGTGGAGTTGCTACTGCAAGTCAGATCGCCTCCTGTACTGACTGACACCGCGAACAGCCAGAAGCCCTTGCTGCGGTGGATGAACCTAGAAATCTCCCAGCCGCTTCTGCCCGCTCTCGCCGTCAGTAAACTCTGCGGCCTTCTCCAGCGTCGATCTGAACGTCTCATTCTGGCTCGGGTCGTACAGCGTCGCCGCCGGGTGGACACATATCATCACCGGCTGGGGGCTCCCGTCGACGGTCATGTCGGCCACGTCGCCGGCCTCGCCGGTGACGGCCACGTCCCGTTCGAGGAGGTGCTCGCCGGGCACCTTCCCGAGCGTGACGACGAGTTCGGGGTCCACCAGCTCGATTTCCTGCTCCAGATAGCCCCGGCAGTTCGCCAGCTCTTCCTTGTGTGGGTCGCGGTTCTCCGGCGGGCGACAGCGCACGCAGTTGGTGATGCGAACGTCACCGCGGTCGAGTCCCACCTCCCGCAGCGTCTCGTCTAACACGTCGCCGCTGCGGCCGACGAAGGGCTCGCCCTGTTCGTCCTCGTTGGCGCCGGGACCCTCGCCGACGAACAGCAGGTCCGCGTCCGCCGGGCCGACGCCGTTGACGATCTGCGAGCGCGATTCACACAGCGCCTCACAGCGCCGGCATTCGGTCACCGTCAGCCCGTCCATGGTACCCATAGACGTGGCTTGGTGCGGCTCCGTATCAAGGGCAGTGGTTGCGAGTGTGCGGCGGTGTCCCACCGGAACGGTAGCCGGAGGTGCCCCTCGCGCCGGAACGGTGGCCGGAGGCAACCCCAGTGTACTGGTACGACGCGGCGAACCCGCGCTCACTCGCTCTCGGCGACGGCCCGTGCCGCGAGTCGGGCCACCCGGAGCGGTTCCGGGCGGCCGCCGTCGGGGGTGAACGCCCGAACCACGTCGGCCGCGTCGTCGGGTGCGAGGCCGACGCTGCGGACGAACAGCGTCTCGTCGTTGACGGTGAGTTCGCGGCGCTCCGGCTGGGAGCGGTAGGTCGCCAGTCGGTCCTCGACGGCAGCCTCGTCGTCGAACGCGTCACGGATGGCGTCGGTGAGGCCCGGCGACACCTCGAAGGATACCGACAGCGTCGGCAGTCCCGTTCGGTCGGCGACGGCGTCGAGGTCGAGCACGTTGAACCACGCCGGGGCGATGCCGGACAGCAGGAGAAACTGGACGTCCTCGCGGTCGAGTCGGTCGAAAATGTCGCAGACGGCGGCCGTCGCGTCGCTCCCGCCGACGGTGCAGGTCCCGAAACCGAACCCGTCGACCACGCGGTCCGCGCGGACGACGGCCCCGGCGAGATGGCTCCGGTCGTCCCGGTCCGACGCTGCGATGCCCAGTGCACGTCGCCCCGGTTTCACGTGTTCGTGCTCTTGTCCTCCTTCATCTCTTCGAGCCGGTCGAGCAGCTCGTCGTTCGACGCGGTGAATTCATATTCGACGTCCCCCTGATGGGTCTCCCCCTCGGTGTCGAGCCCATCGTCGTCGTCGAAATCTGTGTCGTACTCCTGGTTTTCCTGTTCTGACTCGTCGTAGCTCCCGAACCCCATTGCATGAATAACTATGTACTTCATGGTAAAAAATCACTCGGCGGATTCGCGGGACGGCGTTCGCGTGTGCGCGCATGCGACACGCGCGAAAGCTCCGATAGGCTCCGGCTAACCTATCGGCGTCCTGCGGGTCGGCTTACCGGGACTCGGGCGCCTCGACGTTCCGGTTGCCGGCGTGGGCGTCGGCCCCCACACCCGGCGCAGCCCACTCGACAGCGTTGTCGAGCACCCGCTGGACGTCCTCGCGGTGGTAGATGGGATAGGTCTCGTGGCCGGGCCGGAAGTAGAAGACCCGGCCGCGTCCCCGCCGGTAGCAACAGCCGGAGCGGAACACCTCGCCGCCCTCGAACCACGAGGTGAAGACGAGGCTGTCCGGTTCGGGCACGCCGAATGGCTCGCCGTAGGTCTCGGTCTCCTCGATGACGATGGCGTCGCCCAGCCCGTCGACGATGGGATGGCCGGGGTCCGTAATCCAGAGCCGCTCGCGCTCGTCGCCCTCGCGCCAGGTCAGGTCACACGGCGTCCCGAGCAGGCGCTTGAACGGCTTCGAGGCGTGGGCGGAGTGGAGGACCAGCAGCCCCATCCCCTCGTTGACGCGGTCGACGACCCGGTCGACGACCTCGTCCGCGACCTCGTCGTGGGCGGCGTGGCCCCACCAGACCAGCACGTCGGTGTCGTCGAGGACTGCCTCGGTGAGCCCGTGCTCGGGCTCGTCGAGTGTCGCCGTCCGGGTGTCGTGGCCCCGTTCGGCCAGCGCCGCGGCGATGGTCGTGTGGATTCCATCGGGGTAGACGTCGGCGACGGCGTCGTCCTCGCGCTCGTGGATGTACTCGTTCCAGACCGTAACTGATGGCATGAACGTGTTTCGGGTGTGGCTCGTGTTAAGTTGGCGTTTGCTCTCGTAACAGTTGATAGCAACTCGCTCCGTCTGTGGCACTCGGAAGCCCTCAGCCGCTCGACCCGGCTCGTTACTCTCGGCCACGCATCTGCTCACACTGGGACTCTGGAAGCCCTCACCCGCTCGGCGCGGCTGTGCGGGATATCCTCGCAGCGCTCGGATAGGGCCCGCGCAGCCGCGCCGACCGGGTTCGG
>NZ_JAMQON010000003.1:434027-499889 GCF_031624395.1 Halomicroarcula saliterrae
CCCCCCCCCCCCCCCCCCCCCGACCGGGTTCGCCCTTCCAGTCCGCCAGGGACTGCACCGCGAACCTGCCCTTCCCCGGGTCACTCCGGACCGGCACTGCCGGCCCACTCGCTCCCGGCCGCTGTGCGGTCAGGACGCGTGTCGCTCGCGTCCGCGAGCGACCGGGGAGGGGTGGTGGTCACATCCGCGAGCGCGCTCTGTCGCGCTCGCCGCTGCTGTCCCTGGCGGACTGAAAGGGCGAGGCGGGTCGCGGGCGCTGTGGCGGCACTACCGAGCGAAGCGAGGTATCCGTCACAGCGCCCGCGAGCAGCCGAGGGCTTTCGGGCTGTGGAAAGACAGAGCGGTTTCATCTACTGCTAGCGAGCAGCCGAGGGCTTTCGGGCTGTGGAAAGACAGGGCAGTCTCATCTACTGCTAGCGAGCAGGTATCGTTCGAGACGGAGCGGTCCACAGACGGGCAGTCCGCTCCGCCCAGTCCTAGACACTCAAGCGCGTCCCACCACACGGTTCGAGCATGGAGGTCCACAACGTCACGGCCGACGCAGAGACGTTCACGTGTAACGCCTACCTCGCGACCGGCGAGCGGCCCACGCTGGTCGACGCGGGCGGGTGGGAGGGCGTCGTCGACGCCGTCCGCGAACACACCGACACCGTCGACGCCGTCGTCCTGACCCACCAGCACGGCGACCACGTCCAGCAACTCGATGCAGTGCTCGACGCGTTCGACGCCGAGCTGTACGCGTACGCCGAGCATCCGCGCCGCGACCACGCGCTCGCGGACGGCGACGAGGTGCTCGTGGGCGACGAGACCTGCGAGGTCGTCTACACGCCGGGCCACGCCGACGACCACGTCTCGCTGGTCTCCGAGCGGTCGCTCTTCTCGGGCGACGTGGTCGTCCACGACGACGGGGCCTTCGAGGGCGGCTCCTTCGGCCGCACCGACCGGCCGGGCCAGTCCCGCGAGCGCGAAATCCAGAGCATCCGCGAGTTGCTCGACCGGCTGCCCGAGGGCGTCGAGGGGATGTACTCGGGCCACGGCGGCGTCTTCCACGGCGACGTTCGCAGTATCGTCGAGCGGGCGCTGGAGCGGGCCGAGCGCCGCGAGCCGAAGTATCCGAACGAATAGTCCCGGTATCGCCGGTCCCGACCGGGCGGCCGGCGAGCGTCGTCACTGTGGGACCGGGAGCCGAAAACGCGACGGGGTCGCAGAATCAGGCGCTGCGGGTCTCTTTGGCCTTCGGGCGGAGGTTACCGTAGCCGCATTTCCGGCACTGCTGGGCGCGCTGTGGGTTGCGGGCGTTACATCGCATGCAGATCTGCTTGTTCAGAATCCGGTCTGACGCTTTCTCGAAGCTGGCCATGGGTGCCGGTTGCCTGTGCGGGCGTTTAAAGTTTGAGTTTCCGACCCGTACCGTCTCCGACCGCTGTCACGGTCGCCCGGCACACCGGCGCTTGGCCGCGCTTTTTTAGGCTGGCGCCCCTCTGTCGGGTATGTACGACCGCGTCGCCGACCTGCCACTGACCGTCGAAGACACCGCTTTCGAAATGCGCGAGCGGGCGACGTCGTCCGGGTTCGACCGGGCGACGACCACGATTTCCCTCTCGGGCGGCGGCGAAACCGGCCGCGGCGAGGACGTGACCTACACGAACGCGGCCCACCACGCCGTCGTCGACCACGCGGTCGACCTCGCGGGCGAGTACACGTTCGATTCCTTCTCGGCCGCCCTCGACGACGCAGACCTCTGGCCCGAGCCGCCCGACGAGGAGCGCTTTCGCCACTACCGGCGCTGGGGCTTCGAGAGCGCGGCGCTGGACCTCGCGCTGAAGCAGGCCGACACCAGTCTGGGCGCGGCGCTCGACCGCGCGTACGACCCCGTCGACTTCGTCGTCTCGACGCGGCTATCGAGCCCCGACAGCGACCAGCCCCCGACGACCGACCGGCTCGACTCCCTGCTGGCGGTGCACGACGACCTCGCGTTCAAGCTCGACCCGACGCCGGACTGGGGCGAGGACCTGCTGTCGTCGCTGTCCGACTACGACGTGCGCGTCCTCGACCTCAAGGGCCTCTACGAGGACGAGAGTCTCAGCCACGACCCCGACGCCGACTTCTACCGTCGGGTCGCCGACGCACTGCCCGAGGCGCTGCTGGAGGACCCGAAGCTGACCGAAGCGACACGGCCCGTCTTCGACGGGCGGGAGGACCGGGTCACGTGGGACGTGCCTATCACCGGCGTCGAGAGTATCGAGGCGCTGCCGTTCGAGCCGGCCGTCCTCAACATGAAACCGTCCCGGTGTAGCACCGTCGAGTCGGTGCTCTCGACTATCGACTACTGCGAGCGCGAGGGTATCGAGCTCTACGGCGGCGGCCAGTTCGAGCTCGGCGTCGGCCGCGACCACGTTCAGGCGCTGGCCTCGCTGTGGTATGCCGATGCGCCCAACGACGTGGCGCCGGGCGGGTACAACGACCCCGAGGCCGCCACGGGGCTGCCGAGCAGCCCGCTCGCGGCCCCCGCCGACCCGCGCGGTATCGGTGTCGGCTTCGGCCCGACCTGAGAGATGAAGGCGAATTTACAATACCGCCGTCGTGCTACTGTCTCGCATGTACTGTCCAGCCTGTGGCACGAGGATAGAAGACGAACTCGAAGCCCACGCCCGGCACGCGTGTCCGTACTGTGACGCGGGGCTGCTCGAACCGACGGCGCGATAGCGTCACTCCTCGACGAGATAGTCGTCCTGTACGTCGACCACGGCCGTCGAGTCCTCGCAGTCCGCGTACCGTTCGAGGGGTTCCTCGTTGAGTTCGAGGAACGTGTGGCCCCACGAGAACTTCGAGAGGATCTCTTCGGCGTGTGCGCGCTCGCCGAGGATACAGAGCGCGCCGGCGAAGGCCTCGACGGTGTTCAGCTGGAAGGGGGTACCGTAGTTGACCGGGTTGCCCGCGACGAGGAAGGGGAGCGACCGGTGGACGCCCTCGAGGTCGAACGCCTCCCGTTTTGCGGTCTCCCACGAGCAGTCGAGCGCGACCAGCCGGTCGTGTCGGGCGCCGTCGCCCGCCGTCGGGGCGTCGGCCGGTGAGAGCGCCTGCTCGGCGAAGGGGTTGAGGACGATGCCCGGCGGGGTCGAGCGGGTCGCTCGGTGGAGCTCGGTCAGGTCGAACCGGGCGAGCTTCCGGGCGCTACACTTCTTCGGGTCGTCGTCGCCCTCGTAGCGAACGTGCAGTTCCACAGCGGCCCTACCGCGGCGGCGGGCAAAAGGCGCTCGGTACACCGTCACGGACCGCCCAGCGGCGGTGAAACCGCCCTCTCGACTCGATTTCGCACCCACTCTTAAGTACTGACAGTTCGATTACCGGCTGTGCTTTCAGAGGGGGCGACCGCACCGGGGTTCGAGCTGCCGGCGCTAGTCGACGGTGAGAAGCGCCGCGTCGCGCTGGCGGAGTATCTGGGCGACGACGTGGTCATCCTCGCGTTCTACCCCGCGGATTTCAACCCGGCCTGTGACGAGGAGTCGTGTGACCTGGACGAACTGGACCTCTTTACGATGCAGAAGGACGTGACCATCCTCGGCATCAGCCCGGACTCGGTGTACAGCCACCGCGCCTTCGCCGAGCGCTACGACCTCAAAGTGCCGTTGCTGGCCGATACGGACGGTGAGGTCGCCGAGCGGTACGATATCGACTTCGTCGACGACATCGGCCAGCAGCTGCTGGAGCGCGCCGTCGCCGTCGTCGACCACGACGGCACCGTCCAGTACAGCTGGAGCACCGACGACATGACCGAGCTGCCACGCGTCGAGGAGCTCAAGGACGCGCTGGCGGAGACCGGCGGCGACGACACCGCCTTCGCCCGCTATCGGGTCGGCCACGCCCACTACACCGAGGGCCGCCGGGCGTTCACGTCGGCGATGGACCGCTTCCGGGAGACGGAGTGGATGATGGCCCAGCACGACTTCCAGCAGGCCCGCGAGGAGTTCGAGGAGGCCGCAGACCAGTTCGACACCGCGGTCCGGTTCGTCGACGACGAGTCGCTGGCTCCCGTCTACGAGGACTCGAACGAGAAGGCCACGGCGCTGTGGCAGGCCGCCGACTGGCTCGTCCGGTCGGCCAGCGCCTACTCCAGTGGCAGCGGGACCGAGGGCCAGCAGCTCCGGGACGACGCCGAGATGCCGCTGGCGACGGTACGGGAGTATATCGAGCCCCCGGACCCGGACGACGAGTGGCCCCCGGACGTGACGGATCTGGAGAAAGACGACGCCGACGACCACAGCGTTCTCCCGACCGAGACCGAGGTCGAGGACGCCGCGCTGGCGGTCGATATCGACGAGGAGATGGCTGACACCGACGAGGCGGTGGACAGCGAGACGGCAGACGGGGACCTGTCCGGAGGCGAGGTCGAGCTGGACGGTCTCGACGGTGAGGCGGTCGACGACGATATCGACGACGATGCGGCCGTTGACGACGATATCGACGACGAGGAACTGGCCGAGATTCAGGCCGAACTGGCCGCCAACCACCCCGAATCCGAACCGACGGTCGAGGAGGTGACCGAGGAGCCGACCGCGATTGTCGACGCGCCGCCGATGGGCGAGGACCCCGACGGGACCGCGGACGAACCGGCCGATGCGACACCACAGGTGCGTGGAGACCAGTCCGACGGCGAGCCGGACGAGGAGTCCGGCCGCGATGACGACACGGGGCTGGACATGCCGGGTGACCCGGCGGAGACGGACGCGGAGGACGGGGTAATGGAGACGGATGTGGAGGACGGGGCGACGGAGACGGACGCAGAGGACGGGGCGACGGTGACAGATTCGGAGGAAGGGGAGGAATCGACTGCGCCGAGCGCGTTCGAGCTGGCGGAGCCCGACCCCGACCCGCTCGGTCCCGAGGTCACTGCCGGCGGCGACGGGGCTGGACCGCGTGACGACGGCCGCCCCGGAGACGACGACGAGCCTGCCGCTGGGGCAGCCGAAGGCTCGACCGCGGAGGGTGAGGACGACGGGACGCTCGAACTGCACGACTCTCGGGGGGAATCGACGGCGGATGAGTGAGCCGCCGACGGCGCCGGCCGACCGGGCCAGGGCCTACTACCGGGCGCTGGACGAGGGCGACTACGAACTGCTCTCGACGCTGCTCGCCGGGGGCTTTCGCCACGACCGACCCGACCGCACAATCGAGGGGCGCGAGCGGTTCGTCCGGTTCATGCGCGAGGAGCGACCCCAGACCGACACGACACATCCCGTCGACGCGGTGTACCGGGACGACGACGGGGTCGCAGTGCGCGGTCGCCTGCTGGACGCCGACGGCGAGCGCATCGTCGGCTTCGTCGACGTCTTCGAGTTCGCCGCTGAGCGCATCGAACGCGTCGAGACGTACACCCGGTGAGCGGGGACAAAACATATATCGGCCCGTCCGCGACAGTAGGCACTGGCTATCACGTGTATCGACACCATACCACGACCGGCCGGCGGATTCGACCAGCGGTTAGGTGCCGTGTAGTTATGTCCAACAGACCGGAGACGTGTCCATGGTGAACGGGTCCGCGTCGCGACAGGAAGCCACGAGCGAGGCACTGACCGGTCGGTTCGAGCCGCGAACGGGAGCGAAGGCACTCGTGACCGGTGACCGCGCGGTACTGCTGGTCAGGGAGCGCCACGGCGACGGCTCGCCGTTCTGGACGCTCCCGGGGGGCGGTGTCCGCGCCCACGAGACCCCGACCGAGGGACTGCGTCGGGAACTGGTCGAGGAGCTCGACTGTCGGGCACAGATAGAAGGTCGGGTGTCGACGTTCTGGTACGCTCACGACAGCTTCGACGAGACGGTGTCGGTGTACACGGTGTTCGACTGCTCGCTGCTCTCGGCACCGGCTCCGAACCCCGAAGAGGGGGTCTTCGAGTCGCACTGGGCCGACCCCGAGGAACTCCCGCCGGCGACGCTTCCGCAGGTCAGGTATCTCTGTGAACGCGCCGTCGGGGGCGCGATGGCCGACGACTGATCACTCGCGCTTGCCCGACCCGACAGCGCTCTCGCCGATTGGGGCCGACCCCTCGATGCGTTCCTGTCCGCCCATATACGGCCGTAGCGCCTCCGGAACGGTCACGGTCCCGTCGTCGTTCTGGTAGTACTCCAGGATAGCGACTATGACTCTGGGCACCGCCAGTCCGGAGCCGTTGAGCGTGTGGAGGTAGTCGGCGGACTCGTGGCGTTCCGGCCGGTAGCGCAGCCCGGCCCGTCGGGCCTGAAAGTCCTCGAAGTTCGACACCGAGGAGACTTCCAGCCAGCGGCCGCCCACGTCGGGGCCGTCGTCCATGTCGTCACCGGGCGCCCACACCTCGATGTCGTACTTCTTGGCCTGGGTGAAGCCCATGTCGCCGGTACACATATCGAGGACGCGGTAGGGCAGTTCCAGTTCGTCCAGCACGGCGGCCGCTTCGTCGAGCAGCGAGTCGAGTCGGTCGTAGCTGTCCTCGGGCCGGACGAAGTTGACGAGTTCGACCTTGTGGAACTGGTGGACCCGGACGTATCCGCGGGTCTCGGTGCCGTGTTCGCCGGCCTCTCGGCGGAAGTTCGGCGAGAACGCCTGGTGTTTCACCGGGAGGTCGTCGTCCAGCAGAATCTCGTCGCGGTACATGTTGGTGACCGGCACCTCCGCCGTCGGCAGCAGCCAGAGGTCGTCCTCGTCGATGTCGTCGTCCTGGCGCCGGCCCACCCGGTAGGCGTCCTCGTCGAACTTGGGGAGTTGCCCCGTCCCCTCCATCGACGCCGAGTTGACGGGGATGGGTGGCAGCACGTCCGAGTACCCCTGTTCGCGGTGGAGGTCGAGCATGAACTGGACCAGCGCGTGTTCCAGTCGCGCGCCCTCGCCCTTGACGAACTGGAAGCCGCCGCCGGACACTTTCGCGCCCCGCTCGAAGTCCAGAATGTCGAGCTCCTCGCCGAGGTCGTAGTGGGGAACGACCTCGTCGGGCAGCTCCCGCAGGTCGGAAAAGCCCGAGCGCGACCGCTCGACGTTGTCGCTCTCGTCCTCGCCCGTCGGCACCGAGTCGTGGGGGACGTTCGGCAGTTCCAGCAGCGCGTCTTCGAGCCGGGCCTCCAGTTCGTCCGCGCGGTCCTCTATCTCCTGGAGTTCGTCCTTGAGCTCGCTGGAGCGGTCGATAGCCTCCTGTGCGGCCTCCTCCTCGCCCTCCTGTTTGAGCTTGCCGATCTTCGAGGACACCTCGTTGCGCTCCTGTCTGAGCCCGTCGCCTTTCGCCTTCAGCTCGCGCCACTCCTCGTCGATAGCCAGGACCTCGTCGAGGTCGACGCCGGTGACGCCCTTGCGCTCGATGGCGTCACGGACCGTCTCGGGGTTCTCCCGGACGAACTGTCTCGATAACATGGTCGACGGTTCTCGACGGGCGAAATTAGGCGTGTCGGTCCTCGCAGCAAACGGCGACTGGAGCGGTCGTGTGTCGGGGCCGGGGACGACGGCCAGAACGCCCCGAGCGGGACGAGGGCGGCCGCCGAGTTCGGGGACTCGGCCTCGAAAGCGGAGCTCCGTCCGGGTCAGGACGGAGAGCACGCACGCAGCGCTCCCACAGACCGCACTCCACGTCCGTCTCACCGCCAGTCTACGCTCGCCCACGACCGTTGCTACGGGTTCCAGTCACAGAGATATAAACGCCCCTACGCTCGTCGACACCCCGAGCACAACGGTTTTCCACGCAGGCAATCACCTTTCGGTATGGCAATTGGCGACGTGTACGACGCCGAGGACTGTGCGGATGTCCACTACGTCGACACGGGGATGTACGACGTCGCGGAGTACGGCTCGGTGTACATCGTCGACGCCGAACGACCGGCGCTCGTCGACACCGGCATCGGCGCCCGCTACGAGACCATCCTCGATGCGATGGCCGAGGTCGGCGTCGCACCCGGGGACCTGGAAGTCATCGCCCTCACGCACGTCCACCTCGACCACGCGGGGGGCGCGGGCTATCTCGTCGAGGAGTGTCCGTCGGCGACCGTCTACGTCCACGAAATCGGCGCGCCCCACCTGGCGGACCCGACGCGGCTCTGGGAGGGGACGAAAGAGGCCGTCGGCGACCAGGTGCAGTACTACGCCGAGCCCGAGCCGGTGCCCGAGGAGCGAATCGTCGAACTCACAGACGGTGACGTGATCGACCTCGGCGACCACAGCCTCGAAGCCCGCCACGCGCCGGGTCACGCGCCCCACCAGGTCGTCTTCCACGACCCCGCTATCGACGGCGTGTTCACGGCCGACGCCGCGGGCCTGTTTACCCCCTCGGCCGACGAGGTCAGCGTGACGAGCCCGCCGGTGAACTTCGACCTCGACCAGGCGCTCGCGGACGTCGAGACGATTCGGGAGATAGACCCGGAGACGCTGCTGTACGCGCATTTCGGGACGGAGCCGACCGGCGACCGGCTCGACGAGTACGCCGAGAAGCTGGACGCGTGGGTCACCGCCGTCCGCGAGAAGCGCGCCGAACTCGGAGACGACGCGGCCGTCGTCTCCCACTTCGTCGAGACTGTCGAGACGCCCGACGTCTGGGGCGAGCACAAGGCCCGCGAGGAGGTCGCGCTGAACGTCCGGGGCGTGCTCGTGATGCTGGACCGCGCGGCGTGAGCACACTCGCGCGCTGACCGACGTATGACGGGTTTTATACACGGGAGCACCGTTGGCAGCAGTGTAGATGGCCGCTACCCAGCTACTGTTGCTCGTCGCGGGTATCATCGCTATTGGCGTCGTCGCGCAGTTGCTCTCGAGTCGACTCCAAGTCCCCAGTATCATCTTCTACATCGCTGCCGGGCTCGCGCTGGGTGAGCCCGGGCTGGAGCTTCTGACCGCCGAGACGTTCGGGAGCGGCCTCCAGACGATCGTCGGTATCGCCGTCGCCATCATCGTCTTCGAGGGAGCGTTCCACCTCAAGATAGAACGAATCAAGGAGGCGCCACAGGCCGCGGTTCGCCTGGTGACTATCGGCGCACTCATCGCGCTGGCGGGGACCGCCGCCGCCGTCAAGTACGCCTTCGGCGTCCCGTGGAACCTCGCACTGACCATCGGTGCGTTGCTGGTCGCGACCGGCCCGACCGTCGTCACGCCGATTCTGGACGTCGTGCCGGTCAGGGACCGGGTCGCGGCCGCACTGGAGACCGAGGGGATCGTCAACGACGTCACCGCGGCGATTCTCGCGATCGTCTTCTTCAAGACGGTCAACCCCGAAGCCGTCGCGGAAGGGTTCCTGAACGCGTTTTTCAGACGGCTCGGGACCGGACTGCTCGTGGGGGTAATCGTCGCCGCCACTCTCTACTATCTCATCCGCTACATCGACCTCTCGCCCGACAGCGCGCCCCGAAACGCCAGATTGCTGGTGCTGGCCGGCGCCCTGGTGGCCTACGCCGTCGCGAACTGGCAGGCCACCGAAGCCGGCGTCGCCGCCGTCGCGGTTGCCGGGTTCCTCCTTGGGAACGCGGATATCCCCTACGAGGCCGACATCGAGGACTTCAAGGGCGATATCACGTTACTCGTGCTGTCGTTCGTCTTCATCGCGCTGGCAGCGTTGCTAGAGATAGACGTGCTCCTCGGTCTGGGGCTCCCGGGACTGGCCGTCGTGGTCGCCGTCGCGCTGGTCCTCCGACCGATTCTGGTGTTCGTCTCGACGATGGGCAACCGGTTCACCCGGGAGGAGCGCGTGTTCATGAGCTTCGTCGGTCCGCGGGGTATCATCCCGGCCTCGGTCGCGACGCTGTTCGCGGTCGAACTCCGAATCGCCGCCGAGGAGCTGAACAACCCCGTGCTGGCGGAGCAGGCGAGCATCCTGCTCGGCGTGGTCTTTCTCACTATCTTGCTGACGGCGGTCTTCGAGGGCGGTCTCGCCCGACACATCGCGGAAAAACTGGACGTGATACCAATGCGAGTCATCATCGTCGGCGGCGGACAGGTGGGCCGAGCGCTCGCCACGCGCCTCGAAGACCGGGGCGAGAACGTCGTCATCATCGAGCAGGACGAACAGATCGTCGAACAGACCCGAAACGCCGGGTTCAGTGTAAAGAACGGCAACGGAACGGACACGGACGTGCTCCGGTCGGCCGGGGCCGAGAACGCAAAGACCGTCGTGGCCGCGACCGGCGACGACGACGCGAACCTGCTGGTCGCCCAGCTGGCGAGCTCGAAGTTCGACATCGAGCGAATCATCGCTCGCGCGAACAACCCCGACAACGTCGAGGCGTTCGAGGACCTGGGCGTCCGGACCATCTCCTCGGCGATGGCGACGGCGTGGGCCATCGACAACCAGATAGAACGCCCCGCCATCGCCCACTGGATGACCGACGTGGGCCGGACCGGCGACGTTCAGGAGGTCAAGGTCACGAATCCCGACATCCTCGGCAAGCCCGTCAGCGAGGTCGGCCCGATGCTCCCAGAGGCCTGTCTCATCGCGCTGGTCAGCGGCGGCAGCCACAAGGACGCCGAGGTCCCCACCGCCGACTACGTCCTTCAGGAGGGCGATATGATCACGCTGCTGGGCCGCAAAGAGTCGGTGCGCGACGGAATGGCGCTCGTCAACACGTAGCGGACCTTCGGTTTCCGATATCGTCGCTGCCACTGACGGAGTCACCGGGAGACGACGTGCCACAGGATTATCAGGTTGGGAATCCTACATTTGGTGATGCCAGACGACAAACGAGGACGGGAGAAACAGGCTCGGGACGCCGACCGACGGCAGCGGGCGCGTGCTATCGCGGCGGAGCTAGAGCGGATGGAGGAGACGGAGCCGCCGGTGGCGACGGACGCGCTCGACGACCTCGAAACGGAACTCGACGAGGTGACCTTTCCGGCGACCGGCGCCGAGGTGGTCGAGGCGGTCGGAGAGCGAACGATACCGTCCGACGAGGGGCTCGTCCGTATCGGTGAGCTCGTCCCGGAGACGGCGACAGAGACCTTCGCCGTCCCCGCCGACGTGACCGCGCGGGTACAGCGGCCGACGATTGCCGCGATGATGAAGCGGATCGTCGAGGCGAACGCGGCAGTCTCGAACGACAGACTCGGCGACTCGCGGCGCAAAGCCTACGAGAAGACGCTCAGGGCGCTCAAGTCTATCGACGCCGACGACGAAGACGAGGGTGTCGAGGTCATCACCGACTGGATAGTCGAGCAGACCCACGAGGACGAGCAGCCCCCGGGTTCGCGGTCGGTCCGTCGGCGAGCGGCCGAGTTCTGCCGGGAGAACGGCTACGAGATACGGAACGACGAGTGGCTGGGCATCTGAACTGCGGGGCTCGCCTCGTCATCCGCGGTGGAACTCGATGGCCGCGCCGCTGCCACCTTTTTCGGCCTCGGGTGCGCTCTCCCCGTTCGCGCACCACTCGTTGAAAAACGTGGGCGAAAAAGGCCGAGCGCTCGCTGACTCACGGGCGCGATGCGCCCGTTCGTCTCCGCGGTCGCAAGCGACCGCGCACCGCTCGCGCTCGGACGCAACCACCACTCACCCGCGGTGGAACTCGATGGCCGCGCCCTGTCCGAAGCCGACACACTCCGTCGCGAGTCCCAGCTCGGCGTCGCGTTTTTGCATCTCGTGGAGGAGCGTCACCGGGAGGCGAGCGCCCGAGGCACCCAGCGGGTGACCGATAGCGATGGCGCCGCCGTTGACGTTGAACTGGTCGGGGTCAAAGCCCAGTTCCTCACGACAGTACAGCGTCTGCGCGGCGAAGGCCTCGTTGAGCTCCACGAGGTCGTAGTCGCCGGGCGTCCGGCCGGTCCGGTCGGTCAGTTGGCGAACCGCCGGGACGGGACCGATGCCCATCACCGTCGGGTCGACGCCGACCACTTCGTGGGCGCCGATTTCGGCGAGCACGTCGAGCCCGTTCTCGTCGGCGAACTCGCGGCTGGTGACCAGCAGTCCGGCCGCGCCGTCCGAGACCTGCGAGGCGTTGCCCGGCGTCACCGTCCCGTCCGATTTGAACACCGTGGGGAGTTCCGCGAGCGTCTCTAGCGAGGTGTCCCGGCGGATCCCCTCGTCCTCGGAAACGGTCCCTTCCGCCGTCTCGATGGGCACGAGCTCGTCGTCGAAGCGGCCCGAGTCCGTCGCGTCGGCGGCCCGTTCGTGGCTCCACAGTGCGTACTCGTCCTGGGCCTCGCGGCCGACGTCGTGTTCCTCGGCGACTTTCTCTGCGGTCATCCCCATCTGCAACTCGCCGATGTTGTACTGTTCGGCGAGGCGCGGGTGGACGTTGTGGGTGTTCTCGCCCATCGGAACGCGGGACATCGATTCGACGCCGCCCGCGACGAGCACGTCGCGCTGGCCGGCGGCGATCGCGTCGGCGGCCCGCATCAGCGCCTCGGCGGAGGACGCACACCAGCGGTTGATAGTCGAGGCCGGGACGCTCTCGCCCAGCTCCGACAGGAGCGCGATGACGCGGGCCACGTTGTTCCCCTGCTCGCCGCGCTGCTGGGCACACCCCCACAGCAGGTCGTCGACGGCGTCGGGGTCGATACCCGTGCGGCCGAGCAGTTCGTTCACCAGCGGAATCGAGAGGTCCTCGCTGCGGACGCCCGAGAGCGCGCCGTCCTCCTTGCCCTGTGGCGTCCGGACGGCGGCGACGATAACCGGTGTTTTCATGGCCGCGTCAACGGTCGCTTTCGTGTTAAACCCTCACAAACTCCGGGCCACGGACGAGCGGTTGTCGGGCACGCCTCAGGCGGACTCGAAGCCCGGCGGGAGGCCGGTGTGTTTGTAGCCGGTCCACTCGTCGGCCTCGAAGCGATAGACGGTCACCTCCTCCGTCTCCATCGCGGCCTCGATGACGTCCGGCCGCCACGCGGCTTCGAGCACCGGCGCGACGTCGCCCCACTCCTCGCCCGGGATGGCCTCGACGGTGCCGGTCACCAGTACACTCTCCCAGTTGAACGGGCTCTGAGCGGAAAAGCTCAGAAAGCGGGCCCGCTCGGTCCGCTCGATGAGGCCGCGCTTGCGGCTGTCGGGGCCGCCGACGAACGTGAAATACAGCGTCGACTCGTCGTCGAACCCGTAGGACATCGGAAGCAGATACGGCACGTCGCCGGTCGGGAGGCCCAACACCCCCATCTTCTGGTTCGACAGGAACGCCCGGATGGACTCGTCGTCCATCTCGGTCAGTGGGAGCTCTTCAACTGTCATACGAACGTAACTTCGACCGAGCGGCGAATAAGTCGTTCGGCGATTCCCACGTCACGGGACGCCGGTCCCCTGACGGCGCTACTCGGACTGCTCGGCGCCGGGCCCGTGGCGCTTGACCCGTTCGATGCTCTCGACGGCGGCGCTTCGCTTCGGGAACCCCTGGCCGCCGTCGGCGATAATCCGCCCGTTGCGGTGGCGGAGCCGCCAGCGCCACTTTCCGGCCGTGTCCTCGTACACCTCGAAGGCGGCGCTCCCGATAGCCAGCAGGTCCGCTTCGGCGGTGTAGTTCTGGACCCGTTCGACCGCGCGCACGGCCTTGTTGCGCTCCGTGTACCCCTCGCCGCTGTCGGCGACGATACCCTCGTCGTTTCGCAGCCGCCAGCGGAACTCCCCGCCCGCGTCTTCGTACACCTCGAAGCCGTCGCCGACGGTCGCGTCGGGGGCGACCGAGCGGACCTCGTCGGCGGCACGGCGGGCCGCTGCCCGCGTGTCGTACCCCTCGCCGCTGTCGCCCAGAATCTCGCCGTTCTTGTGCAGCAGGCGCCAGCGGTACCGGCCGGCCTTGTCGGCGTACACCTCGAAGGCGACCGGGTCGACCCGCAGGTAGGCCGCGCCGGGGACGTGGGCGCGCACGCTTTCGAGCGCCCGCCGGACGTTGGACTTCGAGGCGTACCCCTCGCCGCTGTCGGCCAGCACGTTCCCGTTGTCGTGGCGCAGCCGCCAGCGGAACTCCCCGGCCTTGTCCTCGAACAGCTCGAAGGTGCCCTGGCTATCGGGGGCCGGCACCTCGGGGACGTCCTCGACCGTGTCGTCCTCGGTGGCGTCTTCCAGCAGGACGACGGCCCCGCCGGCGGCGTTGCTCTGGACGCTCCGGAGCCCCTGCATCGCCTTCTGTCGGGACGAGTACCCCTGTGCGCTGTCGGCGACGACGTTGCCGTTACGGTGGCGGAGCCGCCAGCGCCACTTCCCGCCCTTGTCGGCGTACAGCTCGAAGGTGGCCTTGCTCTCCATCGCGACGGCGATGGTCGCCTGTGCGGCGGCGAGTTCGCCTTCGGTGGCGTCGAGCAGCGCCGAGAGGTCTTCGCGGGCGGACTCGCTGGTCACCAGCTCCTCGGCCAGCTCCGACCGCTCGGCGCCGGCCTGCTCGGCCGTCGAGTCGGCCCGCTCGGCCCTCGTGGTCGCCTCGTCGGCCGTCTTCCGTGCCTGCTCGTATGCCTCCTGTCGCCCGGTCAGCAGCGGCGCGACGACGGCGCCCACCGCGGCCAGCGTCAGTCCGACCACGTACACCGTGACGGCGGGGTTCCCCTCGGGACCGTTCCAGCCCGAGGGATAGATAAGCGTGAACCACAGCGTCCCGGCCAGACAGACCAGAGCACCGCCGTAGGAGACCAGCAGCGCCGTGCGTCCCAGTGGGAGCCGCATCGTCGGCCCGACAAAGAGCGCGACGACCGCGACGGCGCCGAAGACGTAGCCGAACTCCCGCAGTGTCGACCGCGGTGCGGCGGCGTAGAACAGCACGAGACCCACTGCGCCGAGAACGATGCCGGCGACGAACAGCCAGTAGCCGTACACCTCGTCGTCGGTCGTCGGCGTCCCGATACGACCGCGATACACCTTAGATAACGCTCCATCTGATGTCATAGTTCCTTTTTCACACACCAAGGATATATACTTTAGTAGCTGTCATGTCTGCACGTAGCACGGCAGCTATCGGCGCGTCGGAGTCGAACAGCTTCGAGTCACTTATGCCCGTCCCGAGGTAACCTGCGTGGGAATGAGTAATCCGGAACTGGACGTCGTCGAGTTCTTGCTGACGACAACTCTCTACAGCGAGCGACGAGATCTCGACCCCGACGACCTGCCACCCGCCTATCGAACGGTGTTCTGGAGCGACGGGGACATCGAGCGCCCGCTGTCGGCGACCACGACGACGGCGCGCGAGGCGACCGGCGTCGAGCGACCGTGGAACGCCGTCTCCGGGCTGATGTTCACCGACCGCGACGACTTCTCGGGGGCCATCTCCTTTACCGACCAGGAGCTCGCCGAGGAGTGGTTCCTCGAACGGGCCGACGCCCGAACCATCGAGGCGAACCCGGTGCTGGCGGCCGAATACGGCGACGACTACGACGTGGACTACGACGCCGCCCGCGAGGGGAACCGGCCGGCGCGGGCCGACCGCGCGTTCATCGACGCGATGCTGGAGGAGGCCTTCGACAGCGAGGACGAGGACGACGAGGAGATGCTGGACCTCGTGGACGTCCGCGCCCCGGCCGAGGTCGAGACGACGCTGAACGACCTCGTGCTCACCGCCGACCAGGAGGGCGAGATCCAGAAAATCGTCAAGGCCATCGAACACCGCGACTACCTGGCCCGCATCGGCCTGCGCGAGATCGGCAAACTCCTCTTTGTCGGCCCGCCGGGCACCGGGAAGACGAGTGTCGCGCGGGCGCTGGCCCACGACCTCGACCTCCCCTTCGTCGAGGTGAAGCTGTCGATGATCACGAGCCAGTATCTCGGCGAGACGGCGAAAAACGTCGAGAAGGTGTTCGAGGTCGCGAAACGGCTCTCGCCCTGTATCCTCTTTATGGACGAGTTCGACTTCGTCGCCAAGACCCGCTCGTCGGACGAACACGCCGCTATCAAGCGCGCCGTCAACACGTTGTTGAAGAGCATCGACGAGATATCCCTGATTCAGGACGAGGTCCTGCTCATCGGCGCGACGAACCACCCCGACCAGCTCGACGCCGCGGCCTGGCGCCGCTTCGACGAGATCGTCAACTTCCCCAAGCCGGACCGCGGCATGCGCGCGGACATCCTCCGCATCGTCACCCGGCAGATGGATATCTCCGACTTCGACCCGGACACGCTGGCGGAGCTCACCGAGGGGCTGACCGGGAGCGACCTCCGGATGGTGCTGCGCGAGGCGGTGCTCGAAGCGCTGACCGAGGAGCGCACCACGCTCACCCAGGACGACCTCGAAGACGCCATCAAGGACTTCGAGGAGCGGGACAACCTGAAGAACATGGACATGATCGACGGCGACCACGACGCGCTGGTGGCCGGTGGGGACTTCACCGACGACGACAGTGCCGAGGCGGCCTCCGACGGCGGGCACGACCACGCCCACGACCACGACGACTGACACGGACTGGTGTCGGTTCTCTCCGCGGGGGCGACAGCCCGGCACTCACGACACCAACCCGTCTGAGAGCCGGCCCTACGTGCTTCTGACGAGCACTACGTCGTACGAGCCGTCGGTCGCGATGCGGCTGCCGACGCTCGACGCGGTCGTGACGAGGCGGCCGGCGTCGTCCGAGCCGACAAAGACCATGTCGGCGTCGTTGCGCTTGGCGAACTTCCGGACGGGCTTGGCGATGCGGTTGCCGGTGACGCTGCGGCTGCACAGCTCGTACTCGAAGGCGGCCTCGGGGGCGATATCGTGGACCTGCTCGCGGAGCGTCGAGACGATGGTCTTCATATCGAACGGCTCGCCGGCGGGCAGCCAGCCCCGTTCCCGGGCGTAGGCGGCGTTGTTCGACGGGACGACGCTCACGACGAGCACGTCCTCTGCCAGTGCCTCGGCGAACTCGCGGGCGCGTTCGAGGGCCGCGACGGTGCGGTCGGCCCCGTCGAACGGAACGACGAAGGTCATATCGGTCACCACAGCGAGGACCGAAATATAGCTCCCGGAAGGGCGCGTGTCGGGTGTGCGCTCGGCTCAGTCTGTGGTTATATCCTCGGCCGTCGTCGTTGTGGTATGACAGACGACGTGTTCACGGATACCGACGAGTCGAGCGACGAGTGGGTCGACGTGCGGATGACCGACCCCGAGGCCGGCGAGTGGGATATCGACGTGGTCGTGGCCGGCGGCCAGGTGGAGTTCGTCGACCTCCGTATCAAACCCGGGCTGCTCGCGGGCTTCATCGACTGTCTCGTCGACGACGTGGGCGAGACGCGGGCCCGAGAGGTTCTCGCGGCCGCGGCTCGCAAGCAGGGCGTGGACCCCGAGGCGCTCGTCACGGAGGAGTAGCGGGCACGGCCGACGGGGAACCCCGCTGCCGCCGGGAAAACGCGGGACTTAGGGGCCTCCCCGTGGGAGTGTCCGCCGATGGAGGTCACGCTGCTGGGGACCGGCGACACGACCGGGACGCCGACAGTCGACTGCGACTGTGACACCTGTGAGCGCGCTCGCAGTCCGGACGAACGGCTGCGCGAGCGGCTGGCCGAGCGCGGCGTGGACGCCACCGACGGCGTCTCGCGCTCGCGCTTCTCGGTGTACGTCGAGAGCGCCGCCGGCGAGTCGCTGCTCGTCGACGTCAGTCCGGATTTCCGCCACCAGTTTCTGCGAGAGGGCGTCGCCCTGCCCGACGCCGCCATCGTCACGCACGTCCACTTCGACCACCTCGACGGGCTGGGCAACGCCTATCGCCTGTTCGACGACCTGCCGGTGTACGCCGCCGACGAGACGGACCCCGTCACCGGCGAGAGCGTCGCCGAGGGGGTCCGGAGCCGCTACGATTACCTCGACACCGTCTCGGTCCACCACCGCACGCCGTACGAACCCTTCTCGGTGGCGGGCCTGGAGGTGACGCTGGTCCCCGTCTCGCACCCACCGTTACTCTGTTACGGGCTCCGTATCGAGGAGCCCGAGAGCGGCGCCGTCCTGTCGATTTCGGGCGACACCTGCTACGAGATTCCCGACCGCTCGCGCGAGCTGCTGTCCGGCGCCGACCTGGCACTCGTGGAGGGTATCGTCCACGAGGAGGCCTGCGAGTTCCACCCGAAGGGCGGGGCTCACCACGACGAGTCGGGCGTCCCCCGGACCTTCGGGACCAAGCACATGACCCTCCCCGGCGCGCGGGACTTCGCCGCCGACATCGAAGCCGACGACTACCGCATCGTCCACACCGCGCATTTCGTCCCGGCCGACCGGGCCTTCGACGACGACATCGCCGTCGACAGTGAGCGGTTCTCACTGTAGGGAGAAAGCACTTATCGGGACCACCTGCACGTTTCTCCGATGGTCGACCTCAGCCGCGGTCAGCTGTCCGGACTCGCGATGATTCTCGTCGGGACCGCGCTCATCGCCGCCAGTTTCGTCGTCGTCCCATATCCCGGTGTGGCAGAATGCGAACACGAAGTCTCGCAGGTCGACGAGACGGTAATCGACGACGCTACCCCGGTGACACCGTTCACGGCGCTCTCCCCCGAGGCCCAGGCCGCGTTCCACGCGGCCGTGGACACCGACGGCCGCCACACGGCGTACGGCCAGTCGAACCGGCCGCCGGAGTGGAGCTACAGCGACAATGTCCGCTACTATGTTGTGCGCTACCAGGGCGGCGTGTATCAGGTTCTCACCTGGGCTGATTCCTTCCAGTTCTTCGACTACGGCTTCGTGGCCCTCGGGCTCGTTCCCGGAGTGGCACTGGTGGGCACAGGCGCGCTGCGGATTCGGGGCCGCCGACTTCCCGTCCCTCGACGGCCGGCCGTCGCCGGCGGCGCGATGGCGCTACTGGCCGGTGGCGGTATCTTCCTCGCGTTCGGTCTCGGCATCGACTCGCTCGTCGTGACTGGTGGTGCGCTGTTGCTGTGTCTCGGGGCGCTGGTGGTCCATCTCGGTCGGTCGCTCCTCGACGGGTCGTGAGATGAAACCGCGTTCGCGGCGGTGAAACGGGCCGGAGCTATATGTACGATGCTCACAGTACACCACGTATGGAACCGCGCGGAATCGCCGAGGCCGGCGGTGCGGCGCTCGTCAGCGGCGTGCTGGCCATCGCGGGACTGTGGCTGGCCGTCGGCTACATCGACTGGGTACTCGTTATCGGGCTCGCCGCCGGCGTCGCCATCGCCGCCGCGGCCAACTACCGCGCCCGCACCGGCCACGCCGACGCCGTCGCCACGGAGGCGCCCGAGGTGACCGCCGACAACTTCGAGGAGTACACGCCGATAAAGGCCGGGGACGGCGGCACCGAGGGGCTCGACGACGAGAGCGAGACGGAGTAGCCGCTCACCGAAACCGGTCCAGCCCCGACTGCCGGCGGCGGTAACCGTCCGGGTCGGGCTGCCACGGGGACCGCTCGGCCCGCAGCCCCTCGATATCCACCGACGGCGCCTCGGCGGCCTCGTAGCCGCCACAGTCGCTCCCGCACTCCTCGCTCGCCCGGACCGGACGCCCCTTCCACGCGCAGTGTGGAATCCCGTCGTCGTCGGGCGAACAGCGCCCACAGGCCGGATAGTCGAACGTCCGCCACCCCTTGGCGTAGGCCCGCTCGGCCAGCCGCGTCCGGGCGCTGGCGACCTCCGCGGCCGTCACGGGCCGGACGTCGGTCCGGGCGGGCGTTCGCTCGACGAGTTCGACACCCGGCCCGTCGGCGGGCAGCTGCGTCGGTTCTCTGACTACCTCGCGCTCGCCGCTGTCGGGGTCGAACCGCCAGACGCCGACTTCCTCGGGGATGCGGTTGAGGTGGGCGCGGGTGACGTAATCCGCCGTCGCCAGCACCACGCGGTCGACCAGCGCCAGCGACACGTCGGTCCGTAACTGGGTTTCGAGGTCGCCCGGTCTGTCCAGGTCGGGCTTGTTCTCGACGGCGGTGATGCGGTCGACCCAGTCAGGGTAGCGGGCGGTCTGGCGGACGTAGCTCCGGCCGCCGCGTCGCTCACGCTCGAAGAAGCCCCGCTCGACCGCGAGTTCGACGGCTCGCTCCGCCCGGTCGGGGTGACAGTCGAAGGCGTCCTTCCAGTACCGGGCCCGGCCCGGCCCCACGTCGGCCTCGATGGCCGCCGTCGGGATGCGGGCGGGCGTGATGGCGGCCCGGTCCCCGACGGCTCCCTCGACCACGACGGTGTCGAGGATGCGCCGCCCGTGGACGTGGCCCCCGAGCTGTCGGCTCACCAGCCGGTCCTCGCCTTCGAGGGCCGCACACAACGCCAGCTCGAACCCGAACTCACGCACGGTGGGAGAGAGGAGCGCAACGGACAAAAGCCGTGTGCTCGCCGACCCGGCAGGCCGCCGCGAGCCGGGCGCTGCCGCGTTTTCGCGGCGTCGCTGGACCACGTCGAGAGCGGCCGGGAGCGACACGCGCCGATAAAGGGGCCAGCGGTGAGCAGCATCGGCAACTGGCGGCGCTGGTCCGTATGCAGCTACGGAACTGCGCCACCGAAAGGTCCGGCCGGCGGGGCGAAACAGTAGGTTTATCAGTCGCACGTGGCGAATCTCCACCAAGATTACTCTCGAGATGACATCGAACAACCAACCGGAGGTGAACATCGGACTCGTCGGTCACGTCGACCACGGCAAGACCACCCTGGTACAGGCGCTGTCCGGCGAATGGACCGACCAGCACTCCGAGGAGATGAAGCGCGGAATCTCTATTCGGCTCGGCTACGCCGACGCCACCTTCCGTCGCTGTCCCGAGGAGGAAGAGCCCGAGGCGTTCACTGTCGACGAGCACTGTGAGGACCACGACGTCGACACCGACCACCTCCGGACGGTGTCGTTCGTCGACGCGCCCGGTCACGAGACACTGATGGCGACGATGCTGTCGGGCGCGGCCATCATGGACGGCGCGGTGCTCGTGGTTTCGGCGACCGAGCCGGTCCCACAGGCCCAGACCGAAGAACACCTCAGCGCGCTGGACATCATCGGTATCGACAACATCGTCATCGCCCAGAACAAGGTCGACCTCGTCGACGAGGAGCGGGCGATGGCGAACTACGAACAGATACAGGAGTTTGTCGAGGGGACCGTCGCCGAAGACGCGCCGGTCGTCCCCATCAGCGCGGGCCAGGAGGCCAACATCGACCTGCTCATCGACGCCATCGAGCGGGAGATTCCCACTCCCGAGCGCGACCCCGACGCGGACGCCCGCATGATGGTCGCTCGCTCGTTCGACATCAACCGCCCCGGGACGACGTACGAGGACCTGCTGGGCGGCGTTCTGGGCGGCTCGCTCGTCGCGGGCAAGCTGGAGGTCGACGACGAGATCGAACTGCGCCCCGGCCGCGAGGTCGAAGAGGGCGGCAAGACGGAGTGGCGACCGGTCACCACCGACGTGCGCTCGCTCCAGTCGGGCGGCGACTTCGTGGACGAAGTGACGCCGGGCGGGCTGCTCGGCGTCGGGACGGGGCTGGACCCCGCTATCACCACAGGCGACGCGCTGGCCGGGCAGGTCGCCGGCCCGCCCGGCAGTCTGCCGCCGACCCACGAGCAGTTCACGATGGACGTCGACCTGCTGGAGCGCATCGTCGGCGACGACGGCGGCGAGGTCGAGGACATCTCGACCGGCGAGCCGCTGATGCTCACCATCGGTACCGCGACGACCGTCGGCTCCGTGACCAGCGCCCGGTCGGGCGAGTGTGAGGTCGCACTCAAACGGCCGGTCTGTGCCCAAGAGGGCGCGAAAATCGCGATAAACCGACGTGTGGGGGCCCGCTGGCGGCTCATCGGTGTCGGCACACTGCGTGGATGATAGTGCTCGACACGAACGCACTCATGATGCCGGTCGAATGCGAGGTCCGCCTCTTCGAGGAACTCGATAGGCTCCTCCCCGACGCGGCCGGCTATCTCGCCCCCGAAGCGGTCCGTGCGGAGCTGGACAAACTGGCGGACGGAGCCGGCACAGAGGCCACTGCGGCCGCGGTCGGTCGGGACCTGCTCGACCGGTGCTCGCTCGCCGAGACCGAGGCCGACTACGCGGACGACGCCGTCCTCGAACTGGCCGCGCGCGAAGACGTGACACACGCCGTGACGAACGATAAACCCCTCAAACACCGCCTGCTCGACGCAGGGATTCCAGTAATTAGTTTAAGGGGCCGGAACAAACTGGGTATCACTCAACCATAACATGTACAAACGGGTACGCCTACGCGATACAGTCGAAGTGCCGCCGCGCCATCTGGCCGACGTGAGTCCGTCGATGGTCAAGACGCTCCTGCAGGAGAAACTGGAGGGCCGGATGGACGAGGACGTCGGCAGCGTCGTCTCCGTCATCGAGGTCCACGACATCGGTGACGGCGCCGTCCTCCCGAACAAGCCCGGCGTCTACTACGAGGCCGAGTTCGACGCCCTGACGTTCGACCCCCAGATGCAGGAGGTCGTCGACGGCGAGGTCGTCGAAGTCGTCAACTTCGGGGCCTTCATCGGCATCGGGCCGGTCGACGGGCTGCTCCACGTCTCCCAGATATCGGACGAGTATCTGGCATACGACGAGGAGAACCAGCAGCTCGCGTCCAGAGAATCGAACCGCACGCTCGGGGTCGGCGACGCCGTCCGAGCCCGCATCGTCACCAAGAGCATCGACGAGCGCAACCCCCGCGACTCGAAGATCGGCCTCACGGCGAAGCAGGTCGGCCTGGGCAAGCACGGCTGGCTCAAGGAGGAGCGTAAGAAACGCGAGGGGACGGCGGAAGTCGGTGATAGCTGATGGCTGACCGACTCGTCTGTCGCGACTGTCACCGCGTGCAGGGCGCCGAAATCGAGAGCCAGTGTGAGGCCTGTGGCGGGACCTCGCTGACCGAGGACTGGGCGGGCTACGTCGTCATCGCCCACCCCGAGGAGTCGAACATCGCCGCCGAGATGGAAGTGACCGAACCGGGCCAGTACGCGCTGAAAGTCCGCTAACGTTGCTCGAACTTCCTGCCCCGTTACGGGGCGAACTCAAGGAGCCGATGGGGCCTATCTACACCGACCCAGCGGCGCTGCTTTCCGACGCCGGCGACCCGCTGGTCGCCGTCGGCGATATGGTGACCTACCACCTGCTCGAAGCGGGACGGGTGCCCCACCTCGCGCTGGTCGACGAGAAGACCAAGCGGTCGGCGGTCGACAGCGACGTGGCCGAGGCCATCACCGGCTTCGACCGGACCGTCGAGGTCGCCAATCCGGCAGGGACGCTCACCCGCGAACTGCTCGATACGATGCGTGCGGGCCTCGACAGCGACGACACGACGCTCGTCGACGTCGAGGGCGAGGAGGACCTGGCGGCGCTGCCGGCGGTTCTCATGGTCCCGGAGACGGGATACGTCGTCTACGGCCAGCCCGACGAGGGGATGGTGCTCGTCACGCCCGAGGCGGCCGTTCGGGAGCGTGTTCGGTCGATACTGACGCGGATGGACGGGGATTCGGACGCGGTTTTCGACCTGCTTGACGGCTCTCACTGACGTGACGACGTACTAGCTAGACAGTCCCGTCAGGATAGCTCGTGTCCGCGGAGAGATAGAGCGGAGGTCCTTCGTCGGTCGGCCCAGGCCCGGTAAGCGACGTGAACTACTGCGGTCGGGGAACGGAGAGGTTCTGCATCTCGACGCCGCACCTGTCACAGCTCACTGTCGAGCGGTCGCTACAGAGCCGTTTTCCACACTCCGGGCACTCGAAGAGCCGTTCGTCGTCGTCACATGGCGCGGGGTCTGACCACCGTGGCATACTGTCACAGTATGTCTATCCGGGAAGCTTAAACGTTGTTACCACTCCCCAACAGTGGACGTTCGTCCACTACAACTGGACGAACGGTCACTTCAGCACGTGAACGTGCCTGACAAGGGACCGGTGGACGCGGCGCTCGAACAGCTGGGCGACGGTCCAGCCGGCCTCGCGGGCGAGGTGGCGCCAGTCGCGGTCGGCTACCAGCACGCACCGGGGCGCGATGCGGCGGGACTCGGCGAGCGCACCGGAAACGAGGGGGTCGAGCTCGCCCTCGATGCGCGACTGACGGCCGTAGGGGGCGTCGAACACGACGGCGTCGGCGACCCCGTCGGCGAGCGGGAGACGCGCCGCGTCCGCGCGGAAGAGGTCCCAGTCGCCCGGTTCGGGATACACGGCGGGGTCGGGGTGGCCGTCGCCGTCGAGCACGTGGCCGAGGTTCCGGCGCGTGCCACGGACCATCTTTTCCTGTGCGTCGCCGCCGACGGCGCGGGCGCCGACGAGCCCGGCCTCCAGCAGGAGGCCGCCGGTGCCACACATCGGGTCGACGACGGTCGCGTCGGGTCGCGCGCCGGCGATGTTGACCAGCGCGCGGGCCTCCAGCGGGGCCATGCTGCCGGGCTGGAAGAAGGGGCGCTCGGTCGGCTGGCGGCCGCCGAAATCGCGCCGGCTCTCGACGGCGGCCCAGCCCAGCGCACAGCAGGGCTCGCCCGCGTCGTCGCCGGTCTCGTCGTCGCCAGCGGGGTCCGAGAAGTACGCGTAGAGCGTGTGGTCGGGGTCGTCGAGGTCGACGGCGAACCCGCGGTCAGTGAGGACGCCGCCGAGTTCGCGTTCGGCCCGCTGGCTGTCGACGCGGGTGCTCGCGCGCACGTCGACGGCCCGGACCGCGACGGTTCCCTCGCGCGCGAGCGTCGCGGCGTCGAGGACCGCGGCCGCGCTCGCGATATCCGGCTCGCCGGTCCCGACGAGCTCGCAGGCTCTGTGGGTGTATGCGAGGTGGCGGACGCGGTCGGTGACGCCGCGAGCGGTCGCGAGCCCGGGCGCGAGCGGCGAGACGCCGCTGGCCGCGCTCGCGGCTTCCCGCCGCGCGAAGGGGTCGTCCTGTCCGCCGAGTTCGAGGACGTACACGCTCAAGGACTGTTCCCGCGGCGGTATCAGCGTGCCGGTCGGCCCTAATAGCCGGACGACTCGGGGACTCGACGGGCGGTCGGCCGAGCGAACGCGGACCACAGCGGGAGCGACGGGCCGTATTTAAAATGATTTATAGTCGGGTTTCAGAGGTGTTCGGACGGTTGACTGTCAGTCCATGCCATGAACCTTTATAAAGGTTAAATACGTGTTTTAAGTCGAGATATGGTTGACCCCAAGGAGACCATCAACATCGAAAACGTCGTCGCCTCGACCGGTATCGGCCAGGAGCTCGACCTCCAGAGCGTGGCGATGGACCTCGAGGGTGCCGACTACGATCCAGAGCAGTTCCCGGGACTGGTCTACCGCACGCAGGACCCAAAGTCCGCGGCGCTGATCTTCCGTTCGGGTAAAATCGTCTGTACCGGCGCGAAATCGACCGACGATGTCCACCAGAGCCTGCGCATCGTCTTCGATAAGCTCCGCGATCTGAACATTCAGGTGGACGACGACCCCGAAATCGTCGTCCAGAACATCGTCACGTCGGCGGACCTGGGTCGGAACCTCAACCTCAACGCCATCGCGATCGGCCTGGGGCTGGAGAACATCGAGTACGAGCCCGAGCAGTTCCCCGGGCTGGTCTATCGACTCGACGAGCCCGACGTCGTCGCGCTCCTCTTCGGTTCCGGGAAGCTCGTCATCACCGGCGGGAAAAAGCCCGACGACGCCAAGGAGGCCGTCGACAAGATCGTCTCCCGGCTCGAAGAGCTCGGGCTGCTGGACTGAGACGCGGGCGATCAGGCGTAGCAAAACGCACAAACGCCGGGGCGACCAAGAGACGGGTATGCTTCAGGCCGGCACGCCGAGTCTGACGGGCGGCGGCGTCCTCGCGGTCGTCGTCACGCTCTTGCTCACGTGGCTGTTCTACGCGGTCACGCTCCATCTAGCGGCGACCTTCTTCATCGGGGAGACGCCGACGCAGCTGGCGGCGAAGGCCGCCCTCGTCCCCGCGATCGTCTCGATGTTGCTCCAGCAGTGGGGCGTGTCTTCGGGACTCGTCTCGCCCAGCATCGGCGTGCTCGTCGTCGTCGTGGCCACGCTCATCGCCGACGGTATCGGCATCAGCCTCTCCTATCGCCTCTCGACGGGGTCGACCGCGCCGCTCGTCGCGCTGCATCTGGCTTTCGCCGCCGTGCTTGGCTTCGCGCTGAACAACATTTTCGGCCTCATCTAGATGGACGGAAACGACCGCGCTATCGTCACCTTCACCGGGCTGGCCCACGCGCTCGTCCACACCTACGAGCTCTCTATTCCCATTCTCGTCGTCGTCTGGCTCACCGAGTTCCCCGTCTCGACGGCGCTGCTGGGGACTGTCGTCGCCGTCGGCTACGCCCTCTTCGGTGCGGGCGCGCTACCGGGCGGCGTGCTGACGGACCGCTACGGCTCGAACCGGCTCGTCACCGCCTGTCTGGTCGGCATGGGCGCCTCCTTTCTCCTGTTGAGCGTCGCCCCGAACGTCCCGGCTATCGCCGTCGCGCTGGGCCTGTGGGGGCTCTCGGCTAGCGTCTACCACCCCGCGGGGCTCGCGCTCATCTCGACTGGTGTCGAGGAACGCGGCAGCGGGTTCGCCTACCACGGGATGGCCGGCAACGCCGGCATCGCGCTGGGCCCGCTCGTCACCGCCCTGCTCTTGCTGGTGGCCGACTGGCGCGTCGTGGTCGCCCTACTCGTCTCTCCCGCCGTCGCCGCCGTGGCCTACGCCCGCACCGCCGAGTTCGACGAGACGGCGGCGGTGAGTCCGGAAGACGGTGCGCCCAGTGCCGACGGCGGGGACGCGGCCGACGGCCCGCCGAACTCCCTCGGCGCCTTTCTGGCCGACAGCCGCGCGCTCTTTACCACCGGCTTCACGCTCGCGATGCTCGTCGTGATGGCCAACGGCCTCTTCTATCGCGGGACGCTCACCTTCCTCCCGGACGTACTCGGGGGCTTTCTCCCGCCGGTCGGCGACGTGTTCGGCCTGTTCGCCGGGAGCGCGCTCGCCGCCGAGTTCGACCTCGCGTTCTACCTCTATGCGGGCCTCCTGACGGTCGGTATCGGCGGTCAGTACGTCGGCGGGAAGCTCACCGACCGCATCGAGACGCCGACCGGGCTGGCGGCGGTCTTTACCGGCCTCGCGGTGGTCGCCGTCCTCTTCGTCCCCGCCGCACAGGCCGGTGTGGCGCCGCTGCTGGCGGTCAGCGCGCTGCTTGGCTTTCTCCTCTTTACGCTCCAGCCGCTCTACCAGGCCACCATCGCCGAGTACAGCCCGCCCGGCGACCGCGGGCTCTCGTATGGCTACACGTACCTCTGCTCGTTCGGTATCGGCGCGGCCGGCGCGGCTATCTCGGGGTATCTGCTGTCGGCCGTCGGCGTTCGGGGGACCTTCGTCGGTCTGGCCGCGTTCCCGCTGGTCGGGCTCGCGTTCGCGCTGGCGTTGTGGCGGCTGGACGGGTGAGTCACGCCTCCGTCGCCAGCTGCTCCCGTTCCCACTCGAAGTACTCCCGCAAGCCGTCTTCGAGCGGCCGGTGGTCGATGCCGAGCTCCCGTTTCGCCTTCGAGTTGTCGACCGCGACGTCCTTGCCGCTCAGGAACGCGAGCGTCTCCGCCCGGAGTCCCTCGGGCGGCGTCGCGACGCGCTCGACGACCCCCATCGCGCCGGCCATGAGGCCGAACACCGAGGACGGGGCCGTCCGGGGTGCCGGGACGCCGGTGATGTCCTCGGCCAGGGCGAACATGTCCGCCATCGTCCGCGTCTCGCCCGCGACGATGTACTCCTCGCCCGGCTCGCCTCGCTCCATCGCCCGGACGTGTGATCTGGCGGTGTCGGCGGCGTGCTCGAACGGGAACGCCCAGTCGCGGGGGACCATCGGTAGGTCTTCCTGCAGGTAGTCCCGCAGGACGCCGCGGTTCGTCCCGTAGGGCTTGTCCCACCGCCCGAAGGCGTTGCCGGGCAGGACGACGACGAGCGGGAGCCCGTCGTCCATCATCGGCCGCGCGACCTCGTAGTGGGCCTCCCACTTCGTGCGGAGGTAGACGGGCGAGGACGGTTTCGTCGGGTCGTCGGACTCGTCGACCGGCTCATCGCCCGTGTCGTCGTAGAAACCCGCCGTACTGGTGTAGACGCCTTTCGGGACGGCCAGTTCGTCCATCAGTTCCAGCACGTTCCGCGTCCCCTCGACGTTGACGCGCTGTGCCGTGGCCTCGTTTTCCGGCCCCGGGCCGACGTAGGCCCACGCCGCGATGTGGAAGACGCCGTCGACGCCTGTCATCGGTTCACGCAGGCTCTCTTTGTCCGTGATATCGCCCTCGACGACCGTGACCTCGCTCGGCAGATGGCTCGCGTTCGACGCCGAGCGCGTCACCCCGACGACGTCGTGGCCGGCGTCGACGAGCTGGTGGACGACGTGTGAGCCGACTAGTCCCGTCGCGCCGGTGACGAGATACTCCATGCGAGATGGCTTGCCTACTCAGGGTAAATATCTTGCGCGGCTGTGCGAGAGAACCGGGGAGGCGGGCTAGTTACGCGACCGGAGATACGAGGAGACGCCCACAGCCGTCGTCAGGATGACGACTGCGAGCGAGAGGAACCCCAGGAACACGTCGAGCGCCATCACCGCGATACTCGCCACCACGAGGCTCAGGACGAACCAGCCGCCGGTCAGCAGGAGGAATATATCGATACGCCGGAGGATTTCGCCGTCGACCACACCTGTCGGTGCGATGCCAGCTATATAGTTCCATCCACTTCCCTTGGCGGAGGCGTCCTCGAATCGGTCGTCGTCACGCGTCTGGAGTTCTTCGACGGCAGCCTTTGCGTCGTCGGCTTCTGACGCGGAGCGAAGGCCTGCGACGCCCTCCGGCTGTGGTCCTCGTGTCATGCGACGGAGCGTCCCCTCCATCGTCTCGTCTCCTCGCTCGTGCGCGGCGAGTCGCTCGTGGGGCTCCTCCGAGACACGAATCGTCTTGACTATGCCGTCTATCTGGGTGCGAGAGCGTTACGCCGGTGCCTGACCCGTTCCGAGCGAACCGCTCCGGTAGCTCACTCGACGAGGCGCTCGATTTCGGTCACGAGCACGTCGCTCGCCCCGACCTGCTTGAGGTCGTTGATGGTCTCGAAGACGTGGCTGTCGTCGACGACGGCGTGGACGGCGACGTCGTCGCTCCCGGCGATGTCCATCACTGTCGGGCCGCCCATCCCCGGAAGCACGTCCTTCACGTCGGCAACTGCGTTCTCGGGGACGTTCATCATCAGATACCGCTTGCCCTCCGCCGACAGCACCGAGTGCAGCGCCATCTCGACCTGCTGGACTTTCTCGTCGTCGGCCACGTCCTCGCGGGCGAACAGCCGAACCGAGGAGGCGAGCACCTCGTCGATGATACCCAGCCGGTTCATCCGTAGCGTCGTCCCCGTCGAGGTGATGTCGATGATGCCGTCGGCGATGTCGACGTGGGGCGTCAGCTCCGTCGCGCCCGAGACCTCGGCGATGTCCACGGTGACGTCGAGGTCGGCGAAGTACGCCTTCGCTATGTTGGGGAACTCCGTGGCGACAGTGCCGCCGTCGAGGTCGTAGACGGTCTCGATGTCGCCCTCTTCCGGCGCGGCGAGCACAAGCCGGCAGCTCCCGAACTCGAGGTCCAGCAGCTCCGCCAGGTTCGTGACCTCGGACTCGCGGACCTGGTCCAGCCCGGTGATGCCGATGTCGGCCGCGCCGTCCGAGACGTACTCCGGGATGTCGGCCGCGCGGGCGTACAGCACCGTCACCTCTGGGTCGACGGTGTCGGCGTACAGCTGGCGGTCGGCTCCGTCGACGATGTGGAGGCCGGCCCGTTCGAGCAAGTCCTCGGCCGGTTCGTGCAAACGACCCTTGTTGGGGACGGCGATTCGCATATCCGGACCCTCGCGGCGGCGGGCCTACTGTCTTTCCCTCTAGTAACCGTTGCTGGCTCTGTCGGCGACGACGAGACGACCCTGCTAGGAGTGACTGTCCCCGATTCTGACGGGACACCGTTCTGGGCGTCCGACGAAACACGGGCTACGGTCCTACTCCCGCCGTGGCAACGACAGAAACAGCCCACCCGCGAGCAGCGTCAGCGCGGCCATCACGTAGAAGGAGAGGTCGAACAGGCCGCGGTCGGCGAACGCCCCGACGACTGTCGACCCCATCGCGCCGACGGAGAAGAAGCCGGTCCGCAAGAGGCCCCAGCCGGTCCCCTCGACGGGGTCGGGGAGCAGGTCGACGATGTAGGCGTTCGTCAGCGGGCCGGAGCTCATCCGGACGCCGATGGCGGTCGCGCCGAGGCCGAGGAGGAGCCGTCCTTCGAGCACTGGCACGAGCGCGAGCGGAACGGCGCTGACGACCGTGACCCCGACCAGCACCTTCGGCGAGCCGTAACGGTCGGCCAATCGGCCGGTCACGGCCTGTGAGAGCGCGCCGCCGACGAAGAGTCCCGAGAGGAGGGCTCCGGCGGTCCCCTGGGAGAAGTCCCGCGTCGCGACGAGATACGTCGTCAGGAACGCCGTCACGGCCTGGAAGACGACCAGCATGACCATCGCGCCGACGACGGCGACGGCGAGCCGTCGGTCGCTCAGCCCATCGACGACCGCCCGGAGGTCGGCCCGCAGCGAGCGGTCCGCCGTGGCCGTCTCCCGGTCGGAGATGCTCAACCAGAGCGCGACGGCGACGAGCGCGAAGCAGGGGACCGCCGCCGCGAGGCCGACGCGCCAGCCGTAGCGGGTGGTCACCAGCGCGGCGACGAGGGGCAGCACTGCCGAGCCGACGGAGCCGGCGGCCATCACCGCGCCGAAGGCGACCCCCTCGCTGTCGTCGAAGGTCCGCGAGAGCAGGGTGCCACGCGGCGGTCCGTAGAGTCCGGTTCCGAGGCCGAACCCGGCGGTGGCCAGCACGAACAGGGTGTAGGTCGGCGAGGCGAGGTAACCGAGCAGACCCACGCCGGAGAGCAGCGCCGACCCGACGAGCAGCGCCCGCTCGCCGACGCGGTCGATGTAGACGCCGGCGGGGAACTGCATCGCGGCGTAGGTGAGCCAGAGGACGGTGACCGCGATGCCGGCCCGAGTGTTGGAGATGCCGAACTCCGCGCGGATGGTGGGGAGGACGGCGGGCACGACGAAACGCATCCCCAGCACGAGGAACCAGCCGGCCGCGACGGCCGCGAGCAGGCGGTAGGGGTTGCCAGCCCGCGAGTCGCTGACGACGCCCCGGACCCGGTCGCTGACACCCATTAGATACCGGACGGAGGCGCTCGACCGGAAAGACGCTGACGGATGGGGTACGCCGTTGCGGGCCAGCCGTCCGTGCACTGGGCGTTCGACTACACACCGCGGACCGGCCCGGAAGCACAGCGTTTTGTTTCGCGGCCTACTAGCTGAAACTGTTGGTGAGTCCAGTCTCTTTCACACTGGCGACTTTCGTTCTGGTGAGTCTGGTAGTCGCATCGACGCTCTACGCGCGGCGAGTCCGGCGCTACGACAGCGAGCGTGCAGCGGCGATGCTGGACAGTGCTGGGGGGACGGTGTTGGGGGCCTTCGCTACGGTCGCCGCCCTCGTTCTCGTCGGCAGCAACGCCGGCCTCCTCAACGAAGGCCTCGCAGTCGCCCTTCCGGCCGGCGGCTGGCGTTTTGTCGGGACCGTCAGCGTCGCCGCCCTTTTCGCCGGGCTGCTCGCTGGGGGGACACTCCTCTGTTACGCACCGCTCGCGTTCGCCATCGTCACAGCCACCGAGACGGACCGCACCGCCCCCGAACTGCTCGGCAGGCTCGCTCGCTCGCTCCTCGTCTACGCCCTCGTGTTGACGCCGCTGCTGACAGTCCGCTGGTGGCCGCAGTTCGGACTCGCCGGGCTCCTCGCGACACTGGCGACGCTGCGGGCACTGTGGCACCTGCTTTCCCCACAGATCGTCCGGTTCACCCACTGGACGCGACCGCTGCGGGAAGAGGAGCGCGAGCGCCTCGAAGCGGCGTCCGCTGCCGTCGAGTTCGAACCCCACGCGGTCTCCGTTCTGGACAGTGAGCGGTCCCCCTTGCTCGGGATGAGTTACTTCGGAATCCCGGGTCGTCGCACGGTGCTCGTCGCCGAGCAGTTCCTCTCGAACGCGGACGATTCACAGCTTCGCGTCGCGCTCTCCCATCTGGACGCCATCTGTCGGACGGGGTTTACCGAGCGCCGGACCGCTATCCTCTCCGGCGGTCTGCTTGGCTGTGCGTTCTTGCTCTCGCCGCTCTCGCCGCTCTCCGCTCTCCGGACGCTCCTCGCTCTGGCGGCCCTGGCCGCGGGTGTCGTCGCCGGGCTCTGGCGACTCAGCGCGAAACTCTATCGCGCCGATCGCGTTACGGCGGACCGGGTCGGCGCGCGGGAGCTGCTCGCGCTGTTCGAGTGGTGGCTCGACGAGTGTGGCCAGCCGGAGTCCACGCACGGGCGACTCGCCACAGTCCTGCACTCCCAGCCTCCACAGAACCGGCGTCTCGATCGGCTCCGCGAGCGGGCCGACGGCGACGACCCGAACCCGGCAGATTGAGGCACCGGGAGCCAGAATCCCGTCCCATGACCGAACTCCTCGTTGCCGGCGGTCAGGTACTGCGGCCCGATACGACAGTCGAACGCGCCGACGTGCTCGTCGACCAGGACAGCGGCGACATCCTCGCTGTCGACGACCCCGGCGAACTGACCGGCGACGACACGCTCGATGCCAGCGACGGGCTCGTCATCCCCGGACTCGTCAACGCACACACGCACGTCGCGATGACGCTCCTCAGAGGGTACGCCGACGACAAGCCCCTCGACGCGTGGCTCCAGGAGGACATCTGGCCGGTCGAGGCCGAACTGACGCCCGAGGACGTCCGCGTCGGCGCCGAGCTCGGACTGGTGGAGATGATTCGGTCGGGGACGACGGCGCTCTCGGATATGTACTTCCACGTCGACGAGATAGCGGCGGCCGTCGAGGAGAGCGGCCTGCGGGCCGTGCTGGGCCACACCGCCGTCACCGTCGCGAAGGACGAGGCTGGTGCGCGGGCGGACATGCAGGCAAGCCTCGACACGGCCCTCGACCTCGACGGCGCGGCCGACGGGCGCATCAAGACAACCTTCCAGCCCCACAGCCTGACGACCGTCGGTGAGGAGTACCTGCGGGAATTCGTCCCCGAGGCCGTCGAGGCGGGTCTGCCCATCCATCTGCACGCCAACGAGACGACCGACGAGGTCGAACCACTCGTCGACGAGCACGGCGCTCGGCCGCTCGAATACGCCGACGACGTGGGGTTGCTCGGCGAGGACACCTTCCTCGCACACTGTGTCCACGTCGACGAGACCGAAATCGACCTGCTGGCCGAGACCGGCACCGGCGCGGTCCACTGCCCGGCCTCGAACATGAAACTCGCCAGCGGCATGGCGCCGGTCCAGCGACTGCTCGACGCCGGTGTCACCGTGGCGCTGGGCACCGACGGCGCGGCCTCGAACAACGACCTCGACATGTTCGACGAGATGCGTGACGCCGCGATGGTCGGGAAACTCGCCGCTGACGACGCCAGCGCCGTCCCCGCGGGGGCGGTCGTCGAGATGGCCACGGCGAACGGGGCCGACCTGCTTGGCTTCGAGTCGGGACGCATCGAGGCGGGTGCGAACGCCGACCTCGCCGTGCTGGACCTCGACGCGGCACACCTCACGCCCGCCCACGACCTCGTCTCGCATCTGGCCTACGCGGCCCGGGGCAGCGACGTGTGCCACACGGTCTGTGACGGCGACGTGCTCATGCGGGACCGCGATCTGACGGTGTTCGACGAGCGGGCGGTCCGCGACCGGGCGAGCGACCGCGCCCGGGCGCTTATCGACCGCGCGGCCGAATGAGTATTAAACTCTCATACACCGTTATAAACGCTCTAACTTTCCCTGCGGTCGTCGTGTCGGAATCCACGACCACCTGAACGAACTGAACGGGAGGGGGGGTTTAATCAGGTCTCTTTCCAGGGTGGATATGTGATGCACACCAAACTGTTCGCAGTTATGGCCACTGTGGGTCTGGTCCTGTTCGCGTTCGGACCGGGGGCCGCCACCGCCGCTGCCTCGGCGGCCAACACCGCAGGCAACGATTCGCTCGACGTGTCGGTCAGCCAGGCCGGCAACTCGGGACCGACGGTGACGGTGACCGGCAACGGCACTGCCGTCGAGAACGCCTCAGTGTCCGTCGAAGCGCTCGAAAACGGCTCCTACGAGGGCACGGACGAGACCTACTCGACCGACGCGAACGGCACGGTCTCGCTCCCCGCACCCGAGGAGACAGTCACGGTGAAAGTGACCGCGACCGCCGGCGACGCGACCGGGTCGACCACGGTGGAGCTGACCGCCGGGAACGAGACCGCCAGCTTCGGTGACCGCGTCTCGGCGTTCGTCGAGTCGCTGCTCTCCGGTGACGCCGACAACGTCGGACAGCAGGTCGCCGAGTTCGTCACCGAGAACAACCCCGGGAACGCGCCCGACCACGCCGGCCCGCCCGCTGACGACGACAAGCGTGGTCCGCCTGAGGACGCCGGTCCGCCCGAGGACCGCGGTAACGACGCGGACGACGACGAGTCCGACGAGGACAAGCGGCGCGGTCCGCCCGAGAACGCCGGCCCGCCCGAAGACTGTGGTAACGACGACGACGAGACCGAGGCCGAAGACGAGAGTGAAGCGGACGAGGAGGACGACTCTGAAAGCGACGCCGAAGCAGACGAGGAAGACGAATCCGAAGACGATTCCGAAGCTGACGAGGACGACGAATCCGAAGACGATTCCGAAGCAGACGACGAGGACGAATCCGAAGACGATTCCGAAGCTGACGAGGACGACGACTCTGAAGACGACAGCGACGACACCCGCGGCCCACCCGCGAACGCCAACGCCGGCGGTAACTGAGCGGCTTCGGTAGCGTTTTACGAACTCTGTCCCTCTTCTCGGGCATGACAGCGCCCATCTCTGAGCGACTCGAAGACGTAGCACAGGCCCGTGAGTCGGGCCGGCGGAAGATGGACTGGGCAGCCCAGCACATGCCCATCTGTGACTCGCTCCGCGAGGAGTTCGAGGCCGACCAGCCCTTCGAGGGCGAGCGAATCGGCATGGCGATGCACGTCGAGGCCAAGACCGCGATTCTCGCCGAAATCCTGGCCGCCGGCGGCGCGGAGGTCGCCATCACCGGCTGTAACCCGCTCTCGACGCACGACGACGTGAGCGCAGCCCTCGACGCCGTGGAGGGGGTCACCTCCTACGCCGAGCGCGGCGTCGACGACGAGGCGTACTACGCCGCCATCGAGGCCGTCATCGGCCACGAGCCCACTATCACGGTCGACGACGGCATGGACCTCGTGGCCGCAATCCACGAGGAGTACCCCGAGCTCATCGACAGTATCGTCGGCGGCGCGGAGGAGACCACGACGGGCGTCCACCGCCTGCGCGCGATGGACGAGGACGGCCAGCTCGACTACCCCGTCTTCGCCGTCAACGACACGCCGATGAAGCGCCTCTTCGACAACGTCCACGGCACCGGCGAGTCCTCGCTGGCCTCCATCGCGATGACGACGAACCTCTCGTGGGCCGGCAAGACGGTCGTCGTCGCCGGCTACGGCCACTGCGGGAAGGGCGTCGCGAAGAAAGCCAGCGGCCAGAACGCCGACGTGGTCGTCACGGAGGTCGAACCCCGCCGCGCGCTGGAGGCCCACATGGAGGGGTACGACGTGCTCCCGATGGCCGACGCAGCGAAAGAGGGCGACGTGTTCATCACGACGACCGGCAACCGCGACGTCATCGTCGAGGAGCACTTCGAGGCGATGCAGGATGGCGTCCTGCTCGCCAACGCCGGCCACTTCGACGTGGAAGTCGACCTCGACGCGCTCTCGGACCTCGCGGTCGACCGCTACGAGGCCCGCGACGGCGTGGAGGCCTACGAGATGGCAGACGGTCGTCGGCTGAACGTGCTGGCAGAGGGTCGACTGGTGAATCTGGCGACCCCCATCGCACTGGGCCACCCGGTCGAGGTGATGGACCAGAGCTTCGGCGTCCAGGCCGTCTGTGTTCGCGAGATGGTCGAGAACGGCGAGGCGTACGGTCCCGGTGTCCACGACGTGCCCGACAGGCTGGACAAGGAAGTCGCGGAGATCAAACTGGAGGCCGAAGGTGTCGAGTTCGACGCCCTGACCGAGACGCAGGCCGAGTATATGGATTCCTGGCAGCACGGGACCTAGCGAGGCCGCGAGCGTGCGAGCGGCCTCGTAGCGGAACGGGGAGCGAAGCGAGCCGTGGAGGACCTAGCGAGGCCGCGAGCGTGCGAGCCGGTCGTGGATCCCTCCCAGCAACGCTGTGAAACTGTTTTCCGAACCCTACGAAGCCGGAAAGCCCGTCCTGTGGCCCGGTAATCAGACGTTAGCCCGTCCGATAACCCGGCAGTCGCGAACCTATCTGTGGGTAAGACAGTCTTGCCGAGAGTAAGATTAGCCAACTTCGGGACGGCAATTTTATTCGGCCCCGCGCGCAACGGCGTCCCATGCAGCCGCTCCACGCGCGATACCCGTTCCTTGCCGCCGCTCGCGAGGCCGTCGAGACCGCGGCGGTCGACCTGGGCGAGGTGGTCGCGACCGACGACGCAGTGACTGACCGGGCCGTGGAGCGGGTCGAACACGCTATCACGGACGGCACCGTCGGCGAGCCACACCGTCGAACGCGGGTGGAACTGCTCTCGTACCCGGTCGCCAGAGTGCTCGTCTCGCTGGTCGACCAGCACGTCTGTACCCGCAAGTACGCACAGGCCGAAGCAGAGACGGCCCAGGAGCGGTTCCGACAGGAGTTCGCGGCGACGACGGAGTTCAAGTCGACGAGCACGGAACGGGTGAGTCTCGACCAGCTACTCGCCGAGTTCGACCTCGCGAGCGCCGTCAGCGACGCCGACGACGGCTACTGGGTCGAGGTCGGCACCTATCTGGACCTGGCGGCGGACCAGCGGGGCGACCACTGGCGGCTGGTCAACCGGCCGCTGGCCGACGGGCGGGTCCGTATCGCCTCGGAGGAGCTCTACGTCCTGCTGAAACAGGCCATCCGCCACCGCGTCACGGATGGGCTGCCGTTTCAGGTGCCCGAGACCATCGCGACGGAACTCGACGGGGAGGTCGAGCAACTTCGGGAGGTGCTCTCGGAGCTGGACCTCACCAGAGAGATAGACACGGTCGTTCCCGAGCTGTTCCCGCCCTGTATGCAGGCGCTGTTGGACCAGGTCCAGAAGGGCGAACACCTCGAACACCACTCCCGGTTCGCCATCGCGGCGTTCCTGACGAGTATCGGCATGACGACCGACGAAATCGTCGATCTGTTCAACGTCAACCCCGGTTTCGGCGAGGAGGCGACCCGGTATCAGGTCGACCACATCCGCGGCGACACCAGCCCCACCGAATACTCCACGCCGGCCTGTTCGACGATGCAGTCCTACGGCGACTGCGTCAACAAGGACGACCTCTGTGAACGCATCTCACATCCGATGGCGTACTACGAGAAGAAGATAGACGACGCCGAGGACGACGAACTCGAGGACTGGCGCGACGAGAACGCCGAGAGCGACGACGAAGCGGCCGAGGCCTAGAACTGCTGGCGTTCGAGCCAGAGCCCGGCGCCGAGCATCACGATGACGAAGAGCCCGATAGCGCCGACCAGCGCGGTTCCGCCCTGCGGGGTGAGACCCCCGTCGGCCGAGTAGCTCGTGGCGACGTAGACGGTAGCGGCGACGAACGTAACGAGGCTGATGGCCGAGATGACGACCTGGACGATGGCCTCCCGCTCGATTTCCATGTGCCGCGATTTCCGCGGGGCGGGCAAAAGGGTGTCGAAGCGCTCTACGTGTGGTTTCTGTTTCAGTGACGAGTAGTTTTGCGAGCCGGAACGCCCCGGTCGCCGGCTGACGCGACGCGTCAGATTGCCCGGGAGAGCTGTGCGCTAACCCGGTCTCGGTCCCGCGGCTCGCTTCGCGCCTCGTCACTCACGGCGTTCCCGAAGCCGGCCGGTCCCGTCCCGGTCGATACCGCGCCACCGACCCGCCCCGACCGCCGAGAGATTTAGGGTCGCTCGGTCCCTATGTTTCGACTGGACACACCGAAGAAAACAGCCGTGTCCGACCACTATGACACTGATATACCCATCTGACGACAGCGAGCCGACTGCACTCGCACCCGACCCCAGCAGACTCGAACCGCGCGCCGCGCGTGCCTGGACCGAGCGGATGGTGGTCGACCGGCGCGAGGACCACAGCTACGCCGTCACTACCGAGAGCGGCCACACATACCGCGTCGACCTTCGCGACCACAGCTGTAGCTGTCCGGACCACCGGATACGCGGCGAGCAGTGCAAACACCTCCGACGGGTCGCAATCGAGATAACCGCCCGCAGAGTCGCGCCGCCGGGCCGCGAGCGGGCGCGCTGTGACGTCTGTGGGAGCGTCACGTTCGTCCGCGCGGACGACGCCCCGCCCCACCGCTGTCGGCACTGTGGGCTCGTCGCCGGCGACGTGGTCGTCGACCGCGAGACGGGCAAGCGCCTCGTCGTCGCCCGCGTTCTCGACGAGCGGGCCGACGAGCACGTCATCCAGGCCACCGGGGAGACCGTCGCCGAGTACGAGCGAAACGACGGCTACCCGGTCGACGACGCGGTCGTCGAAGCGACGTATCTGAGCGCTGTCCGCCGGTCGAGGCCGCCGCGGCGCTACGCCTTCCCGCGGTCGCGACTGGACCGGACCGACGAGCAGCTGGTCGAGTGAGCCGCCGTCGGTGCGTCGAAGCCCCCATGATAGCCTCGACACACGACGTGTCGGTCTGACACACCTCCGCGACGGCGGCGTGCTATCTGCCGCCGGTATCGTTCATAAACTCCCGCACCTGTTGTTTCGCTGCGGACACCACTACAGCATCTCGGCCGCCTCCTCCTTCGATAGATCGCCCCGCTCGAACGCCGAGAGGATGTCAAGCACCGCCTGGTCCGGACCGCTGCTCTCGGCAACTTCGTCCAGCGTGACCTTCTTCGTGTTCCCGACGAACTCGTCGAAGTCGGTTCCCTCGGCCAGCGCCGTCTCCTTCTTGACGCGGTAGTTGCCGCCGTCGGTCGTGTAGAGGTCGCCCGGGTGGAAGAAGTACCACTCCTCGCGGTCGAACCGGACGCCGACGCGCGGTTTCGCGCCGAAGTTCCGCGCGAAAAAGAGCAGCGCCTCTATCTCCTCGCCGTCCAGATATATCGGGTTGCCGGCGCTGGATTTGGCCTCGATGGCGTAGAACGTCTCGCCGTCGCCGGTCAGCACGTCGGGGAGTTCGCGTTCGGTCGCGCTGCCGCTTGCGGGCGCTCGCATCACGGCGAAGCCGGCGTCGTCGAGGGCGTTGACCAGCTCCCGCTCGCGGCGGTCCCCCTTCGCGTTCGAGTTTGGCATTGTGGAGTGGTCGTCCCACGCCGGTAAAACCGTTCATGTACGGTGTTTATTCAGTTTATCCGGCTCGGTGACGCTGAACGGCCACGAGGCATATACGGTCACAGTCGTACGAACGCGGTATGGATAGACGGACTTTCCTCAGTATGACCACGGTCACCGGGACGGCGCTCGTCGCCGGCTGTGGCGGCTCGACTGACGACGGCGGCCCGACCGCCGAAGACGGAACAGCCGGTGGGAACACCGACACCACAGACAGTTCGTCCACGGGCCGCTTCCGCCTCCTCGTCAGCGACCGACCGGCGGATATCGACGACTTCGACGCGCTGGACGTGACGTTCGACAGGGCCCGCGTCCACAGGGAGCAGTCGGAGACCGAAGAGACGGAGGTCGAGGAAACGGGGGATGTCACGGAGGCCGAGGAAACCGGGACTGTCGAAGACACGGAGCGCGAAAGCGAGGGCCGTGAGACCGAGAGTGGCTTCACCGTCTTCGACCTGGACGAACCGACCGTCGACCTGACGCAGGTCGTCGGCGAGAAAGCGATCGGCGTCCTCGACGGGACACTGGAGACCGGGCAGTACAGCAAGATCGAGCTGTACGTCTCGGACGTCGAAGGTATCGTCGACGGCGCGTCGGTGCCAGTGACGGTCCCGAGCGGGAAGCTCCAGATCACGCACTCGTTCGAGATTACGGCCGATGGGACCGTCGAATTCGTCTTCGATATCAACGTCGTCAAGAGGGGACTGGGCGGCTACAACCTCCTGCCAGTCATCAGCGAGAGCGGTGTCGCCGGCGAGGACGTGGCCGTCGAGGAAGTCGAGGCTGACGACGAACCGCCGGCGGAGCCGACGCCCGAGAGCGGAACTGCCACGGCCGGGACAGACGCGTAAGCGCGTGGTTCGGGACCGACGACGGGGACTCGGGGTTACTCTTCGGCCCGGGATTCCAGCTCTCGGATTATCTGCTCGGTCTCGCCGCCGTCGCTGCGAATCGCCCTCGTGTAGCGCTCGTACTCCTCGCGGGAGACCGTTACCGTTCGGTTCTCCCCCTGACGGGTCAGCTCCAGTCGAACCGTCCCCTGCGGGTTGTTCCGGGTGCGGAAACTCGCCATCGCCGTGAAGACGAACCAGAACGCGAGCGTGGTCCCGAGGAAGTACGCCATCGACGTCTCGAAGGCGAGCGTCTCCGCGCCGGTCGTCCACCGGTCGGGGTAGGCCACCTGAAAGAGGGCGACGCCGACCAGACAGAACGCCGCGCCGACGGCGACGCCGACGTTCTCGCGCCGCGACGAGGGGAGGACGACGACGACGCCCAGAAACATCGCCGGGATTCCCAGCCCACCCAGCGTACCGGCGAGTTTCTCGGCGGCCCGGAGGTCAGTCGCACCGAGCACGTCAGCGAGCGGAGTCGTCACGACTAGCAGGCCGACGACGACTGCGAGCGCGCCCAGGATACCGAGCGCGGCCCCGGCGTAGACGCGGCGCGGGTCCCGCCCCTCCCAGCGGCGCCCGCCGTACGCGTCTCCGAGCTGCTCCATACCCGACCGTACAGTCCCATCCCACAAAACGGTACGTCAGACGAGCGTCGGACCCCGGAGCGCCCGCGGCGCGGCCACACAGAGCGTCCCGAGGTGGTCGCTGTCGACCCGTTCGAGCGTCGCCTCGGGGAGCCGCCGAACCAGCGCTTCGCCGGTCGCCGGTGTGACGTTGGTGTCGCGCTGGCCCTGAAAGACGGTGACCGGCACAGAGACGGAATCGAGGTCGAACGGCCACGGCTCGGCGAGCAGCCCCAGTTCCCTGACGACGCCGTCCGGGCCGCCGGCCGTCGCCGCGAGGATGTCGGTCTCGACCAGCCGCGCGATTTCGTCGGTCGAGAGCGCGTCGGTCTCCGGGGGCTCGTCGGCGAGGAGGTCCAGCGCGGCCGACGGGTCCCGGCGACGGAGCACCCACCGCTGGAGTCGCACGAACGGTGAGAGCAGCCACGGGGCGTATCGGGCCAGCGTCCCCATCGCTCGCTGTGCCCGTCCCGCCCCGCCGACACCCGGCGGTCCCGTTCCGCTGACGAGCGTCACTGACTCGACGGCGTCCAGCCGGTGACAGGAAAGCGCGAACGGCGCGCCCCCGGAGAAGCCGAGGACGCCCGCCGACTCGACGTCGAGGTGTTCCAGCAACGCGGCCACGTCGGCCGGCCAGTCGTCGATACCGACCGGGGCGTCGTCGGAGGCCCCGATGCCCGGCCGGTCCGGAGAGACGAGTCGGACGCCGCGTCTCGCGGCCGGGGCGTCGAGCAGGCGGCCGAGCAGCCGCGACCCCGGCGTCCCGTGACAGAAGACGACGGGCCGACCCGTCGGGTCGCTGTAGGTGGCGTAGGCGAGGCGGCGCCCGGCGCGGTCGAGATACTGCGGGTCGGCGTCGATGGTCGAAACGGAGACCATACGTCGGTGTATCGGCCGCCCGGAAAAAACGCTGTCGCGTCTATTCGCTCTGGATGCGCGGCGCGAGCATGTAGGTGACTCGGCCCTGCCCCTCGGCGAAGTCGAAGTGCATCTTGACGGGGAACTCCTCGCCGAGTTCCATCTCGACCTCGGCGTCTTTCGGGATGGCCTTGTTCATGTTCTTCAGGTAGTCGAGCGAGAACAGGGAGTGGGCGTCGCCGGCCGTGAGGTCGATGAGGTCGTCGCGGGTGAGTTCCAGGTGGACGTCGTCCGTGTCGCCCTCGGCGTCGACGTAGAACAGCTCGTCGCTGGCCCTGACACCCAGCGCGATGTGGTCGCTGACCATGTCAGCGGCCGTCACGGCGCGGTTGATATCTTTCCCCTCGATGACGACGTGCGAGGAGAGGTCGAGGTCCGGCAGGTCGGGTTCCTGGCGGATGGAGTCGGGGTCGATGAGGGCGAGGGTGTACTCCAGCCCGTCGATGGCGATGTGGAGCTTGCGCGTCTCCTCGTCGAGCTCGAGATGGACGAGCTGGCCCGAATCGGCCATCCCGGCGATGTCCTCTAGCCGCGAGAGGTTGACGCCGATGAGGCCGCCGTCGGTCTCGTAGGACTCGAAGGCCGCCGCGTCGAGTCGCAGGTCGACCATGCCGACGTTGGCCGGGTCGACCGCCCGAATCTCCAGCCCGTCGTCTTCGAGGTGGATCTTGCACTCGTCCACCAGCACGCTCACTGAATCGAGAGCCGATTTGAGCGTGTCCGCACTCACGATGGCGTTGAACATCTTGAACCGGGCTACGCCCCCATGCATTAAAAAGTCCCTCATTGACCCGCGTGCGCGCGGGTGACCGGCATCGTAGTGGTGTGTGTCTGACACTGATTCGGCCGCTTGTCACCCGAACCGGGCGATAGGCTCGGACTCCGACCGGGTGTACGCGACGACCCGCGCCGACCGGCTCGGCGTCGGCTCGAACGCGAAGGCCTCGCCGTCGGGGACGCTCCGCCGCGACGTAGGCGCGGATGCCCGAACGGGCGCCCACGTCCCGGACGGTGTTGTCGGGGTGGCGATGACGACTCCCGGCCGTGGGAGCCACTATCCCTTTCCGCTCGACGGCCGAACAACCAATAGGATGTCCAGAAAAACTGACAATTGTGGGCGGGCAGAACGGTGCCGGACGCGCCGCGCAGTGTTACGGTCGGCCGCCGCGGGCGCAGGGGCGGTCGGAACCGTCGGTGTCGTGGCGGGCCAAGAGGGCACCGACGGTGGCGGCCCGCAGGGCGGGCAGCGACGCGCCGTCATCCCGGAACAGCAACAGTACGACCAGACGGTGACCGGCTTTTTCATCCACATCGGCCCCGGCGTCGACCCGACCGAGGCCAGCGTCGCCGACAACTGTGAGTTCGTCGACTGGACCAACGACGAGACGCTGGCCTACGACGCCCGGCTCATCGACCGCAAGGCCGACCCGGAGGAGACGCGGATTACGCTGTATCTCAACGACCGGGTCGCGGTCGAACCGGGGATGCTGTTCATCATCAACGACCGAGAGCAGTGCCAGAGCGGCTATCTGGGCATCTACCTCGAACCGGTGGGCATCGACCTGGCCCAGCTCCGGAGCCGGGATTTCACCCCGAGTCCGGCCGGCGGTGGCGGCGGAGGCGGGGTCGGTGCCGCCGGGCCGGGGCTGGGCATCGCGAGCGGGCTGGCCGGGCTGCTGGGCGCTGGGTGGCTCTTCGGTCGGCGCCGGGAGTGACCGGCCGACTGGCCCGGCGCGCGGCCGCCACGGCACGATGCGGTCGGGCGGTACCCCGATACATACGGTTAAATACAGTTACAGCCTTTTTACTGCATGACTAGTAAACGTATACCGTCCGAAAACGCAGCGACACTCACCCGGCGAAAGCTCCTCTGGGCGACCGGTGTCGCCGGCGCGGCCGGACTGGCTGGCTGTGGGGGCGCGACGGACCGGACCATCACCGCGAGCGACGCGCAGATGGGCGAGACGATGGCCGGCCTCGGCTTCGAACAGTCCGACAGCAAGACGTTCACGGACACGGCCAGCCGCGAAGTCGCCGGCGTCGAAGGGTCGGTGACCGCCGAGAGCAAGCTCACGGTGTTCGCCAACGAGGAGTCGACGCCCGACCCCACGGAGGAGGAGCGCTGGACCGAGAGCGACTCGACGCTGGCTCGGTGGTCGGACAACGCGCCGGTGCGGGCGGTTCGGGGTTCGGACGTCATCGACGGCGAGGGCATCACGCCCGCCGAGGGCGACCAGTTCGACCTGCTGCCGGCGGAATCGATGACGCTCCTGGTCCCCGATACTGACGGCGACCCGGACCGCGTCATCTCGACGACCCCGATGGCCGACATCGACTTCGGCGACAGGGAGACTGACGGCGAGGTCACGTTCGATCCGCCGGTCCCGTACGCCGAGGGCGACTCGTTCGCGCCGACTGGGCTCGCGTTCGTCTCGGAGGGAGACCAATGAGCCACGGTGTTGGCCCGCTGTTCCTGACTACTCCTGACAATAGCCCCGTCTTCGAGCCACTCGACATGGTATCCACCGAGAGCACCAGCAGCGAGGAACTCGGTCTGGGCGAGGGCAACACCGGAGACGACGGCGACGTCTCTATCGGTTCGACGAGAATCGAGACCGAGCAGATTCAGAGCACGCCCGACCTCAGTCGAATATACTGGAACTACCTCGACACCGACTGGGCCGAGAACACCCAGACGACGGTCGCGGTGTTCACCACGCCGTCGGCGTCGGTGGGCGGCCGGTCGCTGAACCCCCTCTCGGAGGTCGACGAAGAGGAGTTCGTCACCGCCGACGGCGCCGAGTATCTCGAAGAGTCGGGCATCCGCGAGGCCGCCGGGCTCGGCCCGAACCTCTCGTGGGCGGTGGCGCCGGCCGAAGTCGCCTCGCGGTCGGTGACGTTCCTCGGGAACCAGACGACGATGCAGAGCTACGTCGGCTACGTGACGACCAGCGACGCCGAGATTCCACGGACCCTGCTCATCAACCTCGCGACGACCGAGACCGGTGACGATATCGCCTTCGGCGTCACCGTCCAGCACCGCGCCATGTACAGCGTGAGCGAGAGCGACGCCACTTCACCGAGCACGGGGTTACTGTCGGAGATGTCAGTGCCGGACCTCGTCGGGACCCAGGCGAGCAACGGTCTCGACGTCAGCGCGGGTGAGGAGATGACTCTCGTTCTGGAAGCCGGTGTCGCTGCCAGTGCCGACCTCGCAGCGCGGGCACTCGGCGACCTCTCGCTGACCTGAACCGACGGCGAGACGGTCTTTTTCGGGCGATATCGATGTGACGTGGGGACGCGAGTCCGTCCAGAGTCACGACTCGCTCACCGCCACAGGCCGCGAGTCGGCATCCATTTTAGCGTCCGCGGCGTTCGACAGTGTATGAGCGATTCTACGCGCGACCCACGAGAGGTGCGCTGAGATGTCCGGTAAAGACGAGTACTACAACAAGGCCAAACAGCAGGGCTACCGCGCCCGCTCGGCGTACAAGCTCCAGCAACTGGACGAGACGGCTGGCCTCCTTGGCGAGGGTCGAACTGTCGTCGACCTCGGCGCGGCCCCCGGCGGTTGGCTGCAGGTCGCCGCCGAGCGCGTGGGCGAGCGCGGGACCGTCGTCGGCGTCGACCGCCAGCGCATCGAGCATCTGGAGGACCCGGAGCCGACCGTCGAGTACGTCCGCGGGGACATGACCGAGGAGCGTACCAAGGAGAAAGTCCGCGACGCTGTCGGCGGCACCACCGATGCGCGGGGCGGCCCGGTCGACGTGGTCGTCTCGGACATGGCGCCGAACATGAGCGGCGACTACGACCTCGACCACGCCCGCTCGGTCCACCTGGTCCGGCAGGCTTTCGAGGTCGCGACCGACCTGCTCGACTCGGGCGGGGACTTCGCCGCGAAGGTGTTCGACGGGCAGGACCTGCAGGACCTGAAAGCCGACATCGAACCCGAGTTCGAGTACGTCCGCGAGGTCCGCCCGGACGCCTCGCGGGACTCCTCTTCGGAGCTGTATCTCGTCGCGAAACACCGACTCACCGCACCGGTCCGGGAAGGCGACGTGGTCGAGGTGACCATCGACGATATGGGCGAGGAGGGCGACGGTATCGCGAAGGTCGAGGGCTTCACCGTCTTCGTCAGCGGCGTTGAGGAGGGCGAAACGCTCGACGTGCGCGTCGACGACGTGAAACCCCGCTTCGCGTTCGCGCAGCCGGCGAGGGACTGAGCGAAAGCGAAGCCCTCGTAGCGAACCGGCGAGCGAAGCGAGCCGGAGAGCAGCGGTCGAGAGCCGTGCTGAGAAGCCCCTACTCTGTGGTTCCCTGCAGGCTCGCGGTCCACCGCTCGCCATCGAGGCGCGTAGCGCCGCGCTTTCGCCGTTCCGCTTCGAGGCGTCTCCCCAACCTCGCTTACCAGGGCGTCGGCTTGGCGGCCTGTTCCCGGCCACGAGCGAACGCGACGACGGCGTAGACGAAGGGGGTGTCCACCAGCGCGATAGCGAGTTTCAGCAGGTACTGACCGACGGCGAGCGACAGCGCCGCCGGGAGCGAGAGCCCCTGCAGGAGCACGAACCCCACGCCGATGAAGATGGCCGTATCGACCAGCTGGCTGGTCGCCGTCGAGCCGACGTTGCGCAGCCAGAGGTGGTCGCCGCCCGTCGCCTCGCCCAGCGCGTGGAAGAGGAACACGTCGAGGTTCTGGCTGACGAGGTAGGCGGCGAGGCTGGCGACCACGATGGCGGTGCTCGCGCCCAGCACCGAGCGGAAGGCGGCCGGGTCGATCTCCTGTCCCGGCAGCCCCGGCGCGAGGATAGTGCTCCACACGAGCGCCAGCAGGACGAAGTTCATCGCGAAACCGACGTTGACGACCGCCGTCGCGGCCCGTCGCCCGTACAGTTCCGCGTAGCAGTCCGACGCGAAGAACGTGAGCGCGTACGCCAACGCCGCGCCGGGCAGAATCAGCGTCTCGCCGGCCACCGGGAGCGAGACTGGCAGCGAAAACGCGAGCAGCTTCGAGGCGGTGACCTGTGCGACCACCAGCGCCGTGATAAAGAGCGCGACGAGCCCCACCCGCAGCGGGTCCTCACTGCTCGTCATCGAGCCGTCCCTGCCGCTCGTCGATGTCGTCGAGCACGTCGAGCGTCTTGCGGATGGAGGCCCGGATGGCCTCGCTGCGGTTGACGAACTTCCCGTCCTCGCCGACGTGGTCGTCGAGGTCGTCGAGGAGTTCGGCGGGCACTTCGACGCTTATCTTGGGCATATCCGGAGCATATCGTCTGCGGGCTTAAATCGGTCGTCTCGGTCCTAATCCGCCGGCTCGCCCCGGCTCTTGGGTGTCCGGCGCCCGCCCAGCGTGTACACCCACAGAATGGCGAGCCCGAACAGGTACGCCAGCGAGACGGGGATGCCGACGAGGAACATCGTGAAGATGCCCTTCGGGGAGAGAATCGCCGATAGGGCGACGATGGCGATGACGACCTCGCGCCAGCGCTCGAACATCACCGAGAAGGGGACGATGCCGCCGCGGTGGAACAGGAACATCGTGATCGGTATCTCCGCGAGCAGTCCGATACCGACGGTGAGGAAGAACACGAGCCAGCCGAAGCTACTGATGCGGTAGGAGATGACCATGTTGGCCTGCAACTGGTCGCGGGCGATGGCCGAGATGGTCACCGGCGCGACGTAGAGGAAGCCGACGAGGCTGCCGACGATGAGCGCGCCAAAGAGCGACCCGCCCCAGACCAGCAGTATCTTCCGGTCCCCGCCGACGAGCCCGCGGTCTTTCATCGCCGGCCACGCGAAGTAGGCCACGAGCGGCACCACCGAGACGGCCCCGATGATGGTCGAGAACTTCACGATGAAGACGAGGTGTTCGACCGGATGCAGGGTCACGATGTTCACGCCGGCCCGCATCCCCTCGGGGAGGCGGCCGACGAACACCTCCCGGATCGCCCCGATACCGCCCTGGTAGAGAAAGAGGAAGACGCCGGCGAGAACGGCACCGAAGATGCCCATTATCCAGAACGCCTTCGACAGGAGGGAGTCGAGGATGAAGCGGATGTCGTAGTAGTAGCCGCCGATGTCGTCCTCGGTGGTCTCCTCCTCGGTGAAGGCGTCTGCCATCCCGGCGGTAGTCGAGGCGAGGATGCCGCCGTCGTCCGCCTCGGTCGCGGCCGTCTCACCGCCGTCGTCGGTCGCGGTCTCGGGGCCGCCGTCCTCGTGGACCGCGTCCCAGCGGTCGAGGATGGCCTGGGCCTTCTCCTGGTCGTCGTTCGAGAGCGCGCGGTCGGCGTGGCCCAGCGCCTCCTCCTCGGTCATCACCTCGAAGGCTTCCTCGGGCGCGACGCCGATCGCCGAGGCGCTCAGCTCGTCGATGTCGATGGCCGTCGGGTCGCCGTGCTGTCGGCCGGCCGGCACCGCGCTCTCTTCGAGCGCCTGCAACACGTAGTAGTACAGCGCGAGCAGCGCCGCGAGCGAGCCGACGGCGACGCCGAACAGCGCTGCGGTTTCGCCCGTCGAGAGCCCGAAGAGCGCGGGGCGGGCGAGGTTCCCCTTGATACTCCCGGAGTAGGGGGCGACGTAGGCCTCGGCCGCCTGGATGTAGCGAAACGCGGCGGAGGTCAGCAGGAAGTACGCCGCGCCGCCGGCCGCGACGGCGGCGCCGAGGACGACGTTCCACCGCTCGCGGGCGACCCGGCGGGTGCTGACGAGCTCGCCCGAGCGCTTGATAGTCACCGCGAGCTTCGAGAGCGCGAGGCTGATGGCGTAGAGCCCACACAGCGGCAGGGCCCACATGATCTGGGTGAACGGGTCCGGCGGCGAGAACAGCGCGCCGAAGACGAAGATGGCGACGACGGCCCAGCGCCACTTCTCCCGGAAGGTCTCGTAGGGGACGATACCGGTGTAGGAGAGTATCGTCATCATCAGGGGTAGCTGTGCCGCGAGGCCGAAGGAGACCGTCAGCAGGAAGACGAACTGGAACCACTTGACGATGGAGTACTGCGGCGAGAACCCCGCGGCGCTGGCGTTGCCGGCGAGGAAGTTGAACATGATGGGGAAAAACAGCTCGTAGGCGTAGCCGGCGCCGACGGCGAACAGCCCCAGACTGATTACGACGAACAGCGCGCCCTTCCAGGCGGGGATGTGCTGGGCGGGCCACCAGCCCCGCCGGCGCAGCCCGTCCCGGCCGAAGTAGACGAGCAGGGGCAGCGACAGCAGAATCCCGATGACGGCCCCGATTTTCACCTGCAGGAGGATGACGTCGAAGGGCGTGATGGCGACGATGCTCGTCGCCTGCTGGGTCGTCAGGTCCATCTGCGAGTACAGCAGGTCCGTGCGCAGCCGGTCCCAGACCCCGTACTGCAGCGCCAGAATGGTCCCTATCATCCCGGCGACGAAGACGATGAACACCTTCTGGAGATTCGACTGTGCGGCGCCCAGCATCGCACCGAGCGTCTCACGGCCGCTCTGGACCGTCCGAACGGTGTCCTCGTCGATGGCACTCGACATCTCCCCTGAGGGTAGCCGACTTATCGTTATCAATTTGTTCATCACCCGCGCCCGCGACCCCCTCGCTCGAAAAGAAAGTTTACAACGACCTCCCGCTAAACCCGTCCCAGATGGTGGACGGTACCGACGGCGACGACCGCTCCGGCGACTGGGACGTACCACGGCGCCAGAGCGACGTCTACCCGAGTCTGGAGCCGCCCGGCACGCCGACGCCGGCGAGCAGTGCCGGGTCGGCCGCCACCACCCACCAACCGACACCCGACGACGCGGTCACCGGCGCGCCCGACGACGAGGAGATGCCCCTGGCCGACCACGTCGAGGAGATGGCCACGCGGCTGTTCATCGTCCTGGCCATGATGGCCGGGGTCGCCGTCCTCGCGCTCCCGGTCTCGGACAGTCTCATCAACTTCCTCTGGTACTCGTTCCTCGACGGCCCCGCGGAGGCGTGTGGCCAGATCGCCATCGGCGCCGGCGAGAGCGGTCAGGCCGTCGGGCCGTCGGGCGCCGACTGCCCCCACGTCTACAGCCCGCTGGCGCTCGTCATCGCCCGGCTGAAAGTCGCGTCGCTGGTGGGCCTCGTCGTCGGGCTGCCCGTCTTCGTCTACGAGACGTACCTGTTCATGCGGCCGGGGCTGTACCCCCGCGAGCGTCGCTACTATCTCGCCGCCGTGCCCACGAGTCTGGTGCTCGCGGCCGTCGGCGTCGCCTTCGCGTACTTCATCGTGCTGCGGGCGATGTTCGACTACTTCATCACCTACTCCGACCGCGCCGCGGAGCTCGCGTTCGGGCTCGGCGACACGTTCAACCTCATCATCCTGATGCTGGGCTTTTTCGCCCTCATCTTCCAGATTCCGCTGTTCGTGATGCTCGCCATCATGATGGGTATCACGACCCGCCGGTGGCTGGTCGAACGGCGGCTCTACTTCTGGGGCGCCTTCGCGGCCATCGCCTTCGTCTTTAGCCCCGACCCGACCGGGATGGCGCCGCTGATGGTCGCGGTGACGATGATCGGCCTGTTCGAGGGGACCCTGCTCCTGCTGAAGTGGACGGGGACCAGTTCGCCCGTCCCGGCGAGCGAGGACCTCGCGAACCGGCGGCCCTACGCCTACCTCCTCTTCGGGCTGGTCGGCTACGTCCTCAGCCCCCTCCCGGTGCCGACGGGCTACTACGGCGAGTTGCCGGCGGCGCTCACCGGCCCCCTCGCCGAAATCGGGTTCGCGCCGTCGATACTCGTCGGCGGGGGTATCATCGCGCTGTTCGAGCTGACGGCCTACGGTAACAAGAACTACTACGGCAGCCGGAAGCTATGGAACGCCCTCCGCCGGGCGCGCCTGCCCGTCTGGACGGTCGCCATCGTCGTCGGCTACCTCTCGACGCCGGACCCGACGCTGTTCCGACTGGTCGACCAGTTCGGCCTGCCGGCGACCGCCGCCGCCGGGGTCGCCGTGGCGCTGCTCATCGTCTTCGAGGCGGGGCTGTTCGTCGCCCGGCGACGCGGGGCCAGCGGAGAATGACGACGCTGCTGCTGGCCCGTCACGGCGAGACCCACTGGAACCGCGAGGGACGGGTCCAGGGGTGGGCGCCGACGGAACTGACCGACCGCGGTCACGAACAGGCCCGTGCGCTGGGCGCGTGGCTCACCGACGAGTACGACGTGGACCGCGTCCTCGCCTCGGACCTCCGGCGGACCCGCGAGACGACCGCCCGCATCCGCGAGGCCGGCGACGGACTCCCCGAGCCGGCGTTCGACCGAGCGTGGCGCGAACGCGGCTTCGGCGTCTACCAGGGGTTTCTGGCCACGGAGTTGTTCGAGCGCCACCCCGACCACGACCCGAGCGCCAGCGTCTCCGCGCTGGACGCCGCGCCCGAAGACGCGGAGGGTCCCGACGCGTTCTGCGCCCGTGTCGAGGCGGCGTGGGCCGATTTGCGGGCGGCGGCCGACCCCGACGAGACCGTGTTGCTCGTGACCCACGGCGGCGTCGTCAAGTGGGCGCTGTCGGCCGTCACCGAGCGCTCCCGGGCGGCGGCGATGACGGCGCACTCGCCGCCGAACTGCTCGGTGACCGAGATACGGCTGGACGGGGACGGCGGGGAACTGGTGGCCGAAGGCGTCACGGCGTGGCGCCGTCGCACCGACTGAAACGGTTCACACACCGACTGCGTCGCCGTCGCTATCGGTCACAGCACCGCTTCGACGAGCCGAGCCTCCGCTTTCTGTAGGTGTTCGGCCGCCGTACTGTGTGCACACGACAGCTCCGCGGCCACGTCGGCGACCGTCGCCTCGCGGGGGACGGCGTAATAGCCCAGCCGCTTCGCGGCGTCGACGGCCTCCCGCTGGCGCTCGGTCAGCGCCGCGGCGGCGCTCTGCCGGTCCGTGTCGTACTCGCCGACGCGTTCGATATCGACGTCGATTCCCGTCGGGATGCCGGCGAGCGCCGTGCGGAGTTCGTCGGGCTCGCCGACGACGTCGAAGGTGACGCCGCCCGCGTCGTCGTAGGTCAGCGGCGGGAGGACGACCAGTCCGTCCCGCGTGAACGTCGTGTAGAGGGCGCGCTCGACGTCGGTCGTCTCGCCCTGACTGTAGCAGTAGAACCGCTCGTCGTCTATCGGCGTGACGCCGAACGACTCGACGGCGTCGGTGGCGGCCAGCGCCTCCGCGAACCGGTCGGCGTCCCCCTCGACGAGGAAGAACAGCGCCGGCAGGTCGAGGTCCGCGAGGTTCCAGTGCAGCGTCTGCACCCGCTCGACGAACTCCCGTTCGGTCATCAGCGTGTGCACGGGGTGGATGTCGCGCTCGGTCGGCCTGACGGTCACCCGCAGGTACTTCATGCGGCGGCGTTCGGGAGCACCTGATATAAATGGCCGAATATCTCCCGCAGAAGCCGCCTAATCCCGCCGGCCGTACTCCCGCTCGTGTTCCCGCTGACCACCCTGTTGCCGGAGGCGGTCGCGCGAGCGCTGTTCGGCGGCCCGCCCACGCGCGCCGAGTTCGCCGTCGCAGCGCTCCTCGCGGCCGCGCTCGTCTCGTTCGTCCCGCTCACGTCGGCGGCCGTCGTCATCTGGGCCAAGCGGAAGGTGACGGCGGCCTTCACCGACCGTATCGCGCCGAACCGGACGGGGCCGTACGGCACCCTCATCATCGTCGCCGACATCTTTCGGCTGCTCAGCAAGGAACTCGTCGTCCCCGAGGGGGTCGACCGCCCGGCGTACGACCTCGGCCCGCTGCTCGTGGCGTTCTCCGCGATTCTCGGCTTCGCCGTCATCCCGATGGGGTCGCTGTTCGGCGTCACCCTGCAACTCGCCGACCCCGAGGTCGGGCTGGCGTACGTCTTCGCCGTCGCCTCGATAGCCACGCTCGGCCTCCTGCTGTGTGGCTACGCCTCGAACAACAAGTACTCGTTTCTCGGCGGGCTCCGCGCGGTCGCCCAGAACATCGCCTACGAGATTCCGCTCGTGCTCACCGGGGCGTCGGTGGTCCTCTTTACCGGCTCGCTCCGGATGAGCGATATTGTCGCCACACAGCAACAGCCCCTGGTCGCCGTCGCCGGCGTGACGGTTCCGTCGTGGTACGCTCTCGTCAACCCGTTCGCGTTCGTCCTGTTCATGGTCGCGAACCTCGCCGAAGTGGGCCGCAACCCCTTCGACATCCCCGAAGCGCCGACCGAAATCGTCGCGGGCTACCAGACCGAGTACTCCTCGGTGTACTTCGTGCTCATCTACATGGGCGAGTTCATCCACATCTTTCTGGGCGGCGCCATCGTCGCGACCCTCTTCCTGGGCGGCGCCGCCGGGCCGGGCCCGGAGAGTCTGGGGCTCCTCTGGTTTCTCGCCAAAATCTGGGGCGTCTTCCTGTTCACGCAGTGGGCGCGGTCGGCGGTGCCGCGGGTCAGAATCGACCAGCTCATCGAGATCGGCTGGAAGGGGATGCTCGTGCTGTCGCTGGTCAATCTGGTCCTCACCGCCGTCGTCGTCGGCGTCGTCAGCTAAGCTCGACGACGGCCGCCGTCACTCCGCGCTCGGGTAGTCCTGGCCGAACACGTCGGCCACCACGTCCTCGCCCGACTCCTCGTCCTCGGGGCTCACACTGCCGGTCCGATAGCCGTGCAGGTCGAGCGTCACGTGGTCGAAGCCGCAGTCGCCGACGTGGTCCCGGGCGGCCCGGACGAAGTCGGGGTCGAGCGCGGCGTCGAGTTCCGCCTCGCCCACTTCGATGCGCGCCAGCCCGTCGTGGTCCCGGACCCGGAACTGCTCGAACCCCCACGTGCGGAGGAGGCGCTCGGCCTTCTCCACGCGGGAGAGGCGTTCCTCGGTCACGTCCAGCCCGGTCGGGATGCGCGAGGAGAGGCAGGCCATCGAGGGCTTGTCGGCCACGGAGAGGTCGTACTCGCGGGCGATCTCCCGGACCTGCGCCTTCTCGATGCCGTGTTCCAGCAGCGGGGAGTAGGCGTTCAGTTCCTCGACGGCGCGCAGGCCGGGCCGGTGGCCCTCGCCCGCGTCGGAGGCGTTGGTGCCGTCACAGACCACGTCGATACCGAGCTCCCGGGCCCGGTCGTACATCGCGCCCAGCCGCATCGAGCGGCAGTGATAGCACCGCTGCTCGTCGTTGGCCACGAACTCGTCGCTGTCGAGTTCGGAGAACTCCACCAGTTCGTGGCGGATGCCGATCTCCTCGGCGACGCGGACGGCGTCGTCGAGTTCTTCGGCCGGTAGCGTCTCCGACTTGGCGGTACAGGCGACGGCGTCGTCGCCGAGCGCGTCGTGGGCCAGCGCCGCCACCACACTGGAGTCGACGCCCCCGGAGAAGGCGACGAGGACGCCGTCTCTCTCGGCCAGGTCGTCCCGAACGGCGGCGACGGTCTCGGCGACAGCGGACATGGGCGGGCATACTGGGCGGACGGGCAAAACGCCTTCGCGTCGGAGCTGACGCTCCGCTGACCCGTGTCTTGCCTCTGTCATACTCGGGATTTAAGCACACGTAGCGTGAAATAAAGCGCAGATGCGGGGTCACTGTTTCGCGGTCGCGAGCGGGAAAGGCGGCGTCGGGAAGACGACGACGGTCGTGAACACGGCGTGTGAGCTAACGGCGCGTGGGTACGACGTGGTCGTGGTCGACGTCGACCTCGCGATGACGAACCTCGGGCGGATGGTCGGGGTCGACCACGAACCGACGCTGCACGACGTGCTGGCCGGGCGGGCGACGCTGGAAGCGGCCATCAACACCGACGGGAAGGTCGCCGTCCTGCCCGGGTCGGACGCCATCGACAGCTTGCGGGACGCCGACCCGGCGGGGTTGGGACAGGTCATCAAACGGCTCCGGACGGCGTTCGAAATCGTCATCGTCGACACGGGGGCCGGCGTGGACCACGAGGCGATGGTCGCGTGTGGGCTGGCCGACGACACCGTGCTCGTGACGACGCCCGACGAGACGGCGGTGACGGACACGGGCAAGAGCCGGTCGATGGTCGAGACGGTCGACGGGCACGTCCTCGGCGTGGTCGTCACGCGCGGCGACGCGGCCGCGGTGAGTGCGGCCACCCGTACACTGGGAGTGGACCGGCTCGGCGCAGTGCCCGACGCCCCCGAGGTCGTCGGCGACGAGCCGGTCGTCACCACCGCGCCGAAGTCGGCCGTCGCCGCGGCCTACAGCGACATCGCCGAGACGCTCGCGAGCGCGGTCGAGGCGTCGGTCGACGCGGCCGGCGAGAAGCGGGCCGTCGGCGACGACTGAGACCGCCGGCTGCAACAGACTGACGGAATTCGCCACCCCGGGGCGGCGAATATCTTTACGAGCTTACAGCCGGCAGTACGGGACTACTCCTCCGAGATGGCGTACACGGTGTCGTCGTAGTTCCCGACGTAGACGGTGCCGTCGACCACTGCCGGCGGCGACCGTATCAGGTTCCCCGTGTCGACGACCCACTGCTCGCTGCCGTCGGCGGTGTCCAGCGCGCGGACCGTCCCGTCGCCACAGCCGGCGTAAACAGTGCCGTCGACGACGGTGAGCTCGGCTTCGAGCCAGTCGCCCGGCCGGTACCGCCACTGCTCGACGGCGGTGGCGGCGTCGAGGGCGAAGATGTCGTTGTGCGTGGTTCCGAGGTACGCGGTGCCGTCCGCGACTGCGACTGTCGGCCCCCGGTTCGTCTTGGCCAGGAAGCGCCACTGCTCGGTGCCGTCGGTCGTCGACAGCGCGAGCAGCGTCCCCTCGGTCCCGTTCGTCGTGCTGACGTAGACGATGCCGTCCGCCACCGTCGCCGAACTGTACACGAAACGGCCGGTCTCGAAGCGCCACTGCTCGGCGCCGTCGGCAGTGTCGAGCGCGTAGACGCTCTCGTCGTAGCTCCCGACGTAGACCGTGTCGTCGACGACAGCCGGCGAGGCCTGTACGCGCCCGCCGGTCTCGAAGCGCCACTGCTGGCTCCCGTCGGCGGCATCGAGTGCGTAGACGTACCCGTCGTCGCTGCCGACGTAGACGGTCCCGTCGAGGACCGTCGGCGAGGAGACGACCGAATCGTCGGTCTCGAAGCGCCACTGCTGGCTCCCGTCGGCTGTGTCTACGGCGTAGACGTGCTGGTCACTGCTTCCCGCGTAGACGGTCCCGTCGACGACAGCGGGTGAGGAGCGGACGACGCCACCGGCGTCGAAGCGCCACTGCTGGTCCCCGTCGGCGGCGTCTATCGCGTAGACGTTCTCGTCGTAGCTCCCGACGTAAACCGTGTTGTCGACGACCGCCGGCGACGTCCGGATGACGTTGTCGGCCCGGAACTGCCACCGCGTGGTGACGTTCTCGGTCGGCCCCGTCTCCTCGGGCGCCGTTCGGGTGTGGGCGGGGTTGGCGCCGAACATCGGCCAGCCGCTTATCGACTGCTCCGTGGGCGGGTCCGGCTCCGGCTCGGAGTCGGGCGTCCCGGTCGGTTCTTCCGTCGCCGTCTCGCTCCGCGACGGCGTCGCGCCGGTCGCCGTCCCGGGCTCTGTCTCCGTCTCCGTCGTATTACAGCCCGCCAGCCCCGCGACACCGGTGACTCCCAGTGACAGCAGGTACTCGCGTCTCGTCGGTCGTCCTGGCATGCGCTCTGTCGGGCGGCTGTGAACTTAAACCATCTGTGCGGGCCGCTGTACTATCGCCGCTGGTCCCGGTCCACGGCGCCGTCAGTGCCCGAGCCGACGCGAGGTTTTTTCTCGTCGGCCGCGAATGGGCCGTCAGATGGAGCTCGAATCGGTACCGGGCGTCGGGGCGAAGACGGCCGAGGCGCTGCGCGAACTCGACGACCCGGAGCGGGCACTCAGCGAGGGCGACGTGGCCGCGCTCGCCCGGGCTCCCGGCGTCAGCGAGGGCCGGGCCGCCCACATCGCCCGCGGCGCGATTCGGGCGGAACACGACGACCCCGGCGGGTTCGCCGCCACGCCGCGGGCCCGGGAGCTGTTCGAGGCGGGGCTCTCCTTGCTGCAGGAGCGGACCGTCACCGACTACGGGGCGAAGCGACTGGAGACACTCTACCCCAGCGGCGTCCGGAGCCGTATCGACGAGGTGCGCGCGTTCACCGAGCGGGCGCTGGAGCGCGAGCCCGCGCCGGAGGTGCGGTCGGTGCTGTCCGGCGTCGCCCCGCTCTCCGCGGCCGGCGACGTGCGGGTCCGGGACCGCTGTCTGGCGACCGGCGACGCCGAGCGCTACGCCGCGGCCCAGTCGGCAATCCCGGAGGTGAGCGTCGAACTCGTCGACGACGCCCGCCAGCTGGCCGAGCTGGCTCGCTCGTACGCGACCGTCGTGGCGCTGGACGAGGGGTTCGCCGGCGTCGACGTCGAGGGGGACGTGCGCGTCGAACCCGACGCCCTCGACGAGCCGGCGTCTGTCGTCCCCGAACGCGTCCTGACCTTCTTCGCCCGGAACCGCGACTCGGTCCGGGCCGCTATCGCGGTCCACCGCGAGGCCGGCCTCGACGCGCCCTGTGACCTCGACGAGCTCGCCGGAGCGCTCGACCAGCTCGACGCCGACGGGAGCGTCACCGGCGACGACGAGCTCGACCGGCTCTCGACCGCCGTCGACGACCTCGACGCGGCGGTCTCGACGGCCGAGTCCGTCGCCAACGACCACCTCCGGGAGGCCATCGAGGAGCGGGACGTGACCATCGAGGGGACTGACCTGCTGTCGCTGGTCGAGCGCGGCGCGGGGGTCGACTCGCTGCTGGACCGCGAACTGGCCGACGAGTACGCCGCCGCCGCCGACCGGGCCCGGGACCACCTCGTCGACGCGCTCGACCTGCGCGACACGGAGTCGATGGCCCGCCGGGCGTTCCCCGACGAGCCCACGTATCCGGTCGAACACGAGGAACGCGTCGTCGCCCGCCTGCGCGAGGAGCTGACGGCCACGCGGGACCGCCGGGCGACCCAGCGGAAACGCGACATCGCCGACACGCTGGCGACGATGCGGGGCGACGCCGAGGCGCTGGTCGACGCGGCGCTGGAACTGGACGTGGAACTCGCCGTGGCGCGTTTCGCCGCCGACTTCGACTGCGCGATGCCCGAGATAACCGAGCGCGGCGGCTTCGATATCGAGGGGGGCCGGTCGCCGCTGCTCGACGTGCCCTTCGCCGAGGTCGAGCCCATCGACTACAGCGTCGAGGGCGTCACCGTCCTCTCCGGGGTCAACAGCGGTGGCAAGACCTCGACGCTCGACCTGGTCGCGCTCGTGACGACGCTGGCCCACATGGGGCTGCCCGTCCCCGCCGACGCCGCTCGCGTCGGCCGCGTCTCCGAGTTGCACTACCACGCCAAGACACAGGGGACGCTGGACGCCGGGGCGTTCGAGACGACGCTTCGGGAGTTCGGCGAACTGGTGACGAACGTCACCGCCGACCGGCCGGTGCTCGTCCTCGTCGACGAACTCGAATCCATCACGGAGCCCGGCGCAGCGGCCACGATAATCGCCGGCATCCTCGAATCGCTCACCGAGCGGGAGGCCACCGGGGTCTTCGTCTCCCACCTCGCCGAGGACATCCTCGAAGCCGCCGAGGCCGACCTCACTATCGACGGCATCCAGGCCGAGGGGCTCGTCGACGGGGAGCTGCGGGTGAACCGCTCGCCGGTGAAGGGCCAGCTCGCCCGCTCCACGCCGGAGCTCATCGTCGAGAAACTCGCCGAGCACGGCGACGGGTTCTACGCGGACCTGCTGGAGAAGTTCTGACCGGCGCGGACCGCGCTACTGGACCTCGGCCCGCGAGGCGCGGTCGAGCAGTCGGACGGCCACGCCCCCGAGGACGAGGTTCACACCGGCGAGGACCGCGACCGCGGGGACGACGGTGTTCCAGAGCCCGCCGAAAGCCGTCACCTCGACCACGGTCGTGACGTCTCGGCCGAGCATGAGCGCCCGGATGGCGTCGACGGCGTAGGTAACGGGGTTGACGGCGGCGACCGTCCGAATCCAGTCCGGGAGGACGGTCAGCGGGAGGAACGCGCTGGAGACGAACAGCAGCGGAAAGGTGAGCAGGTTCGCCAGCATGATGGTCGCCTCGCGGTCGCGGGTGAGCAGGGCGACGATGTTCGAGTACGCCACGAACACGCCGCCAAAGAGGACCGCGACGAGCACCACGCCGACGACGCCCGGCAGTCCGGTCCGCAGGTACACCCCGGTTGTCGCGCCGGATTTGAGCGTCAGGAAGCCATACCCCAGCAGGAGGATGAGCAGCGTCTGGCCGACGATGCGCACGAGTTCGGAGCACAGTTTGCCGACGAACATCGCGCCGCGGTGCATCGGCGAGATGCGGGTCTTGTCGAACATCCCCGTCTCGATGTCGTCGACGAGTCCGATGCCGGAGACGGCCGCCGCCGCCAGCGCCGACTGGACGACGATGGCGGGTGTGAGATACGTCACGTAGGACACCGACGCGTCGAACGACTGCGCTATCGCAGCGCCGGCGATAGCGCCCAGCACCTCGGCCATCAGGACGAAGAAGACGACGGGCTGGACCAGCGAGGTGAACGTCACGAACGGGTTCCGGGTGGTCTTGACGAGCCACCGCTTGAAGCTGACCCACGTGTCGGTCGCGGCGCGGTTGCCGGCCGCCCGCCGCGTGCGGTCGGGCTCGGCCGCGTCCGCGCCGTCAGCGCTCATCGGCCCGCCTCCATCGGGGCGACGGCGTCGTCGGACCGCCCGTCGCCGCCCGGTTCGCGCCCGTCGGTCAGCGCGAAAAACACGTCGTCGAGCGTCGGCTCGCCGACGTCGAGACCGGTGACGCCGACCGAGGCGTCACAGAGGGCCGCGAACACCTCCTGTACGACGTCGTCGACATCGCTGGTCTCGACGGCGAGCCCCTCGGCGGTCCGCTCGACGGTCGCCGCCTCGAACGCGCTGCTTGCGCGCAACGCGTCGGCGAGCCGCCGGCGCTCCCGGTCCGTGGCGTCGGCCAGTTCGACTGCGAGCCGCGCCGTGCCGGCGGTCGCCTTGAGCGCGTCGGGGGTACCGCGGGCGGTGACCTGCCCGTCTTCCAGCAGGGCCAGCCGGTCACACAGCCGGTCGGCCTCCTCCAGATACTGCGTGGTGAGAAAGACCGTCGTCCCGCGGTCGTTGATGCGCTCGATGTAGTCCCAGACCCGGCGGCGGGCCTCCGGGTCGAGCCCGGTCGTCGGCTCGTCGAGGAAGACGACGGGCGGCCGGTGGACCAGCACCGTGGCAGTGTCGAGGCGCTTTCGCATCCCGCCGGAGAACGTCTCCGCGCGCCGCGCCTCCACGTCCCGGAGGTCGACGAGGTCGAGCAGCCGGTCGATTCGCTCGCTCCGCTGGGCCGCCGGGACGCCGTACATCTCACAGGCGACCCGGAGGTTCTCCCGCGGGGTGAGTTCGAGGTCGATGCTGGTCTCCTGTGCCATGTAGCCGATGGACTCGCGGACGGCCTGTGGCTCGGTCCGCGTGTCGTAGCCGTTGATACGGACCGACCCACGGGTCGGGTGCAACAGCGTGACCAGCGTCCTGACGGTGGTCGTCTTCCCCGCGCCGTTGGGGCCCAGAAAGCCGAAAAACTCCCCCTCGGCGACGCTGAGGTCCACCCCGCGGACGGCTTCGGTGCCGTCGTCGTACGTGACGTGGACGTTCTCCGCCGCGACGGCGAGGTCGTCGGGTACTGTGTGCTCGTGTCGGCTGCCGGTCTGTGCGTGTGCCATGACGGAGTACCGTCTCGTGGCGTGGGCCCGGTAGTCGCTTCTCGAATTCGTGCGGCCGTTTATATTCTCACTCGGGCAGCGGCGGCCACGTCGTCGCCGCCGTCTCCTCGATGAGCTGGGTCTGGGCACGGCGCAACCGCTCCGAGACCGAGGACGCGGCGATATCCAGCTCGGCCGCGACCTCCGCGAGCGACGCGCCCCGCGGGATGTCGAAATACCCCATCTCGTAGGCCGTCCGGAGCGCCTCGCGCTGGCGGTCGGTCAGTCCGTCGCCCGGCGGCTCCGACTCGCCGGCCCGCGTGAGCCGGTGGAGCCGGAAGCCGGTGTTGCGCTGCCAGAACGCCCGGAACTGCTCGAAAGCGTCGCGGTCGGCGAACCAGCCCGTCTGGCGCCAGCCGGTCGGCAACACGTCGATGCGCTCGATGAGGGCCTCGGCGGTGGCCAGCCCCTCCAGCGCGGAGAGGTCGTCGACCGCCCCGCCGAGCTGTTCCTCCAGGCTCAGCGCGGGCGTCGCCTGATACCGCAGCGTCTCGCCCGCCTCGCCCAGCATCGTGTACGCCCCGACGTCGACCGCCGCGTCGAGGGCCCTGTCGACCGCGTCCCGCGGCGCGCCGGTGACCGAGAGGACGAACAGCGGCCGCTCCCCGTGGTTGAACTGCAGGCGGAGCCGCAGCGTCGCTCCGGCGGGCACGGCCGACGCGACGCCGACGAGCGGGAGCTGTTCGCAGGTGATATCGAACTCAGCGACGAGACTCATACATTCCTCTCAGTCGTCGGACGGAAATATGGTCCGTCTCGTTCGCCCGCCAGTTCCACTTTCACTATCGGTGGCAAATGGTTAAGTGGTCTGCGAAGCTCGGTGAAAGTGATGAGCGACGACCCGGAAGAGGGAATGCTGGGGTGGGACGAGTCCGTCTTCAGGGACGAGCACGTCTTCGAGATAGACTGGGTCCCGGAGACGTTCAAACACCGCGAGACCCAGATGGAGACGCTGAAGTACGCGCTCCGTCCTGCCGTCCGGGGGTCCCGTCCGCTCAACGTCATCGCGCGCGGGCCGCCCGGGACGGGCAAGACCACCTCGACCCAGATCCTCTTCGACGAACTGACCGCCCAGACGGACGTCCAGGCGGTCCGGGTCAACTGCCAGGTAGACTCGACGCGCTACGCCGTCTTCTCCCGGCTCTTCGCGGCTATCTTCGACTACGAACCCCCGTCCTCGGGCATCTCCTTCAAGAAGCTCTTCTCCCAGATTACGGACAAGCTCGTCGAGGAGGACGAGGTGCTGGTGGTGGCGCTTGACGACGTGAACTACCTCTTCTACGAGTCGGAGGCCAGCGACACGCTGTACTCGCTGTTGCGCGCCCACGAGGCCCACTCCGGCGCCCGGGTCGGCGTCATCTGTGTCTCCTCGGACCTCGAACTCGACGTCATCGAGGAACTAGACACCCGCGTCCAGTCGGTGTTCCGGCCCGAGGAAGTGTATTTCAACAAGTACGGGCAGGCCGAAATCGTCGACATCCTCGACGAGCGGGTCGAGCGCGGCTTTCACGAGGGCGTCGTCGGCCCCGCGGTGCTCGACCGGGTGGCCGAACTCACCGAACAGCAGGGCGGCGATTTGCGGGTGGGAATCGACCTGCTCCGGCGCGCGGGGATGAACGCCGAGATGCGGGCCTCCCGGAGCGTCGAACTCGAAGACGTGGAGTCGGCCTACGACAAGTCCAAATACGTCCACCTCTCGCGCCGATTACAGGAGCTCTCCGACTCCGAGCGGGCGCTGGTGGAGGTCATCGCGGCCCACGACGGGAAGCGCGCCGGCGATATCTACGAGGCGTTCAACGAGGAGAGCGGGCTGGGCTACACCCGCTACTCGGAGATAATCAACAAGCTCGACCAGCTCGGCATCATCGACGCCGACTACACGGAGGTCGAGGGCCGGGGCCGCTCGCGCCAGCTGACGCTCAATTACGACGCCGACGCGGTGCTGGAACGGTTGTAGGGCCGCGGGACCGGCTTTCCCGTCCGGCCGCCGGGGTCACTCCAGTTGCTCGAACGTCTTCTCGGCCCATCGGACGGCGTAGTCGGCGTCGTGGTCCGCGTAGGCCGCCGTGTCCAGCGCCGCGAACGGCGCGGGCAGCTCCAGCCCGTGCTTGACGGCGCTGCAGGCCAGCTCCGCGGCGGCGGCGAAGTCGGTCTGACCGCGCGCGAGCTCGCCAGAGAGCTCCGAGAGCCGCGGCTCCAGCCGCTCGCCGGCGTCGGCCCACGCCGCGTAGACGGCCGGGAACGTCTCGGCCCACCCCTCGAACGCCTCGCGGGTCTGTAACCCGAGGTAGGCGTCGTACAGCGCCACGGCGAGCTGGTAGGTGCCCGTCGCCCCGATGGCGGGGTCGGTGACGGCCGCGAGGTCCCGATAGCTGTCACCGAAGAACTCGACGAACTGCTCGGGCTCGTTCAGACTCGCCTCCACCAGCGCCTCGGCGACGAGGAAGTCGACGAAGGCGTCCGGCGAGGTTTCGAGGCGCGGTTTGACGATGACACAGGCCGGCTCGGTCTGGGTGGTCCAGGCGACGCCGCCGTCGCCGGGGAGTCCGACGGTGAACTCGCCCCCGACGTAGCGACGGAGCTGGTCCGGGGCGCTGTCGGGCACCCACGACGGGTCCAGCGCGAGCGGGTCGACCGACCGCGTGACGAGCAGCAGGTCCTCCGCGGCGGCGGGGTCCAGCGTCTCGAAGTCGGTCGCGCTGTTCAGGACGACGGCGTCGGGCGCGTAGGCGTCACGGACCGCGGCCGGGTCACCGTCGAGGGGTCGCTCCGTGAACATCTACGCAGAGAACACGATGAGGTTCGCGATGATAGCGACCGAGAGCAGTGCGGATGCAGCGATTGTCCCGAGGACGATCTTCGTTGCCGTACTCATGTGGGAGGCTATCGCAGGCCGGGCATTAAACCTTGAGAAAGGCGAGTGGCTGGCCAGTTCTGCCGCTCACTCCCTGCGGTCCTCGAACGTCCCCTGCGGGACGGCGTCGTCGTCGCTGCCCGGCGCGGTGTCCTCGTCGTCGTCCGGGGTCGCGTACTCGCGGACGTACGCGAGCAGCTCCTCGGGCGTCGTCTCGACGCCCTGCCGGGCGAAGAAGTTCGCGACGTTGCGACAGTCCCGTTCGAGGAACTCCTCGGCGTTGGGGTGGTGGACCGTGACCGCCTGCCCGAGGTCGATGATGTACAGCTGCCCCTCGTGGAAGACGATGTTGTACTCCGAGAGGTCGCCGTGGACGAGCCCGGCGTCGTACAGCCGCCGGAGGTACTCCGTGACGACCTCGTAGGCCGTGTCGGGGTTCTCGATGTGGACCTCGCTCAGGCGCTTGGCGCGCCCCTCCTCCGTGCCCAGATACTCCATCACCAGGACGTTTCGCTCGACGGCGATGGGTTCGGGCGTGCGAACGCCGGCTCGCCGGGCGCGCTTGAGGTTCGAGGACTCCTTGCGGACCCACGCGGTGACGACTTTCTTCTTGTCGGAGCCGATGCCCTCGAAGCGGGGGTCGCCGTCGAGGTAGCCCCGCATATCCTTGAAATCGGAGGCGTTGATGCGGTAGATCTTCACCGCGACCTGACGGTCCCGCGGCTCCCCGCCGTCGTCGCCCGCCTGTTCCGACGTGCTCCACGCCTCGCTTCCCCCGGCGAGTGCGGTGTAGACGTTGGCCTCCTTCCCCGTCGAGATGGGGCCGCCGAAGGCGTCGATGTGACCGTCTTGGACGAGCTTGTAGATGGCGCCGTAGGTGGCGTCGTCGAAGACGCTGGCCTCGACCTTGAACTGGTCGGCGTCCTTGATGCGCTCGCGGAACTCGTTGAACTCGCGGTCCCGCTTGCGGGCGATACGGTCGGCCTCTGTGTCGCTGACGTCGATTTCCTCCCACTCGTCGCCGACGCCGTCGACCTCGTCGGTCTCCAGCAGTCCGAAATCGCCGTCGCTGTCGGTCACGTCGGGGCCTCCGTCGACGCTCTGGTAGGGTGCATTCGGCGCTACTCCTTGATGTGACCCTCCTCGCGCAGCTGGTCGGCGTCCTGCTTCTCGTAGCGCCAGGTGATGTCGGCCTTCTCGTCCTGCCAGTCCCACGGCTCGACGAGGACCACGTCGTCTTCGCGAATCCAGATGCGCTTTTGCATCTTGCCCGGAATCCGGGCTGTGCGTTCGACGCTGTCCATACAGCGCACTTTCACACGATTCGCCCCGAGCATGTTGGTGACGACCGCGAACACCTCGCTGTCGTCGGGCATCCGCAGGTCCTTCCGGCCCTCGTTGTCGCTCATAGGGGGATGTTCGGCCCCGGGAGGGTTAAGTTTTGTACGATTGCCATCGCCACAGCAGTCCCGCTGTTCGCTCTCCCACCCGTGTCCGCTCTCCCCGCCGTTCTCGGTTTCAGCGACCACGTCGAGGGGCCGCCCGGTGTGGGGTGGCGGCTGTCCCGCGATGGGATTCATCTCGATGACCGCCGCGTGCGCACAGCTGAGCGGCTGCACTGATTGGCAAGGCCCAAGTTCCAGCCCGTTTAACCGCCGCGCATGACTCTCAGGCTGCCCGCTGACGCCGCTGACTGGGCCGTCGCGTGGCGCGACCACATCAACGACCGGGAGGCGTTCGCGGCCGCCGCGGCCGACTTCGAGGCGACCTTCCTCTTCCAAATTCGGGCCGACGACCGCTACGACGGCGCGCCCATCCAGTTTCTGGTGCGCCTCGCCGACGGCGCCTGCACCGAGACGGCACTCGTCGAGGAGTCGGCCGACTACGACTTCGCCATGCGTGGCCCCTACGACGCGTGGGCCGACCTCCTCTCCGGCGACCTCGACGTCTCCGAATCCGTCATGGACGGCACTTTCGACGTCGAGGGCAACACGATGACGCTGTTGCGCCGCCAGGACGCCGTCTCGGAGATGGTCGGTGCCGCACAGTCGATCGACACCGCCTTCGAGCACTGACCGACGGCCTTTTTCGGCCGACGGGCGGAACACCAGTATGTTGGACAAACTCGGTCTCTCCGGCGTCGCCGGTGTCGTCGTCCTGTTTGCGGGTATCGGACTCGTCGCGTGGCAGAACCTGATTCTGGCCGCCGGCCTCGCGCTGGTGGTCGGCGGGCTCGGGCTCGTCGTCTACGGCCTCGTGACGAGCCTGCTGTCCTCGTTCGGGCTGGGCGGGATGCCGTAGCGAGGCGTCTCGCGTTCGGCGGCCTTCCGCACGACCCGCACGCGTCGCGCTCCCCGCTGCGCTGAGGGTTTCGCTCCGCTCGCGGTTCCGTACAGTCACCGCTCGCGATTCGAGGGTTTCGCTCCGCTCGCGGTTCCGTACAGTCACCGCTCGCGATTCGAGGGTTTCGCTCCGCTCGCGGTTCCGTACAGTCACCGCTCGCGATTCGAGGGTTTCGCTTCGCCCTGCTCGCTCAACCCTCGCCCTGCTCGCTCAACCCTCGCCCTGCTCGCTCAACCCTCGCCCTGCTCGCTCAACCCTCGCCCTGCTCGCTCAACCCTCGCCCTGCTCGCTCAACCCTCGCCCTGCTCGCTCAACCCTCGCCCTGCTC
>NZ_JAMQON010000003.1:499984-508548 GCF_031624395.1 Halomicroarcula saliterrae
TGCTCGCTCAACCCTCGCTTTACTCGAACAGCTCCTCGTACACCTTCTGCTGGGCGGCCCGGAGATGCTGGTGATAGGTCGGCCGCGAGATGTCCATCGCCGAGGCGAGCTCGTCGCCGTCGACCTCCCGGGGCCAGTCGAAGAAGCCGCCGAGGAACGCGGTTCGGAGCGCGGTCTCTTGGCGGTCGGTAAAGCGCTCGGCGAGGGAGGCCCGGAACTCCTGTTGGGTCTGTACGGGCCGCTCGTGTTCGTGATAGCCCACCAGGTCGGTGCCGTCGTAGTTGTCCTCGACCAGCGAGAACACCTCGCGGGCGTCGCCCTCGTAGGGGAGCTCGATGGTGTAGCGGGCGATACCGTTCTCCCCGGTGACGGCCTTGGGCACGGCGCCGTGGTCGACCAGCGTCGCGAGCAGCGAGTCCTCGACTGTCACCTCGAACAGCGCGCTCCCGTCGTGTTCGGCCACCTGCGTGACGCTTCGGACGGAGTCGGCGTCGAGCTCCTCGTGGACCGCCTCGCTGTCGGCCCCCTCGACGTCGAGATACAGCCTGAGCGACCCGTCGTCCTGTGTCACCGTGCCGGCGGAGGCGAGCGTCGCGCCCGTCGCCGCCGAGACCCGGCTCATCAGCAGATTCCGGTCGTTGACGGTGAACTCCAGTTCGATGACCTTGTCCGCCGACAGTATCTTGCCGCTCTCGATGGCGTTGATGGCGTTGGCGACGGCCCGGCCCAGCGCCTCAAGCACGATCTGCTCGCGGTCGTCGAAGGCGTCCGGTCGGTCGGAGCAGACGAACAACACGCCGTAGGTCGAGTCGGTGTAGGCCAGCGGGACCGCCATCATCGACGCCACGCGGGCCTCGTGGGCGCGCTGGACCCACTCGTCGTCGATGTCGCCCAGCTCGTCGAACACCTCGGTGGTGCCGTCGGCCAGGGCCGTCGCGCCCGGCGTGTCCTCGCCGACCGACACCGCGGCGCCGTCCATCGCGACGGCGCTCTCGCCGGCCCACTCGCGGACTTCGAGCTGATTGCCCTGGACGGCGGGCCGACCGATCCACGCGAACGTGTACGGTTCGGTGGCGGCCAGCTCCGCACAGACGCCCGCCTCGACAGCCTCCCGGGTGGTCGCCTCGACCAGCACTTCGACGGTGTTCTGGATGAGGCCGTTGATGCGGTCGAGGATGGTCGCGATGCGCTCTCTGGTCTCTCTGACCTCCTGTTCGCGTTTCGCGCGGTTGCAGGCCGCGGCGGCGTTGGTCGCGAGCAGGGCGACGACCTGCCGGTCGATGTCGTCGAACGCGTCTGGTTCGGTCGAGAGCACGCTGAGCGTGCCGTGGACGCCGACCGGCACGTACAGCCCCGACTCGGCGGTCGTGCCGCCCTCGTCGAGCTCGTGGCTGGCGCTGTAGCTCGCCGTCTCGCCCGAGGCGAACACTGTCCCGGCCTCCCCCTCGTCGAGCCCGTACACCGGTCGCTCGCCGAGTCGGTCGACGACAGCGTCAGTGACGGCCGCGGGTCGGAGCACCCGTTCGTCGGCGTCGTACAGCCGGACGACGGCCATGTCGAGTCCGAGCACCCGCTCGGTCGCGCCGGCCACGATGCTGGCCACGTCCTCGCGGCTCGGCGCCTGCATCAGGCTCCGGGAGGTCTCCTGCAGGGCCGAGAGCAGCTCCTCGCGGCGTTTGCGCTCCGAGATGTCACGGATGACGCCGGCGGTCCCGCGGAACTCGCCGTCGGGCCCGTACAGTACCGTCATGTGGTCTTCACAGGCTATCGTCTCCCCGTCGGCGCGCCGGAGGGCGAGCTCGAAGGTCGTCCCGACCTCGTCGCGGCCGGACGACGACAGTAGCTCCCGCAGTTTCGACTCCGCGAGTTCGACCGTCTCGCGGTCCTTGATGATAATCGTGTGTTCGCCCAGCAGCTCCTCGACGCTGTACCCTGTCAGCTCCGCCAGCGCCTCGTTGGCGAAGATGAACTGCCCCTCGTCGTCGAGCGCGTACACGCCGTCGTCGAGCGCGCCGATGACCTCGCCGTAGCGGTCGAAGCCGTCGACGGTCCCCGGATCGACGGCCGCGACCGACTCGATGCGGTGAGCGAGAACGACGTACTGCGTCTCGGTCCCCGGCTGGACGTACGCCAGCGTGTCGTCGGCCAGCGCCTCGTTCACCCGCTCGGTCCCGCCACCGGCGAAGACGATCACCGGCAGGTCGGGCCGCTCCGCCCGGAGGTCCGTGACCAGCGACGGCGGGTCGAACTGCAGGCTGACGACGCAGTCGACGTCGTCGACCGAACCGAGCGCCGTCTCGCCGGTCGCGGCCTGTACGTCGAACCCGTGTTCGACCGCCTCTAGCCCCGACGCCGTCTCCGCTACGCGTTGCTCGTCGTCCCCACAGACGAGAACCGTTTGACCGCGGTCCATACCTAACTGGTTAGCAACTCTGTTACATGAATGTGCTGGGTCGCTGCACCGGCCGACTGCGGGGCGGCCGGCAACGTCGTCGGTCCCTCAGGCGCTACTCCGGCCCCGTCGCTCGTCCATCCGCGGGTGACAGCCCGCACAGCGTTGCTCCTCGCGCCAGAACGTCATCGTCTCCGTCGGCCGGCGGTACCGCCATACCTGTGCTACCTCGTTCTTGCAGTTGTCACAGCTGACCATCGTCTTACGAAACAGATATTTTCTTCTACGATATAACTCTCCGGCTTAGTTCTACTTTAGGTGATAAAACACGTAGTGATGGAAGTTCTGGTGCTGGCAGTGAGCGGACGACACTGGGGCCGTGAGCCGACGGGAACCGGCCGACCGGCCGTTCGTCCAGCGACGCGAGCGACACGCCCCGAAGCAAGCGCGGTCGAAGTATCGCTATCGGAACATACGCTCGGTCACTCGCCCACTGCCCGGCGGCTCACTGGGACGATACATGTACGCAAGTTTATATTTCTAGCCAGCGTTGGTATAGCATGGCATGGTCCGGAGAGGCATCGTTACGCGGGGCGGAGTCGTGGACGTGAGTAGCCGGGTCGGCGGCTGGTGCCAGATACCTGTCTCCGTCTACTCGGACACCGACGGCGGTCTGCGCCACGCTTCGTGGCTGGAGCTGTTTCTGGACCTCGTGTTCGTCGTCGCCGTCGCTGCGCTCGGCGCGATGCTCCACGAGAACCTGACGCTCGCTGGCCTCGTCGAGTTCGTCGCGCTGTTCGCCATCGTCTGGTGGATCTGGCTGAGCCTCAGCTACTTCGCCGACGTGTTCGACACGGGGGACCCGGTGTCCGTCGCCATGATAATCGCCTCGATGTTCGGGCTCGTTTTCCTCTCCGGAACCGTCGGTAGCGCGTTCCACGGCGCGTCGTTCGATTTCGCCGTCACAGTCCTGCTCCTCAGGGGGTATCTCACTGCGGCACACGTCCGAGCGCGGCATCTCCGGCGGCAGGTCGACGCCGACGAGCGGCGGTTCCTGAACTACTGGATCGGGCTCGAACTGCTCGTGACCGGCGTGTGGGGGCTGTCGCTTCTCGTTCCCGAACCCGGCCGGTACGGGCTCTGGCTGGCGGCTCTGGTCATCAGCGTCGCCGGCATCACCACGATCTACCTGAACTTCCGACGGGTTCTCGGCCCGGAAGTCAGCCACTGTAGCGAACGCTTCGGGCTGTTCACTATCCTCGTCCTCGGCGAGACGGTTCTGGCCGTCGCGCTGGGCACGTCAGTCACGGCGTTTACCCCCGTGGTGGTGCTGGTCAGCGCCCTCGCGTTCGCCATCGTCGTCATGATCTGGTGGTTCTACTTCTACCGCTACGACGAGCGCATCTACGGGCGGCTGTTGTACGTGCAGAACGAACACTGGAAGCGCCTGCGACCGCGCGGCATCACCTACGTGTACTCGCACGTGCTCGTCCACGCCGGTATCGTCGTCACCGGGGTCGGTATCGCCGTCGGTCTCGAGTCCGCCGTCTCGCAGCACGCCCTCCCGCTGGGCGGTCGGCTGGCACTCACGCTCGGACTGGCGACGTTCCTCGTCGGGACGGGGCTCGCCCAGTGGATGACCCTGCCCTCGATGGACGGCCGCGTCGGAGCGGGACGGCTGAGCCTGGTCGGGTTCTGTGGCCTGCTGGCGGTCGGTGGCGGGGCGCTCTCCCCGGCCGCCTTGCTCGCTGTCGTCGCGCTGGCGACGTTCGCACTCTTGCTGTTCGAGGGCCGCAACCACGAGGACGCCCCAGCGCCGGCCCCCAGCGGGAGCCGTCCGGAGGGGACCTCATGAGTCTCGTCTCGTGGGCCAACTCCCAGTGGCAGGGGTCTCTCAGCGTGTCTGCCGAGACCGACGAGAGCCTGCGCCACGCGACGTGGCTGGAACTGTTCTTCGACCTCGTGTTCGTCGTCGCCCTCGCGGAGCTCGGTGCGCTGCTCCACGACACCCTCGACGTCGTCGGGTTCGTCCGCTTTGTGGCCCTGTTCGCCATCGTCTGGTGGATCTGGCTCGCCGTGAGCTACTACGCCGACACCTACGCGACGGACGACCTGCTCTCGCGGCTGTTCGTCATCGCCGCGATGTTCCTGGTTATCCTCCTCTCCCAGACTATCGCGGGTGCGCTCACCGGGGCGTCGTTCGCCTTCGCGGCGAGCGTACTGGCGCTCCGGGTGCTCCTGACACTGGGGCACCTCCGGGCGCTCTACATGCGGTCGGACGCCCGGCAGTTCGTCGAGTACTGGGTCGGTCTCGAAGTGCTGGTGACGGTCGTCTGGGGGCTCTCGCTGCTGGTTCCGCCACCCGGACGATTCGGGCTCTGGGTCGCCTCCTTCGGCCTCGGCACCGCCGGGCTCGCGGTCGTCTACCTCGGGTTCGACACCATCGAGACGCAGGTCTCGCACTTCTCCGAGCGGCTGGGCCTGTTCACCATCCTCGTCCTCGGCGAGACCATCCTCGGCGTCTCGCTGGCGACGTCGCTCGTCCCGCTCGACGTGCGGACCGCGCTCGTCGGCGCGCTCGCGTTCGCCGTCCCCGTCGCCGTCTGGTGGCTCTACTTCAACCGCTTCGACGAGCAGGCCGTCAGCTGGTCACCGCCGAACGAGGCCGACCGCTGGCTCGAGGCGCGCCAGCGGGTCATCGTCCACATCTACAGCCACTACCTCGTCCACGGGGGTATCGTCGCGACGGGCGTCGGGCTGGCCGTAGCCGTCGAGGCGTCGCAGGCGGGTCACGCGCTGCCCGCCGGTAGCTCTTCCGTGCTCTATGCGGGTCTCACGGCGGTGATAGTGGGCGTCGCTATCAGCCACCGCACGTCGCCGGCCTCGCTCGGGAGACAGCCAGTCGTCGCTCGATTCGTGTTCGCGGCCCTGTTCACGGCGCTCGCAGCCGGGTGGCACGTGCGGTCGCCACTCGCCACAGTCGGCGCGGCCGTCTGCCTGCTCTGTGCGCTCGTCGCCGTCGAGAACGCGAGCCGACTCGTCGCGGTGCCCGCGTCCGGCTGAGTCCCCGGCGAGCGCCGGACCGGAGCCGAAGAACTGTCAGCAAAATATAATACCGTCCGCCGTTTCGGTTCGGGCACCCACTGCGGAGTGGGCGACGACATGAACGAGGTGCTCACGATGTGGCGGGACTCGCGGATGATAGCCCTGACCGCGGTCATCGCGGCGGTGTACATGACTGCCCTCATCCCGTTCAAGGGGCTCGTCATCGTGCCCGGCTTCACCGAGGTCCGGCCGGCGAACGTCCTGCCCGTCACGCTCGGTCTACTGTTCGGGCCCGCGGCGGCCTGGGGAGCCGCCATCGGGAACCTGCTCAGCGACGCCTTCGGGGGGACCCTCTCGTCGGGGAGCGTGTTCGGGTTTCTGGGCAACTTCTTCAGCGCGTTCGTGGCGTACAAACTCTGGGGCTGTCTCGGCCCGCTCTCGTCCGGCGAGCGCCCCAGAATGGACTCGCTCTCCCAGCTCGGGGAGTTCGTCGTCATCTCCTTCGTCTCCGCCGCCGGCACCGCCGCCATCATCGCCTGGGGACTCGACCTGCTCGGCCTGTTTCCGTTCGCCGTCTTCGCCCTCATCGTCACGGTCAACAACTTCGTCGCCGCCGCCGTCATCGGGCCGCCGCTCCTGTATCTCCTCTACCCGCGGATGGAAGACGCCGGCCTCCGGTATTCGGACTTCCTGCGGGACCAGCCGCTGCCGTCGGTGTCGCCCCGACGGCGCCGTCTCAGCGCGATCGGACTCGCCGTGGTTCCCGTGGGCTGGCTGGTCGGCGGGGAGCTCATCGGCGTTGCTGTCCAGGGTATTCCCTTCGGTGTCCCCGCCGGTGGCATCGACCCCGGCACCGGTGGCTCGGTGCTACAGGCGGCCTTCGGCGCCGTCGCCTTCGCCGCGCTCCTCGGATTCAGCCTCCTCTCCGGTAGCTGGTTCCCGCCCGAACTCGGCGTCGACTGACGCTGGACGCGAGCCGCCCGGTTGCGCTGCTCCCCGTCGTCGCTCCGCGCGCACGAGTCAGCTATCCGACGTGCCGGGCGTCGTCTGCAAGCTCTCTACCACGCCGTTGAGCTGGGCCAGTTCCCCCTCCGCCTCGACGACTGTCGTCGTCAACGCTCGGAGCCGCGCTCTGGGCGTCACCCCGTCGCCGAAGCGGTGGAACTCGAAGGTCGGCCCGGCGTGGCGCTGGGCCGTCGCAGTGGCCGGTGTCGCCGTGAGGTGTCGAGCCAGCGGCGAGAGGACGCCCGACATGACCGTATAGAGGTCGCGGACCAGCGCGTCCGTCCGCGCCCGCTCGTCCGTCGCGTATATCTCGTCCATGAGCACGTACATGTAGCTGTACGCCGCGTTGAACAGCTCCGAAACGGGCCGCAACTCCGGGGCAAACTCGCCGGTCGTGGGATTCGTCAGTACCGGCCGGACCGCTCCGAGGCGGTAGGTACCGTCAGCGATCTTCATGAACTTGTAGTAGTGTGTCATCTCGTGGTGATTCGGGTCCGCCCAGTGCTCGTCGCGCACCCCCTCGCCCTGGTGGATGACTGTCTCGACCGCGCTGCGGGCGCTCTCGAGGTCCCGTATCGGATGTAACCCCCCGCTGTCTGTCTCGTCGAACTCGATGGGCGCGTAGTAGCCCGGCTTCATCAGCTGTCGGTCCACCCGCGGGCTCTCGAACAGCGACTCCCGGTCGTCGAGCCGTTCCAGCGCTTCCTCGACGGCGAGATAGAACTGACTGATGGTCTCGTAGTCGTCGTCTTCCGGGACGCTGTCGACCGTCCGGGGGTGCTCGATCGGGAGACAGACCCGTTCGATGAACTCCGGGCTACAGCGTTCGAGGGTGAGCTCTATCGCCGGTTCGTGGTGCGGAAGGTCCATCGGATACGACGGCAACACGGCCTCGTCGTAGAACCGGGGGTCCCCGCCGACCGCGACCAAGAGGTTGGCGGCGAGTGCCGCGTGCAGCATCTCCTCGACGACGACGCTCCGGATGAGCCGGTACGGCTCGGAGTCCCGGTCGTCGATGGAGTACATCGCGTACAGATACGGGGGAATCGTCGAGAGTTCGACCTGCACGGCCCACTGGAGGTGTTCCTGCAGGCCCTCTCTCGTCTCGATAGACATGAACAAATAATTGACAGCAATGCCCATCAACGTACCGGGGTCGCCGGCGCAACTCAGTCTTCGTCGGTCGTGAAGCCGATTTTCGCGTGGCTGCCGTCACAGAACGGCTTGTCGTCGGAGGCGCCACACCGACACAGCCAGGCGTCCTCGCTCCGCTCGGTCGTCCCGTCGTCGCCCTCGATTTCGAACGCACCTTCCACGTGGAGCGGGCCGTTCGCGGTCGGTGTCACGGAGAGCGCTCCCTCGGGCGGACCGTCGGCATCGCTGTCCGCACTGACCGACCCCGGCGCCTCGAACTCGATGTCCAGATGCGTGTTGTCACAGAGCGGCTTGTTGCTCGACGCGCCACAGCGACAGAACCCGACGCGGGTGTCCGAGAGCAGGATCCGGCCGTCTTCGTCCACGACGTCGATGTCGCCCCGCGCGTAGAGCGGCCCATCTGTCGTCACCTCGATGGTGTTCTCTTCGGGCGTCTCCTCCTCCCAACCGTCGTCCTGCCGCTCGAACTGCAACGCCCCCGTTGGACACTGCGTGATGACCTGGGCCACCGCGTCCGCGTCGGCGCTGTCGGGAGCTATCCAGGGCCGCTCGTCCGGGTCGAAGACGCCCGGGAGCCCCTCGACACACTCCCGCGCGTGAATGCACCGCTCCCCGTCCCAGGTCACGGTGATGTCCTCGCCCTCGTACTCGTGGATATCCTCGTCCATACACTGCCATGTGTCTGTGAAACGATAACTGTTCTCACGCGGCTGGCGACCCGGTCTGGTTCCCTCGATTCCGCAGTTGCTGCTCGCGAATTGCTCGCTGCAAAATTCACCGGCCGGGAGTGAGCACTCGCTTCGCGAGTGCGAACGCTGATGGACAGAGTCCATCGGAAGTGAGCAAACGCAACGCGTTTGCGAACATCGGCCGGCAATCGACCGCAGGGAGTGCGCCGGCCGGGAATTGAACCGCCTGAAGACGGTCGCTCGCTCCGCTCGCGCTGCGTCTTCCGTGCTTCAATTCC
>NZ_JAMQON010000004.1:0-178892 GCF_031624395.1 Halomicroarcula saliterrae
GAGCGGGACCGAAGGTCCCGCGAACCTTGCGAACGGCGACCGCGTCGCCGTGAGCAGAGATGGGTGCCCGCAGTGAGCGACGCGAACGAGGACACCCGACGACGAAAAAGATGGTTCGATGGCGTCGATGTCGCTGGTGGTCTGAGTGTCGTCGCTCATTGCTGGGCCTCCAGTCGAAGCGTCCCCCGTTCGTCCACCGCCAGCGACCACTCCGGCGGCACGACGACAGTGCTCTCCCCGCCGGCGACGATAGCCGGGCCGTCTCTGGTCGCACCCGATGCCAGCGAACCCCAGGACAGCACCGGCGTCTCCCTGAACTCGCCGTCGAAGGAAACGTCACGGTGCTGTCGGTCGGTCTCGGCCCGTCTGTGGTGAGCTATCGGCGGCATCTCGTGGGCCACGGTCGCCGTCGCCCGGAGCGTGACGAGTTCGATCGCGGCGTCCAGCCGGTAGCCGTGGGCCCGCTCGTGTGCGGCGTGGAAGCGGGCCGCGAGGGCGTCGCGGTCGAATCCCCCGACGGTGACGCCGAGTTCGTGACTCTGGCCGGCGTACCGGCAGTCCGCCTCGAAGGCGACGGTGGCCGCGTCCGGCCGGGCCGTTTCGTCGAGCACTCTCGACTCCAGATCGTCGAGCACGCCCCGGACTGCCTCCGGGTCGGCCTCGTCGAGACGCGTCCGGTACGTGCGGACGGCGTCGTGGCGCTCGTCCGCGGCCAGCAGCCCCAGGGCCGAGAGGACGCCGCTCGCTCGCGGGACGACGACGGTTTCGACCCCGAGCCGGTCGGCCAGCGCGGCGGCGTGCATCGGTCCGGCGCCGCCGAAAGCACAGATGGCAAAGTCGCGGGGGTCGTGGCCTCGCTCGGCGGTGACCGAGCGGATGGTCCGCGTCATCGTCGCGTTGGCGACCCGGTAGACGCCGCGGGCGGCCGCGAGCGGGCCGTCGAGGTCGGCCTCGACAGCGAGGGCGCCGAGGGCCTCACGGGCGGCGTCGGCGTCCAGTTCGACGGCGCCGCCGAGCGTCGTCTCGGGGCCGAGATACCCCAGCGCGAGCGCGGCGTCGGTCACCGTCGGCTCGCTCCCGCCGCGGCCGTAACAGGCCGGGCCCGGCTCCGCCCCGGCCGACTGCGGGCCGACTCTGAGCGCGCCGCCGGCGTCGACCCACGCGATAGAGCCCCCGCCCGCGCCGACCGTCTCCACGTCGACCATCGGCACGCGGACCGGCCGATCGCCCACGTCGGCGTCGGTGGTCCGCTGGACGCCGCCCTCGCGGACGAGCGACACGTCGCTGGAGGTCCCGCCCATGTCGAAGGTGACGAGCCCCGCGGCGTCGTCGGGCTGGAACGCGCTGGCGCCGACGACGCCCGCCGCGGGACCCGACAGCGCCGTCGTCACGGCGTTGTTCCGGACCGTGTCGATAGCGGCGATGCCGCCGTTGGACTGCATCACGCGCGGTTCGGGCAGCCCGAGTGCCCGCGCTTCGGTCGCTAGCTGTCCGAGATAGCGGTCGAGCACCGGCGTCACGAAGGCGTCGGCCACCGTCGTCGCGGTGCGCTCGTACTCGCGGAAGGCGCCCAGCACCTCGTGACTGGCCGACACCGGGGCGTCGAGTTCCTCGCGCAGAACCGCAGCGACGCGGCGCTCGTTCCCGGGGTGGGCGTAGGCGTGCAACAGCGACACCGCGACCGCCTCGGCGTCGATATCGGCGGCCAGCTCCCGGACCGCCTCGGGGTCGACGGGCCGTTCGACACCCTCGGGCGTGGCTCGCTCGTCGAGTTCGTAGCGCCGCTCGTCGGGCACCAGCGGGGCCGGTCGGGCGACCGACTGGTCGTACAGTTCGGGTCTGTCCTGCCGGCCGATAGCGAGCACGTCCCCGAAGCCGGCGGTCGTCACCAGCGCCGTCTGGGCCCCCTCGGTCTCCAGCAGCGCGTTCGTCGCGACGGTCATGGCGTGTCTGAACCGGGAAACTCCGGCCGGGTCGACGCCGGCAGTCTCACAGGCCACCCGAACACCCTCGACGACGCCCTCGTGTTGTGGCGTCGTCGAGGGGACTTTCGCCGTCGTCAGGCCGTCGGGACCGACCAGCACGACGTCAGTGAAGGTGCCCCCGACGTCGACGCCCACGCGAACCGAATCGTCCATGGCCCGTCTCCGACCGCCGGTGACAAAAACGCCTAGTTCCAGGTCCAGGCCGAGTCGAGCGCGTACCGGTACAGCCCCGTCACGCCGATAGCGACGGCGTTACCGACGAGAACCTCGGCGCTGCTGTCGATGACCGCGACGTTGTCGAGGAGCGACTCGGCGGTCCCGAGCGTCACGAGGACGTAGAGGATGCCCAGCTGCAGCGGGATAGCCGTCCCCCGGACGATGTTCGTCTTGCCCAGCCCGACCAGGTACCCGCGCATCGAGGTGTGACGCGAGCGGTGGAACGTCCAGGCGTTGTTGAGCACGTACTGGAACAGTATCGTGATCTCGATGGCGACGAACGCGCCGACGAGATAGTTGACACCGCCGAGGTCGACGAACAGCCACAGCAGCGCCAGCTGGACGCTTGCCGCCGTCAACCCGACGAGGAAAAACCGAACGAGACGTTCTCGTCGCGGCGACGTGGCGACGGCGAACGACATGAGACGCTATTTGTAGCCGAGGGCTTTTAAACGTGCCGTTATCTCGTCAGATTCGCCGCCCGTCTGGCGCTCTTCGGCGCCCTCCGAGGCCGTATCGAGGCGCTCGACGTGGTCCGCGACGGCCGCCGACAGCCGGTCGAGGACGGGCGGTGGCGCCGCGTCGTCGGTGCCGTCCGCACAGAGATCGCGCCGTTCCTCCGGGTCGGTCCGCCGGTCGTACAGTTCGCGGTGGCCGGTGTCGGTGTGTTCGATGTACGTCCAGCGGGCGTCGCGGGCGCTGACGAGCAACTCGCCGTCCTCGCGGTGGCGGGGAATCGGCTGGGTCGTCACGCTGTCGCCACGCACCGCGACGGAGACCACGGGCCCGCGGTCTTCGATCGCCTCGCCGTCGAGGGCCGGAGCCACGCTCTGGCCCTCCCACGCGTCGGCGGGCTCGACCCCGAGCAGGTCACACACCGTCGGCGGGATTGTGTCGAGCCCGACGGGCTGGTGGACCGTCCCCGACTCGCCGTCGGGGTGGGTGAGAAAGAGGGGGACGTCGATGAGTTCGCGGTAGAGCTTGGGGTAGTGTGAGAGGTGGCCGTGGTCCAGAAACTCCTCGCCGTGGTCGCCGGCGACGACGATGGCCGTCTCGTCGGCGACGCCCTCGGAGTCGAGCGTGTCACACAGCCGGCCGACGCTCTCGTCGACCTGTCTAACGGTGCCGTCGTACAGCGTCCGGAGCGTCCCCAGCGTGCGCTCGTCGACGTCCCACCCCATCCCCGTCCGGAAGTGCGAGCCCAGCATCCGGAACAGGCCGAAGTGGGTGTCCGAGACCTCACGGAGGTGCCGGGGCGCCGGAACGTAGGGGGTGTGGGTGTCCATGTAGTGGACCCACAGGAAGAATCCGTCGTCGGCCGTCTCCAGGAACTCGGTCGCGTGGTCCTCCAGTTCGCCCATCCGCGAGACGTCGGCGAAGGGCCGTTCGTCGTCGCCCCCGCCCAGCACGCTGGCGGCCCGGCGGAACGGCGACGTGCCGAGCTGGACCCACGCCTGAATTGTCGGGTGGGCCGCGAGGAAGCCGCTGCCCTCGACGAACGGGTCGAACTCGTCGAAGCCGCGGTCGTACCCCCAGTGGTCGGTCAGGAAGCCGTTGGCGGCGTTGAATCCACCCGTCCGCAGCCCCGCCTCGGAGAGCTGTTCGGCGAGCGTCGGCGTCGAGGCGACCCCGATGTCGGGGCCCTCGTCGAACACCGGGCGGGAACCGTGGACGCTCGGAAAGGAGAAGGGCGTCCAGTTGCCCTGGGCCATCGCCGACTCGAAGGTGACGCCCTCGGCGGCCAGCTCGTCGAGCACCGGCGAGACGCTGTCGTCGCCGCCCAGCGCGTCCCGTCGCAGCGAATCGATGGTGACGAGGACGACGTTTGTCACGTCGGCCGGCATCTATCTCACCTCCGAGGTCGGACGCGACGGGCCGATGGCGCAGCGGAGTCCCGGCTGCCGCCACGCACCACGACAGGAATCGTTCATACGCCCCTACATTGGATACGCGATACTGAAGGTTCTGGTTGCGCCTGAACTGTCGGGCTGAAAGAAAGGGGCTCGGGGCGGATACCGGCTGATAGCGCGGTCGTAGCGATGCTCCCGTGACAGCGTCAGTACTCCGGGTCGGGTTCGTAGCTCGGCCCGACGCGGAGGTCGAGCGTCCGCTCCCTGACGGCGATGTCCAGCCGTTCGTGCTCGGCGAACTCCCCGTCGCGGCTGAACGTCACCGGCTCGCCGTGGCCGTCGACGGAGAGCTCCGTCGCGCGGACGTGCGTGACTCCGTCGGTGTCGGCCGCCAGTAGTCGGTGCCCGATGGCCTCGGCGACGAGGTTCCCGGTCGGCATCCGCTCGACGATGGCGACGTCGAGCAACCCGTCTTCCATGTCCGCCTGGCCGCCCCGGTTGACGAACTTCCGAGCGTTACCGACCAGCAGACACGTGGCCGAGCCGGACCAGGTGAACGGTCCGTCCTCGCCCATGGCCTCGACGGTGATGTCCAGCCCGTCGAACTCGATGGCCTCCTGTGCGCCGGTCAGGAGGAACGCGAGCGTCCCAAAACGGGCTTTCAGCTCGCCGGAGGCGGCGAGACTGGCGTCCGCGGGGAGGCCGGCGATACAGGAGACGAGGAACGGTTCGTCGCCGGCAAAGCCCACGTCTATCGTCCGCACCGCACCGGTGTCTGCCACCTCGATACCCTGCCGTCGGTCGGTGACGCCGACGGTGCCCGCCAGCAGGTTCGCGGTCCCGACCGGCACCACGGAGAGCGTCACCGCGTCGAGGTGGTCGGCGCCGGCCAGCCCCCGGAGGACCTCGTTTACCGTGCCGTCACCGCCCGCGACGGCGACCTCGGAGGCCCGCGCCTCGCCGGCCGCCCGGCCGAGTTCCCGCGCGTCGCCGGGCCCCTCGGTACGGGAGACGGCAAAGCCCCGAGCGGAGAGCAGTCGCTCGACGGAGTCGGCGTGGTCCCCGTCGCCGCTCGCGGGGTTGAGAATCGCCCGGCGCGAGCCCACTTGCATACCGATACCCAGCAGGCACCCGTACTTAGTGGGTGTGACTCAGCGGTGGCCCGCACGCGCGAGGTCGTGGGCGCGCTCGTTCTCGCCCCGCCGGACCGCCCGGTAGGTGACGACCGGGATATCGGCCACGGCCGCACGGATGGCGTCGACCCGGTCCCGGCAGATTCGGTCGCCCGGCTCCGCCGGGTGGTCGGGGTCGACCGCGCGAATCACCGCGTCGGCGTCCCCGTGGACGTGCAGCGAGGCGACCCGGTCGCCGGTGGCAGTCACCGCCCGCACCGCCTCCAGCAGCGCCCGGTACTCAAGGTGGGCCGTAGCGACGAAGGCGTCGACAGCCAGAGAGCGCTCGATATGCGTCGTCACACCGCTCTCGACGAGGAAGCCGACGGCCGCCGAGGTCGGCGTCGCGTTGTCGGCCCCGTAGTGGACGCTCGCGTCGAAGTACAGCAAGAGCGAGGGGGCGAAGTCGGTGTCCGACCGCCGCCGGTCGACCGGTGCGTCGTCGGGCGCCACCATACCCGACGGTGGGCTCGGTGGGGCAAAATCCCGTCGCTACTCCTCGAGGCGCGGCCCCGGGCGCCACGTGTTACCGTCGAGGACGACGAGGTCGTACCGTTCGAGCACCTGCAAGGCGTCGACGACCGCTTCCGGGTCGAAGTCGGCGGCCGTCTCGGCGGGCAGCTGTTCGGCGATGACGCTGCGGGTCCCCCCGTCGGTTCGGCGGACGGTGTCGAGCAGCGTCTCCAGGTCGGCGACCAGCGGTCGGAGCGACCCGGCGCCCGATTCGGCCGGCCGTAGCTTCCCGAGCACGTCGTCGTACGGCCCCGAGAGCTCCATCGAAACTGTCACCTCGTCGCCACTGTCGTCGATTCCGTCCCTCATTGCCACACAGCACCGCACACGAACCCATAATGGTTGTCTCTGCGTGACCGGTGTGGAAAGTCAGTGGCCGTCGGAAGCTCCCGAGCTGAGTCGGTGCCGCGACGGCCGTAGCCAGTGGTTTCCGCCCGATACGCTCGGCCAACGCCGAGCTAGCGGTCGATAACAAAACGTCTCCGGAGAGGGAGACAGGCAGATGGCCGACCGAGCACGCCGCCCGGGCGAGGGCCGCCGATGACCGCCGCGGAGGGGGAGCGTTCGACCGCCTTCCTCCAGTTCCTCCTCCTCGTGGTCGGGGCGCTCTCGCTGCTCATCGTCGCTCCGTTTCTCCAGGCGCTTCTCTCGGCCGGGCTGGTGGCCTATCTCGTCGCACCGGTGAACGACCGGCTCGGTCGTCGGCTGGGGTCGACGTCCGGGACCGTCGTGACGATACTCCTCACGGTTGTCGTCGTGGTCGTCCCGCTGGTCGTCCTCGTCAGCCTGGCCGCGGAGCAGGCCCTCTCGGTCGCGCGGACGGCCCAGCTCCCCGACGCCGCGACCGTGGGCGCCCGACTCCAGCGATGGCTCGGCCCGGCGGTGGACCGGTCGATGCTCACCGGCCCGCTCTCCAGTGCGCTCCGGACGGGCCTGCGCGGGCTGTTCGGGAGTTTCGCCGGGGTGGTCGGCGGTATCTCGGCGGTCGCCGTCGGCGCCGTCGTCTTCGTGTTTACCCTGTTTTACCTCCTTCGGGACGGCGACCGGTTCGTGAACTGGCTCCGGCGGGCCGCACCGCTCGACGCGGCGACGGCGGACAGACTGGTCCGCCGGACCGACGAGCTCCTGTGGGCGGCCGTGGTCGGCAACGTCGCCGTCGCCGGGGTGCAGGCGGTGCTGACGGTGGCCGGCTTCGTCGCCGTCGGCTTCGACAACATCGCGTTCTGGGCCGTGGCCACGTTCGCCCTCTCCTTGCTCCCGATAATCGGCGCCTCTATCGTCTGGCTTCCGGCCGTGGCGTATCTCCTCGTCGTGGGCGACCTGCCGGCGGCCGTCGGGCTCTTCGTGTACGGCACAGTCATCATCAGCGGGTCGGACAACGTCGTCCGACCGCTCGCGATGCAGCGGGGAGCCGACCTCAACTCCGGCGTGCTCGTCGTGGGCATCTTCGGCGGCCTGGCCGTCTTCGGGTTCGTCGGGCTCTTCGTCGGGCCCGTGGTCCTGGGACTGGGAAAGGCGCTCGTGGCGGAACTGGTCACGCAGCGCGAGCGGCGGGGGCAGTAACCGTCAGCCGTCGACGCGTTCCTGCAGCCCCGCCCAGTTCGAGAGCATCCCGTCGTCGTCCCGGAGCGGCACGAGCGAGACGCGGTTCCGGAAGCGCCGGCCGTCGGCGCGGTAGTTCCACAGCTCGACGGTCACGGGCTCCCAGATTTCCAGCGCTTCCCGCAGGGCGTCGACGGGGCCGGGCTCGGTGTCGGGCCCCTGAAGCAGTCGGAGGTTCTCGCCGCGGACCGCCGACAGCGGGTAGCCCGACAGCTCGCGGAAGGTACGGTTCGCGTAGACGATGGGGTTGTCCTGATACACCGGGCCGGCGACAGTGATACCGAGGGGCGCCCTGTCGAGCACCCAGACCCGGCGACAGAGGTCGCGTTCGTGGGCCGACAGGGAAGCCGCGTCGGCCGCCGAGAACGCTTCGAGCAGTGCGTCGAGGTCGTCGTCGACCCGGTCGACCCGGTCGGGGGCCAGTTCGTGGGCCGCGAGAAACGACCGGGCGGCCGACGGGAACGCCGACTCCGCGCACGTCAGCAGTTCCCGGAGCGTCTCTCTGGTGGACATCTACGGGGCGGTACGGAGCACCGGAAAAAACCGCTGTCGACTTCGCGAGACGGCGGGGTCAGCCGGACGGGCTCTCGCCGCCGCGCTCGGGGCGTTCGGTGTCGTCGACCGATGGGTCGCTGTCGTCGTCCGGTGCTGTCTCACCCGGCGAGTCCGTACCGACCTGTGCCATCCGCGGGAGCACGTCGGTGATGAACTCGACGCTCACGACCATCACCAGCGGCCCCAGAAAGATGCCGTACCAGCCAAACAGCGCGGGGCCGAGCAGATACGCGAACATCACGAGGCCCACGTGATAGGCCCGCCCGGAGAGGGACGGGCGGACGTAGGTCCGGATGACGTTGTCGAAAACGAGCACCATCAGCGCGAAGAAGGCCGCCGGGACCCACAGCAGCGTCGGGTCGACGGCCAGCGCCTGAACCGCCAGTAGCGCGACGATGAACGCGTAGACGATGGAGCGCCCCAGCAGCGGGATAAGCGTGAAGATACCGGTGACGACGGCGAGCAACACCGCCTGTGGAATCGTGAGGTCCCCGGGTGCGACGAGGTTGAACACGGTGTAGATGACCGCCGCGAGGACGATGACGGCGAAGATGGTCAGCGTGTAGCCGAAGTAAACAGAGGTGAGGCCGCGGTCGACCCGACGGAGGTAGTCGGCGGCGAGCGAGTCGGCGCCGAAGACGTTCGTCCGGAACCAGCCCGCCAGCGCGTCGCCGCTGGTCAACAGGAAAAATGCGAAGATGAGCGCCAGGAAGGCGTTGAAAAGCGTCGCCCCGGCCGCGCCGACGACGACGCCGAACTCGGAAAGCGCCGTCGTGAACGTCGGGTCCTGCAAGACGACGACGATGACCTCGGCCGGGTCCGACGGGAGAGTCTGTGTCGGGAGCGGGAGCCGAGCGAGAATCGCCCGGCCGCTGGTGCCGGAGAGCAGTTCGAGCGCCTGTCCGACCGCAATGGAGAGGAACGCGGCCAGAAACAGGACGATAGGGACGATGATGAAGGCGAGCGTGAGGCCGGCGGCCAGCGACGCGGAGCCTGCGCGGGGTTCGAGCCGGCGGGCTATGGGGCGGGCGACATAATACGTAAAGAGGCCGAAGACGAGCCAGCCGAGGTAGCTGAGTCCGACCCACGCGAGCGTCACGAAGACGGCGAGGCCGACGAACCACCACGCGAGCCCCGGCTCGCCGAGTCGCACAGGCCCGGAGCCGCTGTCGCTGTCGTCCATGCGGGAGATAGGCGCCCATAGTAGTTAATATTGTGTCACTTCTTGCCGGCGGTGCGTCTCGGCTGCTTCCTGTCGGATTCTGCGGTGAGTCCAAGCGTGAGAGTGGTAGCACGGGCCTACCGCGGTGCCTGTCGGGTCGTGAACAGGACGAAGTTCTTTTATTTGCAGACGTAGCCTTCGGAACATGGACAGTCGCCGACGCTCGTTTCTCGCGGCCGCCGGTAGCGTCGTTACGGGGCTGTTCGCCGGCTGTCCGGGGTTTCTCGGATCCGGGGAGGGGGAGAACGGGCGGAACGTCACCGGACGAAGGGTGGTGGACGCCGGCGTCGAGGTCCCGACCGCGGTCGAGAGCTCGTATCCGCAGTACCAGTACGACGCCGCGAACACCGGGACCGTCCCCGACGTGGCCGGGCCGACAGGGGCCATCACGTCGCTGTTCGAGTTCGGGCAGAACAGGTTCACGCCCGGCCACCGGATAGGGTCGCCGTCGCTGCACGACGGGCGGCTCTACCTGACCGAAGGGAGCCTCGACGCGAACGGCGACGCACGGACGTTCGTCTACGCGGTGGACCCCGTCGACGGGACCAGCCAGTGGACGACGATGTACGGCGGCACGAACGACGCCGGCCCGACCGCCGTGACCGATGAGGCGGTCCTCGCCACTGTCGGCAGTAGCGTCGTCGGACTCGACCCGACGACCGGCGTCGAGCAGTGGTCGTTCGACCGCCTACTCGCCTCGGGAATCACCGTCGACGGCGACACCGTCTACCTCGTCGGCACCCGAGGCGAGACGGCCGGCCTGTACGCGCTGTCGGCGAGCGACGGCTCGGTGCGCTGGGCGACCGACGTCGACGCCGGGTCGGACCCGGTGACGCCGGCCGTCGGCGGCGACACCGTCTACACTGGCGGGAACACGGTCCAGGCGTTCGACGCGAACACCGGGGCAGAGCGCTGGAGTGCCGACTACAGCGCCACGGCACCGACGACAGTCGCCGGCGACCGGGTAATCGTGGGCTCCGGGACGGTCGTCCGCGTGTTCGACCCGGCGGACGGCACCGAACTGTGGAGCAACGACGTCGAGACGTACGGCAACCTCGCCTCGCCGGCCGTCACCGACCCGCCGGCAGTGACCGACGACACCGTCTACGCCGTCGCGGACAGGGGGCTGTCGGCGTTCAGCCTCACGGGGGGCCAGCACCGGTTCACGGTCGAGACCGGCATCAACGGGACGCCCGTCGTCGCCGACGGGTTCCTCTACATGTTCGGCCGGGGCCAGCTCTCCTGTCGCTCGGCGGCGGACGGCGCCACCGAGTGGACCTACGGGACCCAGCAACAGGTCAGTCCGAACGGCGCTGCGCCGGTCATCGCCGACAGCGTGGCGTACTTCCCCGCCGAGAAGCTGTACGCCATCGCCGGCTGATCCGGGTCACACCGGAACGACGGGGACCGGCGCTCCCCGCAGCACCCGGTTGGTGACCGACCCGAAGTGTGGCGCTTCGACGCCCGCAGCCCCGCGTTTCCCCATCACGATGACGTCGATGTCCGCCTCCTCGGCGTAGTCACAGATGGTGTCGTGGGGGACCCCTCGCAACACCGACATGGTGGCGTCGATGCCGCGTTCGGTGGCCTCCTCGACGACTGCCTCGGTCAGCTCTTCCGCTCGCTCCTCGATGTCTTCGAGGAAGGCCTCGTAGCTACTGAACGCCGGCGTCGTGCCGTAGACCGACTCGTCGACGACGAAGAGCACGTGGAGTCGGGCGTCGTGGGCCGCCGCGAGGTCGAGCCCGTGGTCGACGCCACGGGCCGCGTGGTCGCTCCCGTCCGTCGGCACGAGGATGTTGTCGTACATGCGCCAGAGATGGTATCGGGCCGACAAAAGTACGCTCCCAGTTCACCGCTGTAGGCGCCCGTTACGGGTCCGTGTTGGCCGGTAGTCCGGGCCGAGAGTTCGCACCGACAGGCCGTACGCGGAGACACCGGCTGTGGGACCCAGTGGTTCCGCCCGACGGGCAGACGCTGACCGAAGCTATATAACAATTCCCCAACCATTTCCGGTATGGACTTCGACGAGTTCACCGGTGCGGTGCAACACCGACTGGAACTCCCGGGGACCGGGGAGACGCTCCGCGCCATCAGAGCGGCGCTGGTGCCGCTGGGCCAGCGACTCCGGGCGGGCCACGCCGAGGACCTGGCCGCCTCCTTGCCCATGGAGATAAAGTGGTATCTGACGGGCGGCGTCCACGAGCACGGGCAGCGGTTCGACTGGCCGGAGTATCTCACGCGGGTCGCCGACATCGAGGGCGCCGACCGTGCCGACGCGGCCTACCACGCTCGGGTCATCGTCGACCTCGTCTCCGAGGTGGTCCCCGACTCCGACTTCCAGCAGCTCCGGGACGAGCTCCCCGAGAGCTGGGAGAACCTCTTCGAGGTCGTCGACGCCGGCGGGTGGCACGAGCACGACTAGTCGAAAGCCCACCGACTCGGGTGCCGGACGAAACGCCGAGACGCGCTCCAGCCTCACAGAGCTGGGGCTGCTCAGTCCGCTTCGAGGGCGAAGAGCGCGGTCTTCGCGTTGACGTACACCGACCCGTCGGCGACGACGGGCGTGCCGACGGCCGGGAACGACCACCGCTCAGTGCCGTCGGCTCCGTCGACTGCGTGGATGCGGCTCGTGTCGCCGGCCCCCGCGTAGACGGTCCCGTCGACGGCCACCGGCGGCGTCTGCATCGCCTCGGCGCCCTCGAACCGCCACGCGACGCGGCCGTCGGCGGCGTCCAGCGCGACCAGCGGGCCGGCGAGGGACGCGGCGTAGACGCGCCCGTCGCCCGCCGCCGGCCGATAGGTGGCGGCGACGTCCTCGGCGACCCAGCGCTCGCTCCCGTCGGCCGCCGACAGCGCGTGGACGCCGTCCCGCCGGCCGACGTAGACGGTCCCGTCGGCCACTGTCGGTCCCGAGGTGACGCCGTCGAACGTGGTCTGTGTCCAGCGCTCGGCCCCGTCGGCCGTCGACAGCGCGTACACCGTCTCGTCACTCCCGACGTAAACGGTCCCGTCGGCGACGGTCGGGGCGCCGTCGATATGGTGCCCCGTATCGAGACGCCAGCGCTCGGCCCCGTCGGAACGCTCGAAGGCGTGGACGGTCCGCCCGCTCGCGACGTAGACGGCGTCGTCGGTGACGACGGGCGCAGTCACGTTCTGGCCGGCAGTCGCGACGCGCCAGCGCTCGGTCCCGTCAGACGTGTCGACGGCGTACAGGGACCCGTTCAGCGCCGCGACGTAGACGGTGTCGCCGGCCGCGGTCGGCTGGGCGACGAAGTCCCCGTCGAGCCCGATGCCCGTGTCGAAGCTCCACTGCTCGCGCCCGCCGGCCGTGGAAAGCGCGCGGAGGACCCCCTCGCGGTCGCCGACGTAGAGCGCCCCGTCGCCCACGCCCGGCGACATCTCGTAGCGGTCCTCGGTGACCCACCTGACCCGCGGCGAAACAGCGTACTCCAGCCAGTTGGGGACCGCTTCGTCGTCGGCGCCACCGGCGACCCAGAGGAACCAGAGCGGCGCGGCGGCCACCGGGAGCGCCAGTAGCTTCAGCACGCCACGCCGGTCGACGGCACGCTCGCTGTCCTGTGCGGTTCCGTCGAACTCGGACATCGGTTGTCGACCATCGAATCGACCAGCGGAGTAATAATCCTTATGTGTCAACTTATTAATTTGAACGTGGCGGGAACAGCGAACAATCGCTGTGCCGGTGTAGCGAAGGCAGAACAGTCCACAGCCGCCGACGCGGGCACGTGGTAGCCCGCGAGTCCCAACGTTGACCCCTCGCGAGCCCGACATCCAGATGTGAGCGACAACGAGACCAGACAGTGGCGACTCGCGAGCCGACCGACCGGCGAACCGACCGACGAGAACTTCGAGCTGGCGACCGTTCCCCGCCCCGAGCCCGGTCCCGGCGAGGTGCTGGTCCGGACGCTGTATCTCTCGGTCGACCCCTACATGCGCGGACGGATGCGCGACGCCGAGTCCTACGCCGAACCGTGGGGCGTGGGCGAGCCGATGGAGGCCGGCGTCGTCGGCGAGGTCGTCGAATCGAACCACGACGGCTTCGAGCCCGGCGACGTGGCGACCGGGAACCTGCTGTGGGCCGACCACGCGGTCGCCGACGGGGACGAGCTCCGCCGCGTCGACCCCGACCTCGCGCCCGTCTCGACCGCGCTCGGCGTGCTGGGGATGCCCGGCATCACCGGCTTCTTCGGGATGACCGACGTGGCCGACCCCGACCCCGGCGACACCGTCGTCGTCTCGGCGGCCGCCGGCGCCGTCGGCTCCGTCGCCGGGCAGGTCGCCGCCATAGCGGGCGCCCGCGTCGTCGGCGTCGCCGGCAGCGACGAGAAGTGCGACTGGCTCACCGACGACCTCGGCTTCGACGCCGCGGTGAACTACGACACGACCGACGACCTGCAAGCGGCCTTCGCGGAGACCTGTCCCGACGGCGTCGACGCCTACTTCGACAACGTCGGCGGCCCCATCACCGACGCCGTCTGGGGCCAGTTGAACCGCAACGCCCGGGTCGCCGTCTGTGGCCAGATCTCCCTCTACAACGCGACCGAACAGCCGACCGGGCCGCGCAAACTCGGCCAGCTCATCCAGACCCGCGCCACCGTCGAGGGGTTCCTCGTCGGCGACTACCAGGACCGCTGGGGCCACGCGCTGGAGCGGCTCGCGGGGTTCATCCAGGCCGGCGACCTGCGCTACGAGGAGAGCGTCGTCGACGGACTTGAGAACGCCCCCGACGCCTTCCTCGGCCTGTTCGAGGGCGAGAACGTCGGCAAACAGCTCGTCCGAGTCGGCGAGCGCGAGTGAAGCGGTCTCGCCGGCAGTGACACCCTAGTCGCCCCCCACGAACCGCCGATACACAGTGGTCTGTGCGCCGTAGGTCAGATAGCCGGCCAACAGAAGCGAGGCGACCGTCGACAGGAGCAACAGCGTCCCCGACCAGCCGAATCCGACCGGCACGCCGACCGCAGCGAGAGCCGTTTGACCGAGCGAGAGCCCCAGACCGAGAACGAGCAGCGAGGGGACGAAGACGACGAGGAACTCGGGGGCTCGGTCGCCACTCCGCAGCCGGTGTGCCAGTGTGAAGCCCGCGAGACCGCCCAGAGCCGCCGTGACAGCGATGAGTAGCCCGCCGTTGACCGAGACGTTGTCGCGCGTCGCGAGGAGGTAGTTGGTGTACCCGATGAACCCGACCAGCCCCACCGCGAGGCCGACGAAGGCGCCCTGCACCGCACCCAGCAGCCGCGTTCGCCGCTGTCGGAGCACCGCCGGATCGACGCGGTAGGCGAGGACGACCGCGCCGCTGCCGGCCAGCAGCGCGAACGCCGTCGGGAGGACGAAGTACGGGACGGTGAAGAACTGTTCGCCCAGCAGCGACTGGAACGCGAGCGTCGGGACGATCGCGAGTCCCCACCCGACGAGCAGTGCCCCGACGAAGACGACGCGGGTACGGTGGGCTGTTTCGGTGGTCGCGGCGCGCCCGCTCGTCACCCAGCGATAGCCGCCAATGCCGCCGACCAGCAGGCCCAGCGGCGCGGCGAACTGCAGTGAGGTCACCCAGCCCGGCGGCCAGAACGCCGTCGTCGTCGCCCGGTAGTAGTTCCGGAGGAATCGACCGAGCGTGTCGAGGACGAACGTCTGGACCAGACCCCACTGCAGCGCTGCGACGAGCGCCTGCTTCGAGGTGTCGGGCGGCGTGGTGGCGGACATAGCGAGATATCCGCTGGCGGCTCAGTAAACCTGTCGCTGAGCTGTCGGTCGGAGCGTCACCAGCCGAGTTCGACGGCCGTCCCGTCCTCCCGACAGCGCTCCAGTTCGTGTTTTGCGGTCATCCCGGCCGACTGGGCCGTCCGCGCTCGCCCGACGCCGACTTTCAGCTCGACGCCGACGCGCTCGCGGACGTGGTCGATAGCGTCGCGGTAGGCCGCTTCGTCCATCGCCGAGCAGACGGCGATGACGTTGTCGCCGCCGACGAAAAAGGACAGCGAGTCGTGGGCCTCGCGCATGTGCTTCATCAGCGCCGCGTACCCCTGTTCTATCTGAATGAACGTGTCGAACTCGTTCAACTGGTCGGTGTACTTCCCGGTCGCGTCGTCGACGTCGAAGTGGGCTATCTGGACGTCGTCGGGCCCCCGGTCGGCGTCGGGGAGCGGGTCCCCGCTGAGTATCTCGCGCCGGCCGCTGTCCTGTGCGCTTCCGGCGTCCTGCAGTCGGCGCGAGGCGATGCCGAGCGCCCCAGCGGGCGTGTCCCCGCTCGCGATACTCACGCTCGCCGTGACCGGGTAGCGGTTCCCCAGCGACCCCTGGATGCGCTCGTGTTCCCCCCGGTCGAGCCCGTTGGTCACGGCCACGATGTTGTCGAACCGCCCGAAGAAGGCGTACCCGTCGCGGGCACCGACCAGCTGTGCGATATCGGCGAACAGCCGCGACTGGAGGGTCTGGAGGTCGACCTCGCGGCGGGGTTCGGGCGTCGTCGTCCACGGCCCGTAGTTGTCCAGCTGTATCAGAGAGACCTGCGTGTTCGTCACGTAGTCTGCTCAGGAGTCGGCTCCTATCGGTGTTTGGGAAACGGCCAGCGCCACCGCTTGCGTCTCACCCCTCGACCCGCCCCAGGAAGTCGAGCTGGTGGGTCAGGTAGAGCAGTTCGCCGGCCGCGACCTGCTCGCGGCGCCGGGCCAGCCAGTCGTCGAGCCACTCGGCGTCGCCGTCGGCCACCTCGCCGACGGCCCCCTCGACGGTGTCGAGGATGTGCCGGAGGAAGTACGCCTCGTCGCCGGGATAGGCGCCGTCGACCGGTCTGACGACCCAGTCCGAGCCGGCGACGTCGAGCAGCGTCGTCCCGTCGAGCCGGTGGAGCCGGTCGAGCACGTCCCCGCCCGCGCGGCTGTCCCCGCCCGGCTTGGCGTCCATGTGCTCGTGGTAGCGCCGTTCCACGTCCCGGTCGGCCGGGTGGCCCGGTCGGAACCGCGTCGCCCCGTCGAAGGTGATGGGGAAGTAGTACAGCCCGCCGGGGGCCACCGCCCCCAAGAGCGTCCCCAGCGCGTCCCGGTCGACGACGTCGAGCAGGGCCGCCCCGACGAGGAGGTCGTACTCGGGGGCGGCCGCGTCGGCGTAGTCGATAGCTTCGGCGACGACCGGTTCGACCGTGACCCGCCGAGTCCCGTCGTCCAGCGTGAGCCGCTCCTCGCCGGCTATCGACACGTCGTGGTCGGCGGCCCACGCGGACAGGTACTCGCGCAGCGCGCTCACGTTGTCGGCCTGTACGTCCAGTGCGACGTACCGGGTATCGCCCGCCGGGAGCACGTCCCACGCGAGAAAGCGGGTCAGCATCGTCCCGATGCCGGCCCCGATTTCGAGGACACGCAGCGCCCCGTCGCGCTCGGCGGCGCGGGCCGCCAGCGCCTCGCGGAGCGCCCCGACGAGCCGGCGGTCGAGCGCGCGGTCGTCGACCGTCCGTTTCGCGCGCAGATACCGCTGGAACGAGCCCGTCACGCGACCACCGCCTCCGGGGCGACGTCGGCGAGCAAGCCGCGAACGCGGTCGGTCGTCTCCGCCCAGTCGGGGTGGCGTTCGTAGCGCGCTCTGGCCGCCCGCCCCATCGCGGCCAGCCGGTCGCGGTCGCGGGCCAGCGCCCCCACCGCCTCGGCGACGGCGACGGGGTCGTCGGGGTCGACGAGCACGCCCGTCTCGCCGTCGGTGACGACGTCGTTCGCGCCGCCGGCTCGCGAGGCGATCGCGGGCAGGCCGAAGCTCATCCCCTCCAGGTAAACGATGCCAAAGCCCTCGTAGCGCGAGGGGACCGCGAGAACGTGACTCGTTGCGAGCGTCGCGGCCAGGTCGTCGTCGGCCAGCCGGCCGGCGAACCGGACGCGGTCGCCGAGGCCGTGCTCACAGACGCGCTCGCGGACGGAGTCGACGTAGCCGTCGTCGACAGCCCGGCCGACGACAGTCAGTTCGGCGGCCGCGTCGGCGGCCGCGAGCCCGTCGACGAGCGTGTCCAGCCCCTTCCGGCGCTCGATGTTGCCGACGAAGACGAGCCGGAGCGGCCCCTCGTGGGCCCGGGACTCGATGCGGTCGGGGTCGACCTCGGGGTCGAACCGGTCGCCGGCCGGCGGCGCGAGGACGGTCGAGTCGCGCTCGACGCCGAGGTCGGTGACGACGCGTCGGGTCGCCGTGCTGTTGCAGACGACGGCGTCGACGGTGGCCAGATAGCGCCGCTCGACGGCGCGGTACACCGGGCGCAGCCGCCGCGGTTCGCTCGCCCGCAGGTGGTGGACGACGCTGACGACGGGGTAGGGGAGGTGGCGGTTCGTCCGGACGAGCGACGGGTGGGCCAGCTCGTCCTGAAGCATCACGTCCACGTCGACGTCGAGGCGCCGCCGGAGCCGGCGGGAGCCGTTGTCGAGCAGCCCGCGGGCGTAGTCGCGCCAGGGGAGCTCGACGACCTCGACCGTCTCGCCGGCCCGGCGCAGCTCCTCGACGAGGCGCCGGTCGTAGCGAAAGCCCCCGGAGCGCTCGTCGAGGCTTCCGTACAGCGTCAGCCCGACCGTCATACAGCTGCGTCGTAGCTCGCTGCGGCCTCGTCGTCCTCCCAGACGGTCACGGCGAGCTCTGTGACGGTGTCGTCGGTGACGGCCTCGGTCACGCGCTCGAAGATGACGCGGGCGAACCGCTCGACGCTGGGGTTGTACGTCTCGAACTCCGGGAGGTCGTTGAGCAGGGAATCCCGGTAGCGCGACGACAGCGAGGACAGCGCCGCCTCGGCGTCGTCGATGTCGACCAGATAGTCGTACTCGTTTAGCTCCGGCCCGCGAAAGCGCAGTTCTACCTCGTAGTGATGGGAGTGGGGCTCACCCTCGGGACCCGGGTCCGGGACGGTGAGGTAGTGCTGTGCCACGAAGTCGGTCAGCACTGTCGTCGAATACACGGCCGAAACCAGGGCCGGGCGCTACCTAAATCCGAAGGGTCCCCGCTACTCGTAGGTGAGCGCGACCTGGACGGCGTCGTCCGGCCGTTCGTCGAGCAGGCGGTACGCCTCCGGAGCGCGCTCGATGCCGAACTCGTGGGTGCAAAGCGCCGAGAGGTCGGTGTCGGACAGCCAGGACCGGACCACGTCGAGGCGCCGGTCCTTGTCCCAGCGGTCGGCGTGGTCCGGGTCGATGCGGCTGACCTGACTGCTCCGGACGCGGATGTGGCTCCGGTGGTAGGCGGCCCCGAGGTCGAGCTGGACGTCCTTGGTGCCGTACCACGAGCCGACGATGACCCGGCCCGCGTAGCCGGTAGCGTCGATAGCGTCGTCGAGGGCGGTCGGGTTCCCCGAGAGCTCGAACGCGATGTCGGGGTCCTCGATAGCCGCGTCGAGCCCGTCGGGCGCGACGGAGCGGTCCGCACCGAGTGCCTCCGAGAGTTCGCGTCGGGCGCCACAGGGGTCTACCGTGACGAGTGTCGCGAGGGGGAACTCCGACAGCAGCGCGGTCGTCAACAGGCCGACCGGCCCCTGGCCGAACACCGCCACTCGCGCGCCGATTCGCGGACGGGCGTCCATGACGAAGTTGACCGCCGCCTCGACGTTCGGGATGAACAGCGCCCGTTCGGGGGCGAGGGTCGTCGGGACGAGCGTCTCGGGGTCGGCGAGGAAGTGGCTCTCGTGTGGGTTGAACGCGAACACGCGGCGGTCGAGCCAGTCGTCGTCGACGTCGCTGCCGACGGCGGTGACGCGGCCGACGGCCGCGTAGCCGTATTTGAGTGGGTAGGAGAAGGTGCCATCGAGCGCCTCGATGGTCTCGTCGGTGGGTAGCTCCCCGGGGACCTCCTCGCGGTACACCAGCAGTTCGGTCCCGGGACTGATACCGGACCGCTCGGTCCGGACGCGGACCTGCGCCGGACCGGGGTCGCCTATCGGTTCCTCGCGGACCGCCACCGACTTCCCACCGGTGAAGTACAGCGCCCGGCCGGTCATCGGTCAGTGTGCGGTCGTACCGCTGTCGCCGTAGCGCCCGCCACTCTACACCCGGCGCGATCGCCGTTTCGTCCTCGCTGGGAATGCACGTCCGAGATGGAGGGCTTGTTCGGTAAAAAGGTACGCTCCGTCCGCCCGGCCGCCGGTCGGTTCGACCGTCGGCGCTCCGGAACGCCGCTCCGCCGGCCACACCGAGCGGGGCTCACAGATACCCCAGCGCGTCGAGGCGGTCGCGGTCGGAGTCGGCGCCGTACACCCGCGAAATCGGCAGTGGCTCCGGGGGGTCGAGCGACGGCGTCCGGCCGGCGCGGTCGACGCCCGTCGCCTCCGCCCACGGGACCGTAAGCAGCGCCGGGACGGGCGTGTACATCGGGTGGCCGTAGAGCCCCCACTCCCCGAAGAGGTTGCCGTGGTCGGCCGTGACCACGGCGCGGCCGTCGACGTTGTCGAGCAGGGCCGCCACCTCGTCGAGGACGTACCGGAGATTCGCCTCGTAGGCGGCCCACACCCGCTCTGTCCGCACCTCGCCCCGGCGAAGCAAGACCCATGGGTTCGCGGTGTTGCTGTGGCTGCCGGTGCGGGCGATGCCGTCGTCTCCCGCTATCGGGTCGGGGACGAAGGGGTGGTGGGGTTGCATGTAGTGGACGACCAGCCGGTCGGGGTCGCGCTCGCGCGCCGCGGCGATAGCGCGGTCCGTGACCGCCGCCGCCGGCACCGTCCCGCGGTCGTCGTCCCAGGCGTACTTCCAGACCTCGTCGAGCGCGGCGAAGGCGTCGGCGTCGAGATACCGGTCGGTCCACGTGTTCCCGGTGACCATCACCGTCCGACCGGTTTCGGGGTGGTCCAGAAACGTGTTTTCGAGCCACTCGGAGGACGAACTGCCGACCGAGCGGACCGCCTCGACGCCGTCGAGGAACGCCACGTCGGGAGCGACCGCCCGCAGGACGTCGGCCCGACAGGCGTCCAGCACCACGAGCACGTCCCACTCGCGCTCGAAGACGCTGGTGCCGTAGTCGAGCCGGCGGCCGACGGCCTGCAGGGCGCGCAGATAGGCCGTTCCGAGCCGGCTCATTCCCGGTTCCGTCACGGCCCGAGTTGGGTTCGGACCGACAAAACGCCTCCGGCGGGGAAGCTATGTAGCTCGCGCCCCCCGTCTCGGTGTGCACTGTCTGTTCGTCGGAGCCGGCGCGATAGCGGACGAGTACGCGGCCGGCCTCGCGGGGAGTCCGCTCTCGCTTGCCGGCGTCTGTGACCTCGACGGCGACCGGGCGGCCCGGCTCGCCCGGCGCCACGGCTGTCCGGCCTTTACCGACCTCGACGCCGCGCTCGACGCCGTCGACGCGCCCCTCGTCGTGAACCTGACGAGCCACGCCGCCCACGCACCGGTGACCCGGACCGCGCTCGAAGCGGGCCGTCACGTCTACTCCCAGAAGCCGCTGGCGCTCGACGCCGGGACTGCCGGGGACCTGCTGGCGCTCGCCCGTGAGCGGAGTCTCGCGCTCGGCTGTGCGCCCGGCACGCCGCGGGCCCCCGCCCAGCGACGAGCGGGGCGGCTGCTCGCCGACGGTCGACTCGGCCCGGTTCGGCTCGGCTACGCCCACGCCCACGTCGGCCGCGTCACCGACTGGCACGACCGGCCCGACTCGTTCCTCTCTATCGGGCCGCTGTACGACGGCGGCGTCTACCCGCTCGCCCTGCTGGTCGCGTGGTTCGGCCCGGTCGACCGGGTCCGCGTCGCCGACGCGCTCGACCCCTGGCCCGACCGGGAGACGCGACGGCCGTCGGTACCGAGCCACGTCGAGGCGACGCTCGAATTCGCCTCGGGGCCGGTCGTCCGGCTGACCGCGAGCTTCTACGCTCCCCACCGCAGCCGGGAGTTCTACGGGCTGGAACTGCACGGCGACGACGGTTCGCTGTATCTGTCCGGCACCGGCGCGATGGACGACAGTCCCGACGCGCTCCGCTTCGGTCGGGTCGGCCGGGAGTACACCGACGTGCCCGCCCAGACGCCGACGCGGCCCTACGCCTACGTCGACGCCGTCTCCCGCCTCGCCGCGAGCGTCGACGACGGGCGCCCCTCGCGGGCGACCGGGAAGCGCGGCGCCCACGTCGTCGCGGTCTGTAACGCCGTCGAGACAGCCGCCGACTCCGGCGGTCCGGTCGCCGTCGCTGACTTCGGGGCGCAGGCCGACCCGGTTCCCGCCCCTGCCGCGACGCCGCCGTCGCGGGTGCCGACGCCGGCGGCGAACTCGCTGCGCCTGCCGCCCGTCGGCTTCGGCTGCTCGCGCTACCGCGACGGGGAGTACGTCGACCGGGTCGACTCCGTCGCGACGGCGCTCGATGCGGGCTACCGCCTGCTCGACAGCGCCGAGCTGTACGGCAACGAACACCGCATCGGGGAGCTGCTTTCCGCCCCGGGGACCGCCGACCGCGACCACCTGTTCGTCCTCGGGAAACCCTGGCGCACGAACCACCGCCGCGACCGGATGCTACGGGCGTGTCGGGGGAGCCTCGCCGAGCTCGGTATCGAGGCCTTCGACTGCTACGCGCTCCACTGGCCGGAGGCGTGGGCACACCGGGGCCCGCTGGACCGGCTGTCGGAGAAGCCCGTCGAGCGACAGGAGGCGCTGACGTTCCCCGAGGGCGAGGACGGCGACATCGAGACGGCCGAGATACCACTGGCGCGAGCGTGGGCGAACCTGGAGGCGGTCCGCGAGCGCGGGCTGGCGCGCACGCTCGGCGTCTGTAACGTCTCGCTGGCGCAACTGGAGACGGTTCTGGAAACGGGAACCGTCCGGCCGGCGCTCGTCCAGATAGAGCGCCACCCGTACCAGCCACGGCGCGACCTCGTGGCGTTCTGTCACGAGCGGGGCATCCGCGTCGTCGCCCACTCTCCCCTGTCGGCCCCGGGACTGCTCGACGAGCCCGTGCTTGCCGATATCGCCGACACGCTCGGGCTCTCGCCGGCCGGAGTCGTCCTCGCGTGGAACGCGACCCGTGGCGTGGTCCCCATCCCGTCGAGCACGACGCCCGGACACGTCGTCGCGAACCTGGCGGCGGTCGGCGAGCGACTGTCCGAGGCGGCCTGTGCCCGCATCGACGCGCTCCGGGACCCGAGCTTCGAGCGGTGAGGCGAGCGACCGCACCATTATAATCGAGAGCAACGATTGTGGGGTATGGAAACGGCCGAAACGCGGGACCTGTCGCTCGACGTAACGTCTCTGACCGGAGTCCACTGGCTCGGCGTGGTCGCCGCGCTCGTGACGGCTGCCGTCCATCTCCTGCTCGGCATCAGGATGTTGCCGTCGGGCATCGGCATCAGCTTCGTCCTCGCTGGGCTGGGCTTTCTCGGCGGTATCGCCCTCGTTCTGGTCGACTACCGCCGGCGGGCAGTCTACGCCGTCGGCATCCCCTTTACCTTCGTCCAGATACCGCTGTGGTACTACGCCAACTTCGTCGCCCTCGGGAAGTCGTTCCCGGCCGAAGTCGGCACGCTCGGGGCCGTCGACAAGGTCGCACAGGTCGTCTTGCTCGCCGTCCTCGTCGCGCTGTTGCGCAACTGACCCGACTGATTTGGGTGTGCCCTTAAGCGTTCTCGGCCGCAACGTCGGCCAGAACGCCTGCATGAGCGCGACGAGCACTACGACCGAACGGCGGGGGACACCGGTGGCTGGGGGACGCCAACGGAGGCAACGCGATTCGGGGGGTGTGGATGGCTGGCCGACAGGGTGACCGGTCCGCCCTCCTGGGGCTCCGGGTCGGCCTCCCGGTCGTGGGCGCGCTCTGTCTGACCGCGGCGGTCGGCGCCGTCTTCCCCGCCGAAGCGATGACCCGCTGGGCGCTGCACCCGGCGGCCGTCGCCGGCGTCTGCTGGGCGGGACAGCTCTGGTTCGCCGGTCGAACCCTGGACGTGAGCCGAATAGCCGGCTCACCGTACCGGCACGTGTTCGGCCTCGCGAACGCCCTCACGCTGTTCCGGGGGGGCCTCTACGCCGTCGTCGCCGGCTTCGTCGTCGTCCCGGCGACGACCACGCTGGCGTGGGTCCCGGCGCTGTGTTACGGCGCGGGCGTCGTGCTCGACAGGCTCGACGGCGTCGTCGCCCGGAGCGTCGGGGAGGAGACAGCGCTGGGCACGCGCCTGGACATGGCCGCCGACACCTTCGGCTTCGTCGTCGCCCCGCTGGTCGCGGTGCTGTGGGGCCGACTGCCCGTCTGGTATCTCGCCATCTCGGCCGCCCGATACGTCTATCTCGCCGGCGTCCACTGGCGCCGCCTCCGTGGCCGCCGGGTCCACGAGCGACCCGACAGCGACCTCGGGAAGTACCTCGCTGGCGTCCAGATGGTGTTTATCACCGTCGCGCTCGTCCCGAGCGTGCCGACCGGGGTCGTCTTCGCCGTCGCGCCCGCCGTCCTCGCGCCGTCGCTCGCCGTGTTCGTCCGGGACTTCCTCTACGTCAGCGGCCGGCTGTCACGCGAGCGCTAGCACTCGTCCCGACAGGCCTGCTGTCGAGAGCCGACTGCTCTCCGTCCCGCTATCACCGCGAGAAACGCGGACACGACGGGACGTGGCGTGCGAGACTTTATTCCGGAGAACGGTCAATGCAGCCCCAGAGACATGGCCCTCCATAGCTCCGCAGTTCGGACCGGAAGCCACGAACGAAGCCGGTCGAATCCGACAGCGTGTCTAGTTCAGGGACCCTCCTCCCGGGCCACGAGTTACCAGCGGACCGCCCGAGGGCGTTGATGCCCGATTTCCGCCATCGAATAGCCGACGGGATGGCCCGGACCGGCGACCGGCTGAGGCTCGCGCTCGTTCCGATGCTGTTTGCACTCCTGGACGTGAGCAAGATACAGTCGACTCTCGCCTTCGAGGGCACCCACTTCGGTCTCCGGTTGGGATTGCCGCTGTCGGTCGTCACCGTCTGGCAGTTCGTGAGCGTCCCCAGCACCGGCGTCTCGGTGAACACGGGGGTTCCGATCCGGTTTCTCCCGTTCGCTCTCGTGACAGTCCCGGCCTTGCTGGCGGTGCAGACCGCGCTCACTGCCGGCTACTTCGGGAGCGTCCGGAACGTCCTCAACGGCGACCCGTCGCAGTTCGTCGAGAACAGCCGCCGCTACTTCCTGCCGTTTCTCGCCCTGACAGCCCTTCCGTATCTCGCGGCGGTCCCCGCCGTCCTCGGAACGGCGAGCGCGACCGGAACCCTCGGTGGTACGGCCGTGCTGTTCGTCCTGCCGGCGCTCCTCGTTTTCCTCGTCGCGGGATACCTGTTCTACGCGACACCGTATCTGGTCGTGCTCCGAGACACCGGGCTGGTCGCCGCGGCCCGACAGTCCTACGCGCTCGCAGTGCAGGGCGGCCCGTACGCCTCCTACGCCATCGGCTTTGCCCTGTTCGTCTTCGCCGTCTCGCCGTTTGCGACGCTGGTCGTGGTCAACGTCCCGTTCGTCGGCGTTCTCGTCGGCGTCCTCGCCGGCGGCTATCTCGGCCTCGGGGCGAACATCGCGACGATGCGGTTCGTCGCCGACCTCGACCCGGGTTCGTCGGTCGAGGCGTCGTGGCCCTCGGACGCTCCCGAGCGGGCCGACTGACCGCCGGCGGGACAGCGCACAAACGACTCCCGCCGCGGCCAGCGCTGATGTAGCTCGCCCTCCTACGGACCCCATGCTCTTCCCGACGCACCTGCTCGCGGCCGCAGTGCTGGGCCGCGTCTCGCGGCTGTCGCCGCTGTGGCTCGTCGTCGGGACGGCGCTGCCCGACGCGGTCGACAAGCCGCTGGCGACGGTGGGCGTCGTCGACCTGTACCACTCCGTCGGCCACTCGGCGCTCCTGCTCGCGGTGGCCGTCCCGGTCGCGCTGACCGGGCGGACCGGGCTCGCGCTGGCGGTCGGCTGGGGACTGCACCTCCTGCTCGACGCGGTGCACGTCGTCGTGAACGGCCGACCCGGGGACGCCGTCTTTCTGCTCTGGCCGGTCGCCGTGCCGGCCGACCCGCTCGCGCTCCCGCCGGGGTCGTTCTTCCTGTACTACCTCGGTTCGCCGTCGTTCTACCTCGAAGCCGTGTTCTGGCTCGTGGTGGTCGGCGCCGCCCTCGTCGAGTGGTACAGCGGGGGGACACCGCTCGGCGAACGGTCCGGCTAGGCCAGTCGGCCCGCGAAAGCTATGCGGCCACGGCGGTTACGAGGGGATATCCCTCGATGGACCACTTCCTCGCCGACCTGCTCGACGCCCTGGTACGGCTCGACGCGGTCACCATGGAACGCATCGTCGCGTGGCGGAGCCCGCTCGCGACCAAACTGCTGACCTCGGCGACAGGGCTCGGCTCCGCGACGGCGGCGCTCGTCTTCGTCGGGGTCTGCTATCTCGCCGGCTGGGACGAGGAGTACCGCCACGCGCTGGTCGGGCTGGCGCTCTCGGGCGTCGTCGTCGGCACGCTCATGCTGACAATCGCGCGCCCGTTTCCCCCGCAGCCGGTCTGTCTGACCGGTGGGAGCGAGACAGTTGCCACGTCGTTCCCCTCGGGCCACGCCGCCGCCGTCACGGTGTACGCCATGACCGCCCGGCGCTCGGAGACGCTGCCAGCCGGCGTCGTCACGGCACTTGCGGGCGCCGTCGCGTTCTCCCGAATCTATCTCGGCACCCACTACCTGACCGACACCGTCGTCGGCGTCGCCATCGGTATCGCGGCGTTCCTGCTGGCCGAGCAGCTGCTGGCGCGAGTCGACGTGACGGCACTGGAGCGGCGTGCCAGCGAGGCCGTCGGGCGGGAGTGACCACCCGTGGGGCACCGAGCCGGCGCTGGGCGTATTCGCCGCCGCGGCGTCTGGGAAAGGGAACCACAAAAGAGCGCAGTTCTGTGCGCCGTCTACGGCGCGAGGTCGAATTTCTCTGCGGCGGTCTCCATGTCCTTATCGCCCCGGCCACAGAGGTTCACCAGAAGGGTGTCGTGACGGTCTTCCTCGGCGAGTTTGATGGCGAGCGCGATGGCGTGGCTCGGTTCGAGCGCCGGGATGATACCCTCCGTCTCGCTCAGTTCGCGGAACGCGGCGAGCGCCTCCTCGTCGGTGACGCCGTGGTACTCGGCGCGGCCAAGCGACTGGAGCGCGGCGTGTTCCGGACCGACCGCCGGGTAGTCGAGCCCGGCGCTGACGGAGTGGTTCTCCGTCTCCTCGTCTATCATCTTCGTCTTCATCCCCTGGAAGACCTGCGGGTCGTCCTGTTCCGTCGCTGTGAGCGCCGCCGAGTGCTGGCCCGAATCGAGCCCCTTCCCGGCCGGTTCGGCTCCATAAAACGCCACATCGTCCTCTTTGAACGCGTGGAACAGCCCGATGGAGTTCGACCCGCCACCCACGGCGGCGACACACGCGTCCGGCAGGTCACCGTGCATGTCCTGTATCTGCTCGCGGGCCTCACGGCCGATGACCGACTGGAACTCACGGACCATCCGCGGGAACGGGTCCGGGCCGACGGCGCTCCCGACCAGGTAGTGGGTCTCCTCGGTGTTCTCGACGAGGTCCTCCATCGCGGCGTCGACGGCCTCGGCCAGCCCCTCGTTGCCCCGCGCGACCGGCTCGACGTCCGCGCCCATCAGTCGCATCCTGAAGACGTTCATCCGCTGTCGACCGATGTCCTTCCGGCCCATGTACACCGTCGTGTCCATGTCCAGCAGCGCGCCGACCATCGCCGTCGCCGTGCCGTGCTGGCCGGCCCCCGTCTCCGCGATGAGGCGCTCCTTGCCGGCCCGTTTCGCCAGCAACGCCTGCCCGAGCGTGTTGTTGAGCTTGTGCGCGCCGCCGTGGAGCAGGTCCTCGTGCTTGAAGTAGATGTCCGCACCGTAGCGTTCGCTGAGCGTCTCGGCGTAAAACACCGGTGTCGGCCGGCCGGCAAAGTGTTCCAGCAAGTACTCGAACTCCTCGCGGAACTCCGGGTCGTCTTTGAGGTCGTCGAACGCCTCGGCCAACTGAGCGAGCGGTTCTTCGAGCGGTTCCGGGACGTGTCGGCCACCGAACTCTTCGAATTCGCCGGGTGAAGGCATGTCAGCTACTGATTGGGCTGTGGGCTAAAAGCTACTGCCGAGTGAGTCCGGTATTACACGCTCCGCCTGCCGTTCTAACCGCTCGCCGGGGTCGAGTTCCAGTATACCTGTTCGGGGAAACCCCGAAGCGGCGCCGCCGAACGTTACTCCGGTTGCCACGAGGTGATAGTGGCTTCCGACGACCAGTAGTTCTGGTACTGCGGACAGAACTTCTGGTTGGTGAACCCGTCGTATTTGCCCCACCCCTGCGCGCGGAAGCCGACCGGTGGCTTGAGACCCATCAGCAGGAAGCAGTCCCGAATCTGGTAGGCAAGATGCGAGACCACGTAGTGATGGAACGACTCGATTTCCGCCGGGTCGAACGCCATCAGTTCAATCGTGGCATCGGGGTCGCGTTCCAGTGGGTCCTCACCGCGCACCGTCCGGTCGCTTCCTAACCCGTCGTTGTGGATGTAGTGTAGCCCAGAGACGGCTTCGATATCAAAGTCGAGCGCGTCGAACGTGTCGGTGGCGAGTGTCTCCTTGTCCGGAATCGCCGGCGAATCCGAGTCCCCCTCGAACCGACCGAGGAACTGGTCCAGCACCGGCGGGTCGAATTCGGTCGGGTCTTGACGGAGATAGATATCCTTGGAGTAGACCAGCGGGTCATCAGGATCGACATCGTCGAACGGTAGCTCGACTGTCTGTCCGTCGCCGTGACTCTCGATTTGAGCCTGTAGGTCCCCGAACAACTCGGTGAACTCTGATTCGGACAAGGAGACGACGGCCGCGAGGGTCGCTGCAATTCGGTCCGGGTTGCTCGTCGGCGGCACTGTATCATGCCCCCGCTCGCGATAGGCGTACCACTTCGCGTAACGGCGAGCCTGACTTCCGTATTCGGTTTCCTCTATGGTACGACCTTCCGGCTTGTCAGCGTATCCGTCCTGATCGTGGTACTTGATTTCGCCGTCGAACTCTATCTCAAAGACGTGTTCAATATCGTTATTGTCGATTACACTCAAACCGACACGCTCGTCATTCTCGCCTGTAATGTGTCCATCCATTTTCAGTCTCTCCTGCTTTTACCGACACCCTGCGAGTCAGAGGTTTCAGTCTGCCATTCGCCTTGTTCAACCTGCCGTCGAATCTGCTCGGCACGGTCATCGAGCGAGCCACTGGTCCGGTCCCACAGCTCGCGGAGCGTGACTTCGGCAACTTCGACGCCGATAATCGCTGGTCCGAGTTTGAGGCCCAAGATACCCTTGATGACGTTCCAAGAGAGTTCTTCCCAGTAGCTCGGGTCGATATTCCCTTTTAAGGCTTCCCGCTGGTCATCTGTCAGCGCGATTTGGTCGAGGTCTTCGCTGATTGCCGAGGAAAGCGAACGAATCTCTGCTCCGAGGTCCTTCGGTTTGTCTGCCAGCGTTCCGAGCGATGTCTCGGTCTCCATTCCCGGATGCGAATCAGTGTCGGTAGACCGAGATTGATCCATCTCGCCACGGGCGATGGCCGCGTCGACTTCTGCCTCAGTGAGTTCGCTTTCTTTGTTACCTCTCTCGATGATGTCCTGCGCGACATTGTGGAGGAAACTGATTCGGTTGGCGTTCTGTGACTCCCGGAATTCGCCCACCTCGCCGGATTCGTTCTCGGCCTCGAACAGCGCAAGCGCATGGAACACCTTGTCTTCTGCCAACCGCTGCACGTGCACGTCCGAACCGCGCATCCCCGGCACACCGATTACACCACCCCGCATCACCCGCTCGGCCGTTTGTTCGGCCTGCCGTTCTAACCGCTCGTCGGGGTCGATTTCCAGTGTCCCGGATTGGGGTAGCATCGAGACGGCACCCCCCGTTTGCTGTCTCACGTGCGCTAACTCGTGGGCCAGCACGTGCTGTCCCTCCGGAGTTTCGGGGTCGTACTCACCGGTGTTGAACGCGACGTGATTCCCGACGGTAAAGGCCCGTGCGTTGATATCATTGCACGCTTTGGCCGCTTGCGGTCCGGTGTGGATGCGCACGTCGCCCAGACTGTCGCCCATTCGCTCCTCGATGGCCTCCTGAATCGAATCGTCCAGCTGCCGGCCCGGTGACCCGATTACGTCCCGAACGCTGTCGGGCACACCGGCGTCGCCGGCTTTCGGCGAGTCCAGATGGGCGTCCCGCGAGCGCTGGACAGAGCGGGCGTTCTGCCGCTCGACGTTCCATGGCACTTGGGGCGGGCGCTCGCGCTGGCGCTCGCGGAACTGCTCCATGTCCCGGGGTTTGCCCATCGTCTCGACGGTCATCCCCTCGTCGGCCCAGCGGCGGACCTTCCCGGCGCCGTGGCTGTCGACCAGCCGCTGGACCTGGACTTCCTGACCGTCCCGGTACGGCTCGAACCCACAGAGGTCCGCCGCCTCTTGGCGGGAGAGCGTCGGCCCCCGGCGCGTCGACGACCCGCCGTCGTCGTCCCGCCAGTCCGGATACCTGTCGTAGTCGAACGAGGACGCCGCCTCGTAGCGGGTGTCACCGCGCGAGGACGCCGACTGGTCGCTTCGGGACGCACTCTCCCGCTCGGTCCGGAATCCCATCGTTGGCCGTTTTTCACACCGGCCGCATATAATTATTATTCAATCTCCAGTCGTAGAAAGAGCAGTGGTGGTCAGGAGTCCGAGGCCTGCTCTCCGGGCCGGGGCGTGAGGACGGTGTCCTCGCCCAGCGACGCCTCGCCCATGGCGAAGGTCCGGGAGGTGAGGCCGGTGTTGATACCGAGAAAGGAGTTCTCTCCGAGCGCGAACTCCCCCTCGATAGAGACGACGGTGCCCTCGACGTGGGCCGGCCGCTCGGTATCGACGATATCCTGAACCATCCGGGTCTGTTCGTCGGTTTCGAGCGCGTCACAGAAGACGGCAAAGGAGCGGCCAGCCGAGAGGAAGTCGCCGTACTGGCGGTCCACGACGGCGTCGTCGATACTGTCGAGGTCGGTCCGCTCGATGAAAAAGAGGCGATAGTCGGAGCCATCGTCGGCCGCGACGGGGCCGGTCTCGCCGGTGCCGTCGGTCGCCGACGGGTTCGCGTGGCGGAGGTAGAGGCGAATCAGTTCGAGCAGGCCCGCTCTCGTCCCGCGCTTGCGGTACAGTTCCGGCGCGCGGGCCAGCAGCTCCCGCCGGGCGCTCTCGGGCCACTCGCGGCCGATGTCCGCGGCCAGCCACCCCTCCAGCCACGACAGCGACTCGCTTGGAGCGCCGTGGGGGTCGAAGTACTCGCCGACGGACTCGATGGTCCGCTCGACGTCGACGAAGGAGGTCTCCATCACGGAGAGGAACTGTTCGAGGAAGGCCGCCGACTGCTGGTCCTCCTGATACAGCTCCGGCATGTGCCGGAGGTAGGAGGTCCGCGGACAGTACGCCCGGACGGCGTCGACCAGCGGCGAGGCGTCGGGCGTGCCGAGCAACTCGACGGCGACGTAGAGGTACCGACCGCTGGCGTCGTCGAGGAGGACGTCCTGTGGGTCTATCACCTCGCTGGTGGTCCACTCGTCGGCCGCCTGCGTCGCCAGTTCCGTCGTGGCCCGGTCCTGAAGTGACGCGACACTCGCCGGCGTCCACCCCGGAGCCATGAACGTCAGCGACTCCGGGTCGGCCGAGGCCAGCTCCCACACCGTTTCGACGCCGGCGTTGCGCAGCATCGCCGCGTTCCGGTCGGTCATCCCGTCGAAGCTGTCGGCGTCGAGCGACGACAACACCGGTTCGTCGGTCGCCAGATACCGGAGTCGGACCTGCGTGCTGGCCGACGAGCGGACGATGTCGAGGGTGACGCGGTGCCAGTCGATAGCCGTCGTCCCCGAATCGTACCGGAGGAAAGCGGTGCCGACGTGGCGGTCGTCCTCCGGGTGGGCCGCGTACTCGTGGACCTCCTCGAACCCGCGGCAGTGGCGTGACTCGCCGGCGACGACGTAGAGCGTCTGTGCGTCGGGGTCGCCGGCCTTGGCGACCATCTCCGTGGCCGCCCCCTCCAGAGCCACTCGTCTGTCGAACGCGCCGGTCGCAGCGTCGTAGACGAAGATGCCGTGGCCCGACCCGTCGTCGTACCGGCCGGAGACCACGGGCTGGTCGCCCAGGATGGTCAGACACGACGGGGTGAACGCCTCACCGTCGGCCTCGAACCCGGTGGCCCGCGTGGGGCCGTCTGCGTCCGGGCCTGCCTCGGGACGCCGAATCGAAGGGCCACCCTCGTCGTCGTCCAGCACGTAGGGCTCGCCGTCACGGACCGCGATGTCGAGCGGCGCGACGAGGTCGTCGGTCGCCACCGGCGAGGCGGTGCCGGCCCGGTCGACGGCGACGAGGTCGCCGTCGTCGAGGACGTAGATCGTCCCGTCGGCGTACGCCATCGCCGTCGGGTCCGTGAGGTCGGGTCCGAGCGTGCCGACGACGCGGTGGAGGTCCGTCGAGAGCGCCGTGATACTCCCGTCGGCGGCGTCACAGACGAACACGCGGTTGCCGCTGGCACAGATAGCGGTCGGCTCCGCGAGCGTCCGATCGGTGCGCTTGAGCAGGCGCTCGCGAGTCTCCGTCGTCGGGTCGTACTGGTAGACGCCGCCCTCGGTGCTGACGGTGTAGAGCGTGTCGTCCGGTGCGACGACCAGGTCGTGGACGCCGTCTCTGACGTCGAACCGGCGGGTCGTCGTCTGCGTCCTGAGAACGACTCCGCCGCCGGCCACCTCGACGTTGTCCATCACGCCGTCCGCCCAGTCCGTCTCACTCGTGGTCGTCGCGTACGAGAACTCCATCGCTACCGCCCCCCGTCGCCGGCCGCCATCGACAGCTCCGTCGTCACGTCGACGACGGCGAACAGCTCCCGCGGTCCGATGGCGATTGTGTCGTCTCTCGTCGTCCCGCCGTGGGCCGTGATATCCACGTCGGAGACGTAGTCGATACCGTCGAGGTCGGCCACTCGCTCCGCGATGTCGGCGGTCGACAGCGAGCGACCGAACGGCCAGCCCCCGGCTACGAGCGGGTGGACCAGCGAGTCGAGGGTCGCCCGCACGTCGGCCTCGTAACCGTCGTCGGTGTACCGAGGGTGGGCCTGCCCGGAGACGGTCACGTCCAGCCCGACGTAGGTCGGCCCCGTCACCGTCACGCGGTCCCCCAGCGTGGCGCGCTCGGTGACGTACTGCTCGACCGTGCCGAGAAAGCCCTCGCTGGGGGTCGGTCGGGGAACGTCCGGTGGTGCGTACGGGACCACGACGACAGTGACGGTCTCGCCGTCGACGACGACGTTGGTCTGGCCGACGCGGACCCCCGGCGTTCGGGCGGCCAGCGTCTCGTAGTCCGTTATCGTCACGCCTCGGTCGGGGGACCGGAGATCGCGTCGGAGACGCTCTACCGCCCCCGTGATCGTCTCCCGGTCGCGGCCGCCCGTCGCAGCACCGGCGGCCGCCACATCGAGGTCACCGAGCAGCGTCCCCCCATCGAGCGTCGTTCCGGGCGACTCGAACTGCCAGACGGCGTCGGGCGAGACACAGCCGTCCTCGCCGCCGCCGTAGACGTAGTCGGCGGTGACCGTCGCGTCGGCCGGCGGCACCCGCCCCTGTTCGCCGTCGCCGAAGGTGACCCGACCGGTCTCGCGGTCCAGCCGGTAGTGGGGGTCTGTCGGGCCGGACGCGTCGAAGTCGGCCACTTCGACGAAGGGCGCACCGTCGACCCGTATCTCAGCCGAGAACACCGGCGTGTGTTCCAGTTCGTAGGTCTGGCCGTTCAGCGCGGTCGGCTCGCCCAGTCCCGACACTTGCGAGAGCGTCTCGTCGCCGACGTGCACGCGGTGGCTCGCAGCGACCGTGTTCGGTTCGATGGCGTCCAGCTGGGGGGGTATCTCGTAGCCGGCCCGCTCGACGCGACAGCGAATCCAGACGTGCGCCGAGTCGGTCACGTCGAACGGAGCCCCGTCGTCCATCCGGGGCGCGTCGTCGGGCGCGAACAGTTCGATAGCGCCCCCCTCGTAGAGCGTCGTAGTTCGGTCCTCGGCGACAGTCAGGGGCCGCCATCCGTCGGCCCCGGGCGGCCGGTACGCCCACTGGAGGGAGACGGTCGGCTCGAAGTCGGGATCGCCCGGGTCGGCTGGCGTCGGCGCCGGGAGGTTCTCGTCGTGGTAGTTCGCGACCAGCGTGAGCGAGCGGCCCGCGGCGAACGGGTCCCCGTCGAAGCCGAGATACAGCTCGTCACCGCGTTCGACGGGGTTGCCGAAGGGGCGGTAGAACATGCCGTCGGTGTTGTTCTCCTGACTGTTGTCCGTCACGCCGTTCCGGTCGGCGGTGACGAGCCTCGCCAGCGAGGCGTCTGTCAACACCAGGTCGTGGTCCGTCTCGAAGCGGTAGCGTTCGTCGGTGCCGTCGGTGACCAGCAGGCGGCTCCCGGCCGGGAGCCGTTCGCCGGCGGCAGACGACGGCGGCGAGAGCACGACGGGGGCCGTCGCTGGCTCCTGTAACCGCCGGTGGTACCCCATCAACTGGAGGTACTTCTCGCGGTGGGCGTCGGTTATCTGGTCGAGCTGGTAGGTGTGTGTCTCGGTCACCCACGCGAGGACTTCGAGAATCGTGATACCCGGGTCGTGTGGATTGAAGTCCGTCCACTCCTCGGAGTAGGCCGGAATCAGCTTCTTGGCCTGTTCGAGATACGCCTCGTAATCCCTGTCGTCGAGGTTCGGTACGTCGATACCCATCCGTCAGTCCCCCATGGTCACTCGCAGGCGATGTGTACCGCTACAGACCAGCGTGTTCTGGGGGAGCGCCTCCTCGGCCTGCCGGCCTGTCAACGCCCGGCGTTCCCCGCTGGTTTCGACGTACGTAGTCACGTCGAGCGAAGCCGCGACTTCGGCGATACCGTCGATTCTCTCGACCAGCGTCTCGGGGTCGGGGAGCGTCCCGAACTCCCAGCCACCGCCGTCGCGCCCCGTCAGCGGGTGCAGATAGTCGTCGAGTTCCCGGCGGATACGCTGTTTCAGCAGCGAGACGCTCTTTACCGTCGGTGCGCGGACGGTCGCCTCGACCGATATCTCCGCGTATCCCGGCCCTCGGACGACGATATCCATCTCGTCGGACTCGACGACCGTCGCCGGCGCGTGGTCGGTGAGGGTGTCCCGGACCTGGTGTTTCAGCGCCATCGACGGGACGGGTTTATCCCGTTCGGTCTCCGGGACGATGATGACGGTCACCCTCGTCTCCCCGCCCGCCGCTGTCGTCTCGCACTTCACGGTCGAGAGCTCGCGGAACTCGGAGAGGGCGACCTGCTCGTAGTCGGCGGGCGTCACCGCTCGGCGGCGGTGTTTCAGCCGGTTAGCGGACCGCGAGACCAGTGCCTCGATAGACTCCGTGTCGGCGCCGCCGTCGGCCGACTCCGGGTTCGAGACGTCGTCGACGAGCGAGATGGGGCTTTTCAGGTCGGTAATCGTCCGGGCGTCGACGTTGCCGTCGCTGCCGCCCCCCGTGGTGTACGTCGCACGCACGTTGTCCTGTCCGCTGGGGGGTATCGCCCCGGCGTCACCGTCACCGAAGTCGACGGTGCCGAGCGTCTTGTTGACGACGTAGTGTCGGTCCGTCGGCCCCGAATCGAGGAAGTCGTCGACGCGCTGCCAGCGCACCCAGAACGCCGCGAGGTCGCCGCGTTCGTCGGACACCCGGTCGACCGCGTCGGGCCGGTCCGCCAGCAGGTCGCGTCGCTCGCCGGCCGACAGCGTCTCGGACTCGTCGACCCAGACGTCGATGCTCATCATGGGAGCGTGGGCACATCGAAACGACTGGTCGTGCGAGCCGTCCGAGGAGCCGAGCACCTCGTCCTCGACGGTCCGCTTGTTGTAGGCCCAGCGCGTGTTGAGATGGAGCCCTTCGAGCACCGGCGGGGCCGTGGTTCGGCTCGTTCGGTCGGCGGCGGTCTCGGCCGTCGCCGAGTCACGCGAGCCCTCGGCATCGTCCGGACGGTCGAACTCGTCCTGTGTCGTCCGCACCCGGATCCAGTGACGGCGCCGCCCGAACAGCTCGAACGCCGTCGTCTCCGACGGGACGGTCAGCGAGACGATGCCGCGCTCCGTGAACCCCCCGGTTCGGTCGCGGACGTCCAGTTCCGACCACGAGAACTCCGAGGGTGCCGTACAGTACTCCCACTCCATCCCCGGGTCGAACGACTGGGGGTAGGTCGTGTCCTCGACGGGAGCGAACAGGGTCAACGGACCGTCGCGGAGCGCGTCGTCGAACCCGAGATACAGTGTCTGGCTCGTGTCGGGGAGGTCACGGAACGGGACGTACGCCTCGGCGTGGTCGGTGAGGTCCTCGCTGTACGCGGCGTTGTTGTGCCGGAAGACGGCGTCGAACGGCTGGCCGCTGTGTTCGTAGTGGACCGTCACGTCGCCAAAGACCGGCGGGTCGAGGTCACCGTCGGTGCCGTCGAACCCCTCGACCTCCGGGACGTTCAGTCCCGGCTGACCGTAGTTGCCACTGACCAGCCGTGCCCGAACCCAGACGTTCTCGTGACCCGAGACGGTCGTCGCCTCGATGTCGTCGGGGACACTGAACGTGACGGTGCCGGCCTCGTGGAACGTGTCCGTGCCGTCCTCGATGTCGCCCAGTTGCACCCACCCCTCGCCGTTCCAGTACTCCCAGGAGAGCCGCGGCGCGCCGCCGAGGACGCCGACGTCCGTCCCCCGTCGTCCGGACGCCTCACCGTCGGTTGTCGTACCCCCCTCGCCGTCCGCGACGGTAACCGGACCGCCCGGCGGGGCGAACTCCAGCGTGGCGGTGCCGCCGGGTTTGGTGAACGCTTCCTCGCAGGCCACGTAGAACGCGGTCGGCGGCTGGGGCAGCTCGCCAAGCGGCTTGAGCGGCCCCTTCTCGGCCGACAGCGGCACGTCGTTCGACAGCATGAAGTCGGGATCGAGCCCCGAGGCGTCGTCCGTCTGGCCCGCGTGCAGCGACAGGTCACGCATCGACACCGAGAGGAGGTCCGCGTCGTCGTCGACGAGCCGACAGCGAAGCCAGCGGCTCTCGACGCCGTTTATCGTGTGTTCGACGACCTCGCCGGGGAGCTCGAAGGTGGCCTCGTAGGCCGACCCGTCGCTCGCCGTGTGCGCGCTCGCCGCCTGCGACCCCGCCCCGTCGTCACCGGCCTCGACCCGGTCTCGGAGTCGCTGTTTGTACGCTTCGATGCTGCTCTCGGCGGCGCGGTCCCGACCGGGCCGGGGCGGGCGGAGCCGGTGCCACCCCTCCTCGCCGGTGGCGTCCTCCCCGTAGTACTCCCAGACGACGGCCTCGGCGAAGGCGTCGTTGTCCACGTCGAGTTCGGCGGTGACGGCGAACGACGAGCCGGGGTTGAGAGTCAGCGTCTGCCCGCTGGCGACGTAGAGGTGGTGTTGCTGGTCGTCCGTCCCCTCGAACAGTTCGACTGCGTCGCCGTCGACGACCGCCGAGTGGTCGACGATACTGTCGGCCGCCGGGTCGACGGCGACGGCGTCGGTCAGCGTCGCCCCGGTCGCCTCGAACCCGCGGTCGCGCGGGAGCTCGAACAGCTGTGTGTCGTCACCCGACTCCGAGACGGCCTGTGTCCCGCCGGGGATGACCACGTTCCGGTCGAGGTCGTCGGGCACGTGGACGGTCAGCGGGACCCGAGCGGCCTTCGGCGGCCGTCGCTCGAAGCCCAGCACGTCCAGAAACGCGATCCGGTGTTTCTCCGGGACGCTGTTGAGCCGGTTGCGAACGTCGGCCTCGAACGTCGAGAAGATTCGGAGGAGCGTCCGGCCGGTGTCGGCCGTGGTCGGGTCCCACTCGTCCGTGTAGACGTCGGCCCGCTCCAGGAGAGCCTCGAACAGCGCCTCCTGGTCGCTGTCGTCGACGGTCGGGGGCGTCACCCATCACCCTCCGTTATGTAGAACGGGTACACCATATTCGCCAGGGCGTTCGTCGAGCGGACCCGGTAGTCGATATCGATGAGTATCTTGTTCGGCTCGTCCTCGTCGGTGTAGGCGTCGACGCCCTCGATATCGATACGGGGCTCCCAGCGGACCAGTGCTTCGCGAACCGAGGTCTCGATGACGTTCAGCGTCGCCGGCGTCGCCGCGGAGTAGACGTGGTCGTGGATATCACAGCCAAAGTCCGGGCGCATCACCCGCTCGCCTTTCGCCGTCCCGAGGATGATGCGGATGGATTCGGTGATGTCGTCGTCGGCCGCCGAGAGCTGGATGTCCCCTCGATGGTCGGGCTTGACGGGGTATGACCACCCCTTTCCCAGAAAGTCCTCCGACATGGCTCAGCCGATGAGGACGGTGGTGTCACCGCTGAGGATGGTGTTCGGTGGTCCACTCTCGATTATCTTATCGCCCATCCGTGCGGCGGGCATCCCGTTTATCAGCACGCTGGTCGACCCCTTGCCGACCACGCCGCCGACGTGGGGGGCCAGCCCGGAGGTGAGCGGACAGACGTGCATGTCCATCCCGGCACGCCAGGCGGGCTTGCCGCCGATGAGGACGTTCGGGCTGCCTGTGCCGCCGCTCAACGGCTTCCCGTGAGCGGTCGAGTCGCCGAGTCTGGCTGCTGGTTTCATGGGTCAGTTGAGCTGGATTATCGCGCCCTTGATCTGGAGCGGGCCGGTCGCGTTCACGTTCATGAGGCCGCTGCTGTTGAGGTCGAACTTCCCGCTGCTCGAGAAGGTCATCTGCCCGTTACTGTTCAGGTAGATTCCGCCGTTACTGTTTATTTCGACGGAATTCGACCCGTCGATGGCGATATCGTCGGCGGAGAGAGCGATTTCGCTGTTGGCGTCGACCTCCACGGAGCCGCTCCCGGAGTCGAGCGTGATGCTGTTGTCGTTGTTCTCGTCGCGGATGCGGATCGTCTCCGATCCGCCCGAATCGTCGATTACGATCTCGTTGCCCGCGCTGGTCTGGACGGTGATGCTCCCCTCGTCGGCGTCGTCGAAGGCGATCTTGTGGTCGCTACGGGACCGCACCTCTCGGATGTCGTTGTTCCCGTCGCTGTTCTTCTGTGGCGGTTTCTGCTTCCCGTTCCACAGCGACCCGATGACGAACGGTCTGTGGATGTCACCGTTCTCGAAGGCCACGAGCACCTCGTCCTCGACTTCGGGGAGGAAGTAGGTCCCGTACTGCTTGCCCGCCATCTCCGTCGCGATTCGGGCCCAGTAGCTCTCGTCGTCGGCGTCACGCCACGGGAAACTGAGCTTCACCCGTCCGAGGTCCTGTGGGTCCTCGTTGTCGGTGACGATGCCGACCGCGACGCCGTTGATACCGCCCTCGGAGGCCTGTTCACCGCCAAAGAAGTCGCGGTGGTTCATCCGGACACCTCGGTTGCCTCGAAGGTCGTTCGGTAGCCGCTGGCACCCATCCGGTGGGTCGCGTTGGTGACGTGGTAGGTCCCGGAGAACCGCGACCCGAGCTCCGCCAGGTCGACCGTTACCCCCGCCCGGAGCTCGGGAATCCCGTCGGTCTCACCGTGTGCCTGTACGGTTCCGCCGGACAGCTGATTCAGCTTCGTTTCGGCTATCTGTTCCGCTTCGTCGCGTGACATGGCTGGTATTCTGAAAACCTCCTTGTGTGTCGCAGTGCTGCTGCCCGCGGTCACCGTCAGCTCCTCTTTCTTTTTGACGTCCCACGACCGGACCTCGACCTGGTAATTCTGTCGTCGGTCCGTTATCTCGCCGAAGAAGTCGTGGAGGTCCTCCCCGTACCACAGCTCCGCGATCGGGTCCGAGTCGTTAGCCCGTGAGGAGCGCGGAACCACCTTCGCAGAGTCCCGCTCGGCGTAAAACTCGAACCCGTAGGCAGTGGCAAGCTGGTCGACGAACTGGTAGTCGCTGCGGTCGTCCTGGATGAGCTTCTCCCGCTTGATGTCGGCGCTCTCGACGGTCACCGACGAGAAAGAGTACGACGACAGCACGTCGTCGATGGCATCGCCGATGGTCGTGTCCGTCCAGGACGTGGAGTTCGACCCCTGCATCATCTCCCACAACAGGCCGTACCCCGACACCTGCACCGACGGGCCGCGGTCGGTGGTGAACTCGGTGTTGATAGACTGTATCTTCCCGGTCAACAGGTCGGTCAACTGTCCGTCGTCGCCGTACCCCATCGCTATCTCGACGTCCGTCCCGATGCTGAAGCGGTCCCAGTCCAGCCCGGCGAACTGGTCGCGCTCCTCGTCGAACGGGTAGTTCAGGGTGAAGGAGAACCGGTCGGCGCCGTCGAAAGTCGTCTCGACGACCAGGTCGGCGATTCGGCCGCCGGGCTCCTGAAACTTCTCGCTGCCGACGGTAACGTTGAACCGCGGCGAGTACGCCGGATGGTTGTTGATGCTCGAAGACATGGCTACAGCGGCGGCAGTTCCAGTTTCTGACCGGCCTCGATGTCACGGGGATTGGCCAGCCCGTTGTGCTCCGCGATGGTGCGCCAGTGGGCCGGGTCGCTGTACTCCTCGGACGCGATGAGCCATAGCGTGTCGCCCTCGCTGACAGTCCAGACTTTGGTCTTGTCCGTCGACTCTGGGGAGACCTCGGACTTGTGATAGTCCGCCGTTTTGAACTCCTGAAAGACGATGGACACCCGGGCGCGAACCGGGACACCGCTCGGCAGAAACTTGGTGAACTGCTTGTTCGCGCTGTGGACCAGTGCCGTGAAGTCGATGCCTTTCCCCCAGACGAACCGGCAGACCGGCGGGGCGTGCAACTCCCCGTCGACGGACAGCAAAAGGTCGATGTACTTCGTGTACTGCTCGCGTACGTCGACCGCCTCGACCGACTGCGAGTCGCCGACCTTGTCAGTGGTGTCGAAAAACAGCTCCATCGACAGCCGCTCGGCGTTGCCGTCGACGAACTGCTGGACTGACGCCCCCGACCCGGTCGCCTTCAACTCGCCGTAGTTGACGCTCTTTTCCAGCGTGTAGGAGTTGGGGTTGAACTTACAGTCTATCGTCGTGTTCTCGTGGTTTCCGTTCAGGATGATGATCTGCGCTTTCTCGAGTTGACCTGAGCTACCCATCTAAAATCCCCTCCGTTGGCGTTCGATCCGCCGTTTCCGTTCGAGCTTCCGATACAGGATATCCACCAGCCGGTCGACGTCGGCGTTGAGCTGCATCGACTGCTCGCTCAACTGGACGTCGATGCCGCGGAGCCGGCTGTCGGCCCGTTCAGTGGTGTCGGCCGACCGGTCGGCCGGCCGGTCCGACAGCGCGGACCCGACGTCACCGTCCGGTCGCCCGCGGCTGTCGAACGACGACTCGCCGAAGACGTCATCCGAGGGCCCGTTTCTCCCGGTACCGGGGTCCGTCGGGGAGGCCGGGCCGCGTCTGTCGGATCCCCCGGCAACCGCCCCGCCGGCGGCGCCAGCCCGCTCGCTGGGGAACTCCGCCGTGTACGACTGCGATTTCTCGCTGTCCTCCAGCGTCTCGGCGGTGCTACCGCTCCGGGCGGACGCTTCGGCCGTATCGGTGGACTGTCCCTGTTGGTACACGAGAGAGGTGTCGGTCTGTGGCTCCGGTGTGGTCGTCCGCTCGGTACTACTCGCGTGCGCTCCGTCGTCCGATACGTTGTATTCAGACACTTCTCTATTATATTTAATAGTTTCGGCAAATGACTTTTCGCCGGTCGACAGCACGCCGACCTCCGTCGACGGGCGACGCCGTGACACGGTAGCGGTCGCGTCCGCTGTCGCCGAGCGGTCCCGAGCAGTCGTCAGTGTCCCGACAGACGCTCGGTCGCCGACCGGCGTCTGACGGTCCGGTTCCGAACCTGCCACGGGCTCGCGGCGGCCGGGTTGTGAAGGAGTACCGGCAACGGCATTCCCGTCGACCGTTCCGTCGGTCGCTGCCGACTCGCCGGGCGGCGTCCGGCGCACGTCAGTTCGGGCACTGCCACCGGTCTCGGTGCCAGCGTCGTCCGACCCTTCGACGCCGTTTCGGCCGGTGGCCCCATCCACGCGTGGCCCGCCAGCAGTGGGGTCGGGAGTCGTCTTCGCGGAGCGCTGTCGGTCGACAGTGTCGACGCTCGTCGGAGAAAGTTGTCGGGTAACGGTGTCGATGCTCGTCGCGGCGAGCCGGTCGGCACCGTCGACGGTCGTCACAGAGCGCTGTTGGTTGTCGGTGTCGACGCTCGGCGCGGAACGCTGGTCGGCAGCGTTGACGGTTGGCGCGGAACGCTCTCGGGTGGCGGTGTCGACGCTCGGAGCGGAACGCTGGTCGGCAGCGTTGGCGGTTGGCGCGGAACGCTGGTCGGCAGCGTTGGCGGTTGGCGCGGAACGCTGGTCGGCAGCGTTGGCGGTTGGCGCGGAACGCTGTCGGGTGACGGTGTCGACGCTCGTCGCGGAACGCTGGTCGGGAGCGTTGACGGTTGGCGCGAAACGCTCTCGGGTGACGGTGTCGACGCCCGGCGCGAAACGCTCCCGGTTGGCGGTGTCGGCGGTCGGCGCGGAACGTTGGTCGGCAGCGTTGACGGTTGGTGCGGAACGCTCCCGGTTGGCGGTGTCGGCGGTCGTCGCGGAACGCTGTGGGTCGACAGCGTCGACGCCCGTCATCGCGGGTTGCCGTCGGTTGGCGGTGTCGACCCCAATCGTCGCAGACCGGTGGCCGTTCGACGCATCCGGCGGCAGCGAACCCAGCCGCCATCGCCGGGCCGGCGTCTCGTCCGCGGACTGTCCAGACTCGACAGCGGTGGCCAGCGGACTGGCAGAGGACCGACTGCCGGCCTCGGCCCGCTGGACGGCGTTGGTAGACCGTGGGTCCCCGACCGGCGACTCGGCGACGGTCCCCGCCAATGGGTCTGACTCGGATGGTGGGCTGGACTGCTCGACGCTAGTCGGGACACCCTCTCGGCGGTTGGACCGGTCCTCGGCGTCGACCGGAGACGGGTCGGTGCGGCCGGTGTCTGGAGTGGTCGACCGGCCGGCCGGCGTCCCCGTCGCCGGGTCGTGAGTCGTCGGACGCTCGGTAGCTTCGGAAGCGGCCTGTGACCTCGCCGGGCCACCGACGGACGTCCGCGGCGCCTGCAACCGGGAGATGTGGCCGTTCCCTCTGGGCGTATCGACTGCCCCCCCTAGTGAGGTGGCCGGCGTCTCACTGCTGGACTGGGGCAGGGTCGATACCCTCGCCGGTGAGGGAGCGGACCCGTCGGCGTCGCCGCTGACGGGCGCGTACTCGCGTCGGTGTGGCGTCCCGAGCATCGACTGGGCCCGGCTCGTCCGCTCGACGACACCGGGACTGACGCCGGAGACCGCAGCGTCGGTGCGAGTCAGGCCGGTCGCACCATCCAGCGGGGACCCCGCCCAGCCCGCCGACGGGTCCCCAGCGGGAGACCGCCCGTTGGTGTCGGATACGCCGAAGTGGGCAGCGGCCGAGGACCGTCGAAGCGGCGCCGTATCGGGGCGGTTCCGGCTGTCAGCGTCGGCACCCGACATCGCATCGACTTTCGACCCGTCACGTCCCGCCGCCCCCGACACCGGGTCGACGTCTCCGGGTTCAGCTACCGCCACTTCCGACACCGGGTCGTCGACATCGTGCCCCGACGACGCGACTCGGGAGCCAGCGGTGGAGACGCCGGTCTCCTGCCGTGCCACCGAGGAATCGCCCCCAACAGTGTTGCCCGGCGTCGTCGCGCGGGACGCAGCAACTCGGCGCGGAGCCGACGGCCGCTGTGTATCCCCGGCGTCCGACGAGGGCTGCTGGCGGGTCACGCGACGACGCGTCGAATCCGGCAGTCGCTGCACCGCTGTGGCCCGCGAGTGGGACCCGACAGCGCGTCGGCCCGGCGCCGCAGTCGTGACGTCGTGGACCGACCGCGTTCGGTGTTCCAGATCGGGCGTGGCGAACTCGCCGCCGGTGTGTGGCCGGGTGGTCGCGCGGGTTGACGACTGGCCGGTTCCACCGGTGTCGACGCTCGCCGACGACCACTCGTCGTCGGCAGTGACGGGGCGCTCGCGGTACTGGTCGGTCGTCGACAGCGGGCGGCCAGCTGACGGGGGCGACTGCGCAGGCGTCTCCGATTTTTCCCCCGAGCGCTCGGAAGGAGTCGGCTGGACACCCGACACGACGGCGGTCCGCGCGACCGCCTCGCTGACAGACTGGTCGACCTCACCGACTGCACCCTCGGCTGTGTCGCCCTCGCTCGATGGCCGTCCACGGGAGTGTGCATCGGGGGAACGGCCAGGCGACGCCGTCGCCGGTCCGACAGCGAGTGTCGCGTCCGGGTCAGTGACGACCCGACCGTGCGAGTGGAGCGGCGTACTCCCGCGGCGCCGGGGTTCGGTCGGAGTTCGCGGGCGCTCCCCCGAGACTGCCTCGGGTGAGGAACGGGACTGGGGTGGGGAGGGCGTCACGAGCGTCGTCGGCGGGACGTGGACGCCGGCCGGCCGGGACCGCGCGGTCGATTCAGGCTCGGCCGTCTCCGACCCCGAGTGAACGGTCGGCCGCCGACGCATGCCAGCATCACTGCTCGCCGGTTCCGGAATCGCCGCGTCAGAGTCGGTCGTTTTCGCGGTACGTATCGCGCCCGACTCCGCCGTCCCGTCGGTGTCGATACTGGGCGAGCGAGACGCCGGAGCCAACTGTTGCGGTGTCGAAACGTCCGACGCGCTGGGCGTCGATACCGGTGACACGTCCCCTTCGGACGCGCGCGAGCGCGTCATGGTCGACGACGGTCCGGTCGCCGTCGCGCTTCGCGATCGGTCGAGCCGTGCCGTGGCATCGGCCGTGAGCCTACTCACAGCGGTCACCGTCGCCACGGGCGTCCCCTCGGGGTCGCTGTCTGTCCGCTGTCCGGCACCGGTGTCGAGTACGGCCGCGCTCGTCGCCAGTGACCGGTGGAGCGGTGACGACTCGACCCCGTCAGTGGCTGACTGCCGCGTGTCGTCCCCGGTTCGGACCAGTGTCCGAGTGCCAGCGGGTGTCCTATCCTCGCGAGACCTCGACCGGGGAGCAGCCACACCGCGGGACTGCGTCTCGCCCGCGGCGGGCGACACAGTCGTCTCGGGTCGCGCCGTGGTGGCGGCCACTCCGGGGACGTCGGCGTGTCCGGCTTCCCGGTCAGTGACCGAGCGGGTCGGGCTGTCGGCCTCCGGATACGTGCGGTCGAATCGCGTGTGTGCGTGGACCGCCGAGGAACGGGCAGCCAGGGAGGCCACCCGTGTGGCGTGGTCGGACGCGACTGTCGTCTGGCTATCAGCGGCGGGCGGTGCTCGTGTTTCTACTGGTGCAGTGGCCGTCGGTACCGGCGCATCGACGCGGGTCGTTGCAACGTCGACGGCCCTGTCAGCGGCCGCCGAGGCCGTTTCCGGCGGTGAAGCCGCCGAGTCGGTGGCCGACGTGGCAGCCGTCCGAGCAGAGGTCGACTCGTGACGAGGCAGGGACTGCGAGGGACCGACCCTCGACGGGGGGGTGTCGGCCGGTGGCGACGAAGCGCCACTGACTGCCGACGAGGGAGTCTCGACCGTCGGGAGCCGGCCGCGTCGGGTGTCCCCTGTCGCCGGAGCGGGACGGGCATCGGTACCATCGGATCGGGTACCGGAATCGCCGCTACGGGCCGGTGACTGGTCGGCCTCGGGACGTCCGGATATCGGCTGTGTCGCCGCGGGAGACCGGTCTGTGGAGCGGGACTCGTCGACCAGCACCGTCCGGGTCGCGCTCGCTCGCCGGGTGAGTCGGTCGAACTGCCGACGCGAGATGTGCCCGCTTGGAGACTGGCGAGCCGCGTTGCCCGGTCTTTCGGCGGCCCCTGTTACACCCGTCTCCGACCGAGGCTGGCTGGTGGCGTCGACTCCGGTAGCTGGCGACACCTCCTCGGTGGCTGGAGACGCGCGATGGCCGGCGAAGGAGTCGGGATATGCGTCCTGACGGTGGGACGCCGTAGCGTCGGCGCGCGTCGTTTCCCCCGACGGCTCGGAGCCCGGTGTGCCGGCCCGTGTCGGCGTCAGTCGCCGGTCGGTGGGCCCAGAACCGCTCGGCGCCGGCCGGTGGGCGATTGGCGACGGTGTCGTCCCCGCGAGCGGGGAGTCCGGAACCGAGACGCCGTCGAGTGGCGCCGACGTCGGGTCCGAACGCGTCTCATCCAGCGGCGGGTAGGTGAGTTCGTAGGACTCCGCCTCGTCATCGTCCCCGCCGGCCGCAGGTTCGGCGCCACGCCGCCCCAGCAACCGGACGACGAGGTCGCTCAGGCCGTGTTTGTGCACGACACGCCGGCCGAGACGGCCGCCCAGTCGGTCTGTGTCGAGGGTCGCGATTGATTCGAGACGGCTCCCGAGCCCGCTGATGCCGGGACCGTCACCCAGACGCCGGTCAGTAAGCTGTCCGATGTTCCGACAGGTGGGTTCGAGAGTCAGATTGTCTCCGGTCATAGGTCGGGGCCTTCGCTCACACCGCCGGCCAGCCCGGTTGTTAGTCCGAACATCGACCCGTCAGTCCTGTGTCGAGGCCGGCGTCTCGGGGGCCTCACCCGAAGGGTTGCTCTGGCCGGTAGCGGTGACATCCGCCCGGGCACCCGTCGGTCCGCCGTCGGGACCGTCCAGCTGGTCCCGTTGCAGGCCATACATCTCACCCGTCCGCGTGAGAATCGCTGGTGTCTCCGACCCCTGCTTCAGCGTGTACCCCAGCGGGAGCTCCCAGGAGTCGTCGTTGGGCGCGAGCCTGAACCCCTCCGGCGCGTTGAACGTGCAGGTCTCGCCGGGACCGAGAGTGGTGTCGACGCCGAACTTGTAGAGGTCGAACTCCGTGTCGCGAATCTTCGCCAGCGACAGGTCGATGGAGTCGCTGGACTCGTTTTTGATGTGAAGCTCCCACGTGTCCCGCGTCTTCGGGCGGTTGACGCCGGCTATCGCCAGATTAGTCCGCTCGGCCGTCTGCTCGTCGTATCGGTTGTATATGACGAGGGTAACGCCGGCCCAGAGCAGCACGGCGACGACGACTGCAGGCAGAGCCGTCCCCCAGTTGCCGATGCGAATCGAGAGATACCACGTCAGGAGGCCGCCGAAGACGCCGACGAGTGAGCCGAGAATTATCGCCATCGTCCGGCTCTCAAGCCCCTTCGCGTGGGTGTAGCCGATGCGCATCGACGTCTTTGGGGGACAGTCGTCGCCGATGCACCGCCGGCGGAGAATCACCATCCCGGTCGAGGCCGGCCACACGAGCAGGAAGCCCGAGACGACGGTCAGGTCAGAGAGCCCCCAGTAGACCTGTACCGCGAACAGCCCAGCTGTCACTGCCAGTGCGCCCGCCAGCCCGATGAGAGTAGCCTGTGTCCACGTCGGGACCTGCGCCCAGTACTCCATGACCGTCTCCCGGTTGGGCCGATACGCGAAGTACCACGTCCCGGCCAGCGCACCCAGCAGAAAGCCGACGAGAGCTGTAACCCCGGACGGCGAGATAGTCAGATACGTCGTCCCCGAGAACACGCCGTTGATATCGGCTGCGGGCGCGAGCCAGAACAGATCGAACAGGTAGCCGGTCCCCCACAGGAGAAGGGCGCCAAGTAGCGCTGTCAGGATGACCGGCAGGACCGGCCCGAGTTTCTTGCGAACGCCCTTGATTTTGCTCCGGAGTTTTGGGAATAGATTGAGCATTGTGGGATGTGGAGATCCGAGCGACCGGAGACACCGAGGGACCCGTTCGTCGGTGGTTCGCCTGACTCCGACCGCGAGAGACAGTGCTGTTTTTTCCAGCCACTCTGCGTTTGTTAGATTAGGTGCTCGATAAAATATAAAGATGGTGGTGTTGGCTACATAACTAGTCCAGCGTGACCGGGTCGATAGCTAGTCGCTCTCCGGAGGGAGTATCGATACGGCCCCGTCCGGTTGCTGACGGACGTACGCGAGTTCGTGTTAGAGCTGCTGGCCCTCAGCAGATTCGGGGCCGTATTCGCCCCGGTTGAACGCGATGTGGTTCCCGACAGTAAGTATTCTTGCGCCGAGATTTCTGCGGGCGCTGACTACTCTCCCGCACATGTCTTCTTGCAGACCATTTGAGCTTAGAGCGCGTCTGTACGTCGTTCAACCACTCTCGTTAGACGCTCTCCCAGTCGATGGTAGCCTCTAGTTGGTAGTACGGCTGCCACGCGTCCTCGTAGCGCTGGTACCAGTCAGTCAGACGGTTCAGGCCCGGCCCGGTCACCTGGAACGGTTCCGGTGGCGTGACACCCATCTGGACGTGGATATCGCGGACCTGGCATCGGAGGTGACGAACGAGATATTGTTGGAGGTCGGTGAGCGAGTCGGGGTCGTGTGGAATCACTTCCAGCTGCACGTCTGGACCGCGGTCGATGTCCGGCTCGTCGTTGTGTTCGCCGTAGAGGTCGTCGCCGATTTGCCATTGAACGTGCAGCCCAGACGTGGCCACAATCCACTGACTCGGCGCGACAGTCTGAATCTGTCCACTGGTGATCCCGTGCTCGCTTGCCAGCTCGGTCAACTCACGGGTGATATCAGCCGTGTCCCCGTCGCTGATACGCTGTTCGGCCTCTGTGAGATACGCCTCCATGGATTCGTCAGGGAGTTCCCCGACTTCGGCATTACCGAGACCGAGATAGAGGTCCTTCGCATACTGGTAGAACACGTCCTCCGTGTAGAGTTTATCGGGAATCTCTATAACAGGGTCTCGGTCGTCGTAATGATGTTTAAGTTGCTGGTAAATGTCGCCGAACTGCCGCTCGAAGCTCTCGGTATCCAGCGCGGCGATTACCAGCGTTGCCAAGGCGACCCTGTGGGGATATTCGCTCTCGCGAATCGTCGGATACCCGCGTTCCTTTGCGACGTAATACTTGGCGAAATGGCGGGCCTGGGTGACATTGCGGACCCCTGCTGGCGACCGTTCGCTCGGGTTGTCCGAGTATCTTTCCTGCAGATGACCATTTATTTCCCCATTGTAGAGCACACCAATCTTATGTTTGGCATCGTTGTTATCGTATATTGTGACGCCATATCCTTTGTCCGTCTCTTTCTCGATTTCACCCTCCATCAGTAATCGACCTCTTGGCTCTGGTCCCCAGTCATCTCGTTGACCTGTGCGGAGATGTTCTCGATGAACTGGTCGTCGCTCGCGAGCTGGTCGGCGAGAGTGGAGTCCGCTGCGACTCGCTCCGCGAATTCCTCGCTCTGGGTAACGCGAGCTTCGAGTTTGTCGACGACTTCGGCGGGCACGCTCTGGTCGCTCTTGAACGTTTCAGCGATGCTCTGATACTCTTCGGTGGCGGCCCCGATTCCGAACATGAGTCCCAGTGAAAGCAGATTCACGCCCGGAACCATCTGCGAGGCGGCGAACGTGCTGGCGGTACCGACGCCACCGATCAGCCATTTCGCCATCTCGGGCATCGTCCCGTCGCTGCCCTCGAAGTCGATATCCTCTGTCTCCGATCCGTTCAGCGCCTCCTCGTTGACGTTCTCGACGGCAACAGTTCCGTCTTCTCCGAAACCGGTCTGTTTTGCTGCTCGCTGAATATGAACGCCAGACCGCCGCATCCGCTGGATACCCAGCGTTCCCCCGCGCATCACCCGCTCGGCGGTCTCCTCGGCTTCGCGCTCCAACCGTTCATCTGGGTCGATAGCTAACTCGCCCTCTTGGGGCAGCATCGACACGGCTCCACCGGTCTGTTGTCGCACGTGCGCTAACTCGTGGGCCAGGACGTGCTGGCCCTCAGCAGATTCGGGGTCGTATTCGCCCCGGTTGAACGCGATGTGATTACCCACAGTAAAGGCGCGGGCGTTGATGTCGTCACAGGCTTGCGCTGCGGAGGGCCCGGTATGGATGCGAACGTCGCCGAGGCTGTCGCCCATCCGGTCTTCCATCGCGCGCTGGACGCTCGCGTCCAACTGCTGGCCGGACGACGAAATCACGCTTCGGACCGACTCAGGTACCTCTGTGTCACCGGCACGGCTGGACTCGTGATGTGCGCCCCGGCTCCGCTGGACGGACCTGGCGTTCTGCCGTTCGATCTCTCTTGGCACCTCCGGCGGCCGCTCGGCCTGCCGTTCGCGGAACTGCTCCATGTCCCGCGTCTTGCCCATCGTCTCGACGGCCATCCCCTCGGCGGCCCACTGGCGGACCTGGTCGGCGCCGTGTTGCTGGGCGAGCCGCTGCAGTTTCGTCGCCTGTCCGTCCCGATACGTCTCGACCCCGAACTGGTGACCCTCGCCCGGGTCTCGGCCAGCCGACCGGCGCTGGTCCCCGTCGTCCTCGCGGGGGTCCATCGCCGCCGACCCGGCCTTCTCTCGGGCCTCGCTCACTGACCGGAAGCTCATCGTTGAGTTAATTTCATATCCTTCGCACATAATTGTTCGTTGTATTGCAGAACACGCAATCGAGGGGCGGCCGGGAGCGCCCGATTGGGGACCGACCACCATGGCATACGAGAACACGATAGACCATCTACTGGACGAACTGGGCTGTCTCGACTTGCTGGTGCGCGAGCTCCACGACGGGCGCCAGGGGGTGCTCTCCGGGGAGTTCGACCTCGCCGGGCGCCTCGACGAGCCGGCGTCGGCGACTGCGTCGGAGAGAGGACTGGTCGTCCCTGACGGGATAGCCGAGGAACTCCGGCGCCATCGCGAGCGCATCGACGACGAACGAGCGGCGGCTATCGAGGCCGGCGTGACCCTCCGGCTCGACACGCTCGCCGAGGCGTTCGGTCTCGACAGACAGCATCTGGATATCCTGCTCCTGGCCCTGCTCCCGGACGTGGACCCTTCGGCCGCCGCGGTGTTCGACGCGCTCCACAACGACGCGAGCAAGCAGCGCCCGACCGTCGGATTGGTCGCGGACCTCTGTTCGACGACGCCCGAGCAGTTCCTGACCGCGACGGCGCTGTTCGGCCAGGGCTCGCCGCTGCGGGAGTACGGACTGCTCGTGCTGGACCCGCCCGAGAGCGACGGTCGGGCGGGGTCGAATCTCGACTACGCCCTGCGCGTGGATGACCGCATCGTCACCTACCTGCTGAATCAGGGCGGCGTCGACCCGGCGCTTCGGCCGCCCCCCGGCGCCGAAACCACCGACGCCGTCGACGGATACCTCGCCGAGGTGCGGGCCGAGGCCACGCTGGACGGACTGCTCGTGCCCGACCGACGGTGCGAACGGCTGGCGAGCCTGCGCGAGGTGAGCACTGCCGGCCGCCGTCTGTACTTCCACGGACCCCGGGGCAGCGGTCCGCGACGGGCCGCCGAGGCTCTCTGTGGGACCGACCGCTACGTCCGGGTCGACCTCCCGAGAGTGCTGGCCGCCGACGCCCTCGACGCCGTCGTCCGCGAGGCCGCGCTGCAGGCCTGCCCGGTGGTCGTCACCGGCGCGGACGCGGTAACGGGCCCCGACAGCGACCGCTCACTGTCGGCCGTTATCGACCGCTTTTCGCCCGTGATCGCGGACCTCTTTTTCGTCGGCGAGTCCGCGTGGACCCCCGCGGGAACGAGCCGCCAGCCCGTCGACGCCATCGTCGGCTTCGAGCGCCCGACCATCCCGCTCCGGCGGACGTTCTGGCGGGACCATGCCGACGAACTGCCCGACGACCTCGACCCCGAGCGCATGGCGAGCACCTTCGACCTCACGCTCGGACAGATGGAGAGCGCGCTGGCGGCCGCCCGCACGCTGGCTGGTGAGGACGACCTGACCGTCGAACACGTGCGGGAGGCCTGTCGGGCCCAGTCGTCTAGCGATCTGGCGGACCTCGCCCAGCAGATTACGCCCTCGGTCGAACGCGGGGACGTCATCCTCCGGGACGGGACCGACCGGAAACTCGACCAGCTACAGGCCCACATCGCCAACCGCGGGCGCATCTACGACGACTGGGGGTTCCGAGCGAAGGAGGACAACGCGGGCGTGGTGGCGCTGTTCAAGGGCAAGCCCGGCACCGGGAAGACGATGGCCGCCGAGGCGCTGGCCAACGCCGTCGGGATGCACATCTACAAGATCGACCTCTCCAGTGTGGTGAGCAAGTACATCGGCGAGACCGAGGAGAACTTAGAACAGATCTTCCAGGCCGCCGAGCAGGCAAACGCCATCCTGCTGTTCGACGAGGCCGACTCCGTGTTCGGCGACCGCGCGGAAGTGTCGGACGCGACGGACCGCTACGCCAACGCCGAGGTGAACTACCTCCTGCAGCGTATCGAGACCTACGACGGAGTCATCCTCCTGACGACCAACTTCGCCTCCAACATCGACGACGCGTTCACCCGCCGCATCAACCACACCATCCGCTTCGAGCGCCCACAGGAGGCGACCCGTGAGGCCATCTGGGCGGGGGCGTTCCCCGGGGAGACCCCGACCGAGGGAATCGACGCGGAGTGGCTCTCGCAGTTCGAGTTCAGCGGCGGCGAAATCGCCTCGTTGGCCAAGCGCGTCGCGGTCGAGGCCGCCAGTTGCGACGCCGACGCCATCCGGATGAGCCACGTCGTCCGCGTGCTCGAACGGAACTACCGGGAGGCCGGCCGCGTCGTCCGCCGCTCGGAGTTCGAGCCCTACTGTGACGCGCTCGCCGAACCACCACAGGAGTCGGGCGACCGGCGAGCCCGACGCTGACCTCGGAACGCTTTTGCATCAGTCACAGGACAGGACTCGTATGCCAGCGACTGCTCCGTCCCGGGTGAGACCGCGATGACGTACGAGGCGATTCGGCACGTGACAGAGACGTTCCGCGACCTGCTCTCGGAGACGGCCGACCACCCGGAACTGCCCGTCGCGCCCGACGAGGTCCAGCTGGCGTCGCCGGGCGACGTCGGCCCGAACGACATCACGCGTATCGGTATCTACCCCTACCGCGTGCGCAAGGACGGCTCCGTCGGGTCGATGAACACCACACAGGTCGGTGACTCCACCCGCCGTGACCCGCCCCTGAGCGTCGCCATCGACTACCTCGTGACGGCCTACCCCAGAGAGGACGAGGACAACGACAGCGGGACCATCGGCCAGCAACAGGCGCTCGGCCTCGCCCTGCAGACCGTCAGCGACAGAGGCGTCATCGAACCCGAGGAGATGGACCGACTTGACCAGGGGACGCGACTGACCCTCTCGCTTTCGGAGACGCCACACGAGGAACTGATGTCGCTGTGGGCCCGTTTCGACGCCACGTTCCAGCCGTCTGTCGTCGTCGAGGCAGCGCCGGTGATGATCGCGTCGCTCAACGAGACGGAGTTTACCCGCATCGCCGAGCGGGACGTGGACGTCGAGCAGGACCCCGAGTGACTACCCGGGGGCTCCCGAGAGCTTGTTGAACTGCTTGTAGGCGAGTTCGATAGTCTCGATGGCGACGCCGCCCTGTCGGCCGCCGACGAGGTCCGGGCCGCGCCACGTCGTGGGGTAGGCCCCGAGGAACTGCCAGCCCCACGTGTTGGGCCCCATGTAGTTCTCCTGTACTTTCACCGTGACGTTCTTCCGCGTCACGTTCCCGCTCATGACGTCCTGAATCCACTCCCAGAAGGTGACGTCGTCGGTCAACCCCCGCTGGAGTACCAGATTCGCGTGGGCGAACTGGTCGGGGAGCTGGTGGACGTACTCGTCGACGCCGCCCTCCTGATAGGAGACGGTCTCCAGTTGCATCGCGATGCCGGAGACTTCCGAGAAGCCGGCGACGGATTCACCGTCGATGACGACCTCGAAGTTGTACTGGCCGTACGGGCTGGCGTCGGATGAGTTTGAACTGTTTGACATTATCGGATGCGTCTATCGGGCGGTCACTCCCCGAGGTCGTCGATCGACTTCGAGAGGACCTTGCCGCCGTCATCGGCGTCGAGGAACGTCCCGCCCTGCTGGTCCTGTTGTCGCGTCGGGGTGGTTCCCTCGTTCATCTGCTCGTTGATGTCGCTGATCTCCTCGCACCACCGCTGGCGCTCCCAGTGGGCCATCTCCAGGACCTCCTGCCGTGACCACCCGAAGTGATACGCGACGAAGGCGACCTCCTCGAACAGCGTGTCGGGGTCCTGAAGTGGAATCATTCCGCCGGATTTCCCGCGTCGGCGTGCTCCGTTTCGCCGTCGGAGACCTGCGAGATGTCGCGGAACTGCGTGTCCGCGTCAGTCGCGCCGGCGTCGTCTATCGGGAGCACCTGCTCGCTCTCGCCCGACTGACCGGGTCCGGCGGACTCGTCGATGTGGGCGCCCGTTTCGACCTCGACGGTGAACGGCTCACCACAGTCGGGACAGGCGGTATCGACGGCGTTGAGACCACCGTTGTTGACGCGTTCGTACATCGCTTGCAGGTACTCGAGGTCCGAGACGAAGAGGTTCTGGATGACCGCCTCGTCGACGGTGTCGAGCGAACCCAGTTCGGTGACCGTCCGTGCGAGCAACACGATAGTCAGATACGACGAGTTCGACTGAACCCGCGGCTCTTTCAGAGGTGTAATCTCGTCCGCGGCCGTCGCGAGCCGCATTCGGCCCTCTTTGTGGAGGGTCCCCTCGTCGTCGACGTACCCCTGCGGGAGGCTGAACTCGAACTCTGTCTGGAGCGTCTGGTCAGTCATCGGTTAGCGGCGCTGTCGGCGGTCCGGATTATTACTCTGTCGACATTCGCCGGGGTCGACCCCGTGTGGAGATACCCCTCGCTGTCGAGATGGCACTCCTCACGGAGCCGGTCGACGGCGAACGCGTCCGTCGGGTCGGTGGGCGTGCTCATCACGAACGGTCGATCTTCATCGTGTCGAAGTCGACGACGAACGTCTCGACGGCGATCTGGTCACCGCCGGGCGTCGCGTTGAGCTCGGGCGGGCTGTACTGGATGACCATCGCGCCCTCCATGTTGTATCGGGCGACGGTCTTGCCCGTCCGGTCTTTCAGCATGACCGCGATCTGCTTTTTCGCGTCGGATTCACGGCCCTCTTCGGCAGCGGTGAGCCAGTCGTCCAGCGACGAGTTCTGGGAGTCGGCCGCGCGTGCGAACTGGAGGTTCGTGTAAGTGACCTCACCGAGGTGTTTGCTCCCCGAGGCCATGTCGGTCCCCTCGCGGTAGTTGTGGGTCTCGACGTTCTTCTCGGGCAGTTTGACTTCGATGACACCGGGGATGTTGGTCCCGTCGAGTTCGACGTCGAATTCGGTGTTGGCGATCGGCTTGGATTGTGATGATGACATTTGTCTGTATGGTTATTGCGGTCGTCTGCGGTTACGCTTCCTCGGTGTCCTGACTGATACGGAAGATGACGAACTCGGCGGGCTTGACGGGTGCGACACCGATTTCGACGATGAGACGACCGTTGTCGATGTCGTCTTCGCTCATCGTCTCCTCGCCACATTTCACGTAGAAGGCCTCGTCTTCGCTCTGGCCCTGGAGACCGCCGTTACGCCAGACGGTCCGGAGGAAGTTGTTCACCGACTGACGGATGCGGCCCCACGTGTCCTGCTCGTTGGGCTCGAAGACGGCCCACTGGGTGCCCTCCTGGATGGACTGCTCGATGAACAGGAAGAGGCGTCGGACGTTGAGGTACTTCCACTCGGGGTCCGAGGAGGTGGTTCGAGCGCCCCACAGTCGGATGCCCCGACCCTGGAAGCTCCGGATGCAGTTGACACCCTTCGGGTTGAGGACGTCCTGTTCGCCTTTGGTGATGTTGTGCTGCAGGCCGACGATACCGCGGATGGTCTCGTTGGCCGGAGCCTTGTGGACGCCGTGTTCCTGGTCGGTCCGAGAGTAGATGCCGGCGATGTGTCCGCCCGGCGGAACGAGCTTCTCGCGGTTGGTCACCGGGTCGAGCACTTCGATCCACGGGTAGTAGTACGCCGCGTACGAGGAGTCGACGGGCGTCTCCATCTCGGAGACCGGGCCCGGGGTCTGGGGAGACTGGAGGATGGCGAACCGGTCACCCATGTTCTCACAGTGAGCGACCAGCGAGTCCGTCAGCCCCTGGACGTCGTTCTCGTCGGGGGCGACGACGAGGGATATCTCGTCGATGGCCTTGAACCCGGCCAGCCCGGTGCGGAAGCCGGGCTTGTCGACGCCCTCGTAGTCGCTCAGCGAGACCTCGCCGTCGGCCTCTGGCTTCTCGGGGACGACTTCGACGTCGACCTCCGTCTCGCCCTCGCGGATATCGCCGAGTTCGACGACGAGTTCCTCCTTGTCGTCGGTATCGAGTTCGAGGGGGTCCGCGATACCCTCGAGGCTCTGTTCGTCCATCGATTCGAGGTCCTCCGGGATGTGGACGACCGTCTCGTCGCCGTCCTCCTGAACGAGCCCCCCGTCGGAGTACGCCGTCGGGAGGCTGTCGCGGTGGAGCCACGTTAGCCCCGTGGCAGGGGTGCCGTCGGCCTCGTATTCGATGTCGATCAGCACGGAGCTCTCGACGCGCTTCTCGTAGAAGTTGCTGGCCTCCGGGTCGGCCGACAGACCGTCGTAGACTTCTTCCACGTCCGGTGCCGGATCGGGACGGTCGCTGCGGGGCTTGTTGACCGACTCAAGATCGCCGGACCAGTATCGGACGGTGATGTCGAACTGGTCGGGATACTGGCTCTCTTCGACGATGACGGCGACGGACTCACCCCACTGACCGGGACCGGTGGCCTCGACCTCGGCGACTTCGGTGCTCTCGCCGTCGGTCAGCGTCGCCGTTGCGACGTCCTCGACGTCGGCACCGGTGACCCGACCGACGAAACAGCGGCTCCCGCCGTTCTTGAAGAAGCCGTCGACGGCCGCATCGAGGTTCGACGACTTCGGACTCGCGCCGTACAGCCGCTCGAAGTCGGCGTAGTTCGTGACGAGACGTGGCTCGACGGGACCGCGTTCTGTCTGACCGAGAAAGCCAGCAGTGCTCGTACTGACTCCCTCGACAGCTTTGCTTCCGCTCTGCACCTCTTCGACGTAGACGCCTGGAGACTGGTATTCGCTCATTTTTATCGGGACTACAACGGTGTCAATTTATTTTTGTGAACGATATAAATCTTGCTCTCTATTCTATTGATTTAACTCCCTATACTCAGGATAGCATTAAATATCAACCCGTCGAGACCGCCGGCTGTTCACTCGTCGGGGACGACCTCGAGGAGGAAGTCGAGGGAGTCCGCGGCCTCACACACCTCGTCGTGCGCGTCGACCTGGTCGAGCAGTGATCGGTCCTCCTCGACGGCCGCCTGCAGGTTCGAGACGGACCGCAGGTAGTTCTCCAGACTCTCCTCGGTGGTTATCGGTTCGAGGTGGTCGCCCAGTTCGACGAGCTGGTCGAGGAGGCCGTCCAGTTCCGGCTCGTAGACCGCCCGTTCGGTTCGGATGCCGTCGAGTTCTCCCTCCGACTTCTCGACGATTTCGCGCGCGAGACGGCTCGCCTCGCCGCTCCGGGCCTCCAGCTCGTCAGCCAGACCGTCGAAGAATCTGATTCGGTCCTTGACCGTCTTGCGCATGACGTACCGCGAGAGCGACTGGCGGTCCGCCTGGAGCGTCTCCACCTTCGCTTCGAGCCCCTCGATGGCGTTCAGAATCTCGTCGACGTCCTCGGGGACGTCCATCGGCTCTTTGGTCACCGGCGTCTGATGTGGGTTGTCCGCGTCGGCGAGGTGCTCGACCAGCACGTCGAACAGGAACTCGCTGTCGAAGACGACGGGCCGCGGCGGGGCCCCCTCCATGGGAACCCAGCTCCCGTCGGGTGTGCTCTCGAACGCGCCGATATAGACCGCGCCACCGGTGTCCGCACGGGCTGGCCGGTACTGACGATATCGCTCCAAAAGTCGTTCGCGGAGCGCCTGCGGGTCGAGACTGTCGGACTGGAGCCCCGATATCTCGATATCCCCGTCGGTCCGTTCCGGGTCCGGCGGCGTCTCCCTGTAGGTCAGCGCGAACGACTCTACGGCGCGGTTCGGAGCGGTGTCGTCGTCGACGGCACCCTCGGTGTCGGGGACCGGAATCGTCTCCATCGCCGCCTCGGTGAACTCGATGTACAGGTATATCTCGTCTTCGGCGGGTATAGGGACAGATTTCGTCGTCACCTGTTCGACGACCACCGGTCGCCCGTGCCCGTCCAGTGCCAGCCCCGGCGTGAGGGTGACATCGAGCCCGTCCCCGCTCTCGGTGACCGACTGGACGTCGATACCCCGAACGACGCCTTTCCCGTTCAATAGTCGGTTGAGCGTGTGTAAGCGCTCGGCGTGGTACGTCTGTTCGGCCTCCATGTCGCGGGGCGTCATCAGCTTCCCCTTGAAATATCGGTTCTTCTGGAACTGCGAGAGCTCCGGTGTGTCCGAGTCCGAGTAGTTATCGTCGCGAGGCATACGAATGTAAGTATATTGATTGTAAGGTCGTTTACTGATAAAATATTCGGTCAGTCGTCGGATGAAAGCCGTTCCGGCCCGTCGTCGCGAACTGGACTGTGTAGCGGCGAGACCGCACAGTATTTATTTCGCCGGTAGCCTTGTGATAGCAACCGACCTGCACGGGACACCGGACAACCACACGCTATTCAGCATCATGAACGTCACCGACCACACCGAACACGGCCGGGAAATTACGCTGCGTATCACCGACCACACCGACGCCGACCACCGTCTGACACTCACGCGGACGGGGACAGTAACCGACCACTGGTGCGATCAGTACCCCAGCGACGACGACCCGACGCCGCTCGAACGCGAACGGCTTGCCCGGGCTGAGCGGTTCGCCAGGTACTACCTCAAACGGCGGTCCGACGTCGAGGCCGTGGAGCCGTACACCGACGGCATCACCGACCCTGACCCGCTGGTCGTCACTGCACTCGTGCTGGCCGCGATGTCACAGGAGACGCTCACAGAGCGCCTCGGAACCTACTACGAGCAACTCACCGCGTCGCAGGCCGACGACAGCCCGCCGGTGTCGCCGCCCCAGACCACAGCGGCCGCGGAGTGCCAGTCCGTCGAACAGGACATCTGCCTCACCGCCCCCGCCGAGGCGGTGGCCCAGTTGAGCGACGTCCTACACGAGATAGACGGACTGGCGACTGTCCGCCACGTGCTCGACGTCTGTCCGGACCGCGGGGATTCGGACCTGCTCGAGCGACTCGGTCGACTCCTTCCGACCACGGCGACCGACGGCGATGGGGCCGGGCGCGGCGAGCGGTTCCTGCGGCTCGCCTCGCCGCTACGGGTCCACTGGGAGACGGACGGCCCGACCCGTGTCGAATACGGTGACGACATCGGTTCCGACGCGGACACCCCCATCAGCGCGCGCCTCCAGCTGACGGCCGCCCATCGACCGGTCATCTCCGTGGCCGCCTTTCAGCGGACGCTCGTCGACCACCTGCGATGTCAGGCCCGTGACTGTTACGTGGGAATGGGCCTGCGGCCACCGAGCCACCTCCGGGTCACCGGTCGGGGCATCAGCGCCTGCACCGACCGATACGAGCATCTCGACACACTCCAGAACTACCACGACGACCACGCCATCGTCGACTGGACGCAACTGGGCGCACGCCCGGACCGATAGAAGGGTTCACTCTGCCGTGCTGACGGGCGGCGACTATCTCCAGCACGCCCGGTCTCGTCACGCACTCGTGGCCACCACCGGTTGCACCGCTGAACATCGATATCTCAGGGCAGCATCGACACCGCGCCGCCGGCTTGTTGACGGACGTGCGCTAACTCGTGTGCGAGGACCCCATTACGCCTCTGCCCTGACAGTGTCACGGTCCCAGTCGATGTCCGCGTCCGGATCGTGGTAGGGCTGATAGAGGTCGTAGTAGTCGTACCACGTCGCGTGGTCGTAGCTGCCCATGCCCTGAATTCGGAACTCCGACGGCGGTGTCACACCCATACCGAGGTAACAGTCCCGAACCTGACAGAACAGCCCGCGAACGAGCGACTGCTGGAACGCGTCGATGTTCTCGGGCTCGAACGGGAGCATCTCGATTCGGGCGTCGGGTTCGCGGTCGATGCCCGGTCGGTCGGTCCACGCCGTGTGGTACTGGCCCGCCGCGTCGTCCCAGTGGACGTGGACGCCCGAAACCGCCTCGATCCAGAAGTCCTCAGCAGTCGCCGGGAGGTCGCTCCCGGATTTCCCGGCGATGTCGTGAGCGTCCGCGAGTAGACCCAGCAGCGACCGGTCGTTCACACCGCCTCTCGCTAGATCACCCAGATACTCCCGCACCTCGGCAACGTCGAGCAATTCTTCCAGCATCTCGACCTGTCTGTCGTCCAGCCCGAGGTAGACATCCTGCTGGTAGGTGACGTTTGCCTGGGAGACGCCGTCCGGGAGCGTGACGGGACGGGGCGAGTCCGTCGAGTGACTTCGAACCTGTCTGTAGAGGTCGCCGAAATACGACTCTACGCTGTCGGTACTGAGGCCGGCGGCCACGAGAGCCACCCCAAGGATTCGGTCGGGGTTGCGGTGCGGGTCGAGCGTTTCGTAGCCTTTCTCCCGGTAGACGTAGTACTTCGCGTATCGCCGGGCCTGGTTGACGTGTTCGTTCTCTGCGTTGGTACGTTCGGCCGGGTCGTCCGGGTAGCCGTCCTGCTCGTGGTAGTTGATTTTACCGTCGAACTCCATCTCGATGACGTGCTCAGCGTCGTTGTTATCGATGACACTTAAACCAACGCGCTCGTCGTTTTCGCCCGTGATGATCCCATCCATCTTCAATCCCTCCTGCTTGCACCGACACCCTGAGACTCGCCCACACCAGTCTGAGCCTCGACTTTCTTGACCGCACGGTCGGAGATATGACTCACCCAGTCGGTTGGTAGTTCTGCAGGTCCGATATCGTGGAGCGCGGAGCGGACCTGAGTGACCTGCCGTTGCTGGTCGTACGCTTCGTCGGTGACGTTCTGGATGAACGGACCCGCGATCGGTATAGCACCCACGGCGCCAGTCGTCGCCTTGGCCGCCATGTCCTGCTTGCTGAACGCTCCGCCGTGGAACCCGAGATACTCGGCGACTCGCTTCGCTATCGACGAGATTTGCCCGTCGCTGCCCTGCAGGTCCATCTGGTCGAACTCTTCGCGGGCCTGTTCCAGTTGCTCCGCCTCCGGCATCCGCTGGACGTGCACCTCACCCCGCCGCATCCGCTGGATACCCAGCGTTCCCCCGCGCATCACCCGCTCAGCCGTTTGCTCGGCTTCCCGTTCGAGGCGTTCGTCCGGGTCGATAGCCAGTTCGCCATCCTGTGGCAGCATCGACACCGCACCGCCGGTCTGCTGGCGCACGTGCGCGAGTTCGTGGGCCAACACGTGCTGTCCTTCCGCAGATTCTGGGTCGTACTCGCCCCGGTTGAACGCGATCTGATTACCCACGGTGAACGCACGGGCGTTGATGTCGTCGCAGGCCGTGGTAACCATGGTGCCTTCAGCTTACACCGGGGAAACGTAGCCGGAGATACGGGCTTCGTGGTCGAAGTACGGTTCGTAGAAGTCGAAGTGACGGTATTTGCCGGTGTACTTGTACCGGCCGTGGCCCAGCACTTTGTACGGTTCGGGTGGCTCAAGCCCCATACCAATGTAGCAATCCCGAATCTGACAGACGAGGTTGTGACCGACGACGTAGCGGAAATCGTCGCACTCGTACGTCGACGGGAGGATCTCGATTCGGGCATCGGGCTTGCGGTCGAACTGGTCCTGACTTTCGATTGTCCGTTCTTCGTTCGTGTCTTCGTAGTACATCGTATCGATTCCCGATACGCCTTCGATAGTGAGTTCTGTCCACGTTACGTCAGACGTCTCACTGGTTCCGCCGACGAGTGACGTAGCTTTCGAGAGCATCCCCTGGCCGGTCGCCGTTGCAAGCTCTTCCCGTTCAATCTCGCCAATAACTTCCGTCGCCGGTCGGTCAAGTTGTGACTGAATCGTGTCGAGGTCGTCCTCGAGATAGACGTTTTGCTTGTAGATCAGGAACTCCTCCTCGTAGACCTCGTCCGGGAGATCTAACGGCGGCAATGCGTCGGTCCGGTCGTGACTCACCGATTGTTCGTGCAGCGTCTGGAAGTACTCCCAGAACTGCTTGTCCGTGAGATCCAGTAGTGCGATCAGTACCGCCGCAAGTCTGTCTGGATTCTCCGATGGTGGGACCGTGTCATACCCTTTCTCGCGGTAGACGTGATACCGGGCGTATCGACGGGCTTGCGAGAATGTTTCATCTTCAATATTGCTTCTGTCTGATGGGGTATCGGGGATAACGTCCTCCTTGTGATGGAAGATATTTCCCTCTGAGTCCAAACCAATCTCATGCTCATCTCCACGATTGTCTTCGACAAGGAGCCCGACTCCTTTTTCATCTTCACCAACGATTTGTGCGTTCATAATTAGGACCTCAATCCAGAGAACCAGTCACTTTCTTCTACTCCTTTGTCTCCCTCACGTTGCCCCTGCTCGTCATCATCAGCACCAAGCAGTCGGTCTTTCACTCGGGAGTAGGCATCATTAATCGTTTCTTTCCCAGCAGCGACACCAAAGCTAACTGTGCCGGCAGCGATAGCAGGTACTGCGACCTCGGGATTGGTAGCCGTGTTTGCGAGCTGGTCTTGCAAGGCGGGTTGGGCCATCGCACGACCGGCAGCAATTGTTGCCGCAGTTACGCCCGTGCCCATCATAGCAGTCGCCTTCTCCGACCAACCCGAGTGGACCTCATCCTTGAGTGAACTGAGTTCCTGTCGAAGGTTGTCGACTTCTTCTTTGAGTTGTCGGACCCCCGAATAGTTGTTCTCGACGCTGACCTCCGCTGGTGTCCGCTGAATGTGGATATCCGATTTCCGCATCCGCTGGATACCCAACATCCCCCCGCGCATCACCCGCTCAGCCGTTTGCTCGGCTTCCCGTTCGAGGCGTTCGTCCGGGTCGATAGCCAGTTCGCCCTCTTGGGGCAGCATCGACACGGCTCCACCGGTCTGTTGTCGCACGTGCGCTAACTCGTGGGCCAGGACGTGCTGGCCCTCTTTTGAGGAGGGGTCGTACTCGCCGCGGTTGAACGCGATGTGGTTGCCGACGGTGAAGGCGCGGGCGTTGATGTCGTCACAGGCTTTCGCTGCGGACGGCCCGGTGTGGACGCGCACGTCGCCGAGGCTGTCGCCCATCCGGTCTTCCATCGCGCGCTGGATGCTCGCGTCCAACTGCTGGCCCGAGGAGGAAATCACGCTTCGGACCGACTCAGGCACTTGCGTATCGCCTGCCTTCGAGTCGTTCCGGTAGGCATTGTGACTGCGCTGGACGGACTTGGCGTTCTGCCGTTCGATATCTTTTGGCACTTCGGGCGGCCGCTCGGCCTGCCGTTCGCGAAAGTCCGCCATGTCCCTCGTCTTGCCCATCGTCTCGATTGGCATGCCTTCGGCAGCCCACTGGCGCACCTGGTCGGTACCGTGCTGTTGTGCTAACCGTTGCAACACCGTCTCGTGTCCGTCTCGGTACGGTTCGACCCCGAACTGCTGACCCTCGCCGGAATCTCGGCCGGCCGACCGGCGCTGGTCCCCGTCGTCTTCGAGGGGGTCCATCGCCGCCGACCCGGCCTTCTCTCGGGCCTCGCTCACTGACCGGAAACTCATTGTTGGTTTAATTTTATACTCTGCGTATTTAATTGTTTGTTGTATGGCAGAACACGCAACTGAGGGGCGGCCGGGGGAGCCCGACCGAAGACTGAGAAAATAGCATATGGGAACACCGTCGGTCATCTGCTGGATCAAGTTGATATTCTTAACACCTTAGTGAGCGAACGCCGCAATGGATACCGCCGAAGGACTGAAACGGCGTTCCAAGCTAAAATAACGGTAGGCTATCAACCAGCTAATCAAGTACTTACCCGTTGTCGCCGTTGCGTTGCCTAACGCGCTGTCATCACTCGTGTGCCTGCCCGAATTAGCTCCCTACATGCTATCTGATAATCCACTATCGGCTATCCCGATAGAGGATGGCATGTGTGTGCTATCGCCACTTAGGTGATCTGGGACCTCTGTATAGGTTGCTTGGCTAAGAGTGCCATCAAGGACACCTACCTCGTATTCACTCGCCCGAACCCGAAGTGGGAACCATCCCTCCTCGTCAACACCCAACAGCGCTTCTGAGTAGCCATCGTCGTCGTTCCCAGCCTTCGCCGAACGAACCCAATTCACTTCTCGCTCACTAAGTCCAAACCACTCGGCCAGCTGCTCTGCTGCCTCGTCCACACGATGAATTAGCTTCATCGAACAGAGGTTCGCAATCGTCCGGGCTTCAGGAGTGAGTGCAAACTCGCCACCAGTCTGGGTAATGAACTGCAACGAGAGGTCGTAGTGTCGGCTGTGTCGAACTGCCGTCTCCAGAAAGCCAAGCGAGGTCGAATCGCCCATGAGATAGTGCGCTTCATCAATGACGAACACGACGCGTTTCTTGGTCTGTTTCGCACGCTCATAGACTGCGTTGAATAACACCTGCATCATGAGACTCGTCTCTGTCTGACCGCGGGTTCCCTCCTCTTGGTGTAAATCGAGGTAGATTACATCGTTCGTGAAATCGAACTGCGTGGGTTCGGCGAGGTTCGCTAAGTCACCGCCCTCACGGAACGAAGGGCGCAGGTCAATGAGCAAGGACTGGACGTCATTCTTCACACGGTCTTGCTCGCCACTGGTGACATAACCAAATTCACCCGGGTCATCAAGGATGTCTTCGAGGACCGCGATAACATCGCGAATCGTCGGCGAGGGGTTTGCGTGGGTCGCCGGATCTTTCGTGATGCCCTGGCGCTCGTATGCCTCCTGAACAGCACGTCGAAGCGTCTGTTTGCGGTCTTTGAGTGGACTGCTCGCAACGTTCTCGAAGAACGTCTCAAAGAACGTGAGCACCCACGAGATTTGCTCGGACCACGGATCGATATCCGGAACGGATTCCAAGATATCTGTCGGCGTTGGCTGCAATTCCAGTGGGTTAAACCCACGTGAGCCACCGACAGTCACACGTTCGCCACCGAGGGCTTCGTTCACACCGTCAAAGCCCTCCAGTGGATCAAGCATCACTATCATCGAATCCTCGTCGTACATCGCCCGACGGACGAGTTGGAGTTTCGTCGAGAAGGATTTCCCCGCACCGAGTTTCCCGATGACCATAGTACAGTAGCCAGTCTCCCGGGTGAATCGATCAAGGATAAGCGGGCTTTCATTGAGCGCGTAGGTACCGTATTCGATACCGGGTTCGGCGAGTGCACCCGCAACAAAGGGGAACATGGCCCCGACTGCAGCACTAAGCATCGGCGTCGTGGTATCCAGTTGGGAGTTGAGCTGGTCGACACCGACCGGACTATTCGATGTGAGTACATCCATCTGTGCGAATCGTGGGGTGACTGGCGTCAGATTCGCCGGGCTCCGGCGAGCGGTATTAGCGACACTATCGATATCGAGTGTCTCCTCAGTCTCGCCTCGAACCGTGAGATACATCGAGATGTCGAAGGCTTTCATCGACGTATTGCGAAGGACGTCATAGAGCTCCTGATGGTCAGTGAGGTCTTTCTGGATGCCTCGGGCCCCAGCACGGCGTTTCTCTGCTAAGTATTCGACGTCAGCCTCGAGGTCTTCGATGCGATTTTCGAGCGAATTCAAGGTGGATTCGGTATCGCGCGGATCGATGTGCATCGAGATATCGGTCTCACGGGTTTCGGCCGTCGAGTAGAGCATCTCGAAGATACCATCAATAGGTGCGTCCGGAAACTCAGCCGTCCAGAGCGTGCGTGCCCATCTATCCCCCGTTCTGATTGCCGTTGAGCCTTCTTCGATTGAATCCGGCCCAAGCAGCGACTGATGACTGGCAGGTGTCTCAGAGAGTGGTCCGTCGCTCGATTCGTAGTCGACAGACATCGTGAATCCGTCGTCCGTCCCAGAGTCGTTATCTACTGGCTCGGCATCTCCCGAGGAATCCGTTCCAATGAACGGCAGGAAATCGAAATTCATTGGGCACCTCCAACGAGGGGGCCCGTCCGAAGCGCCTGAGAAATATCACCGTATTCGAGTTCCTGGCCGGCCCAGAACTCACCGATGAGCGTCGTCGCCTCGCCGGCGTCGACGCGGCTCGCTTGGCAGCCCTCTATCTCTCTGATACCAGCCTCGACGCGACGAACCCGTTCTTCGAGAGTCTCGAACATAGCCTCTCGCTGGTCTTCTATCGGTGGGGCGTTCCACGCTTGGACGAAGGTCCCAAGCACTGGGACTCCAGCGAGTTTGTTCAGGACACTCTCACGCTCGAATCGAACTTCGTCAGGAGTGAGCGAGACCACGATGTAGTGGTCTCGAATTGTCATCTGTCTGGCATCGAGGTCACGTTCGTACCACTCAATGTAGTTGTCGATGAGCGCCTGTAGCCGAGGATTGTCTTTGACATCAGGGTCGCTTCGCCGTTCTCGATAATGGTCCAGATACGTCTCGACGGGGAATGCCTGTGTCGTCGAGAAAATCTGAATTGGGAAGGTGACAGTCGTATTCAGAAAGTCCTGAAACGAACTCGCCTTCAGCTCCCACTCCTCGTCGGTTGCAAGGGCCATCGGTGGGGGAAGCACCTGTACAAACGCGAGGAAGGCACCGTCCGTGCGTTCGAGTACGTCTCTGTCGAGGTGGACTTCTTCGATTTGCGTGTGTGCTTTCGCGCCCTTGTGGCCCTTCTCGGTGTCCGTAGATTTGAATCGCGCCATCAACATAATCCAGTCGAGACTCGTCGTGTACGAGGGTGTGAGATATACGAACAGGACACCGACGGCGATTGCGAGAGCAGCGAGGGGCAGCGTCAGTGTCTGCATTCGATACCCACCCACACTGAGTGAGGCAGGGAGTATCGTTTGTGTAAAGAGGATAACGATGACGCCCGGGAAGAGGGCAACTGCAGCGTCTGTCAGGGTGTACGAGCCGATTAGTTTCGCGTCTGTGCCAAGCGATTTCGGAATTCGTTTTGCAGGTTGATTGCTCATTGGTCTAGTTGATGTACCACGGTCGGTCGTCATCGGGATACTCCGAGGTGTCGTCGCTACGCGGAGATTTCTCAGAAGAGCGGTTCCTGTCACGGAGCGACTCAAACTGATTGTTTCGAGAGTCCGATGATGAGGAGTCAGTGGTTTGTTTCGTCGTCTCGGAGCGAGTGGTCTCTGTGGAGAACCGAGATTTTAGTGAGGTGGCCGTGCTGTTTAGACGGGTTCCTGCAGCGTGTGCTCTAGAGTCTCCAGAGCCGAGGACGGCCTGCCCGTCCGATTTGACAGCAGGTTTGCCTTGCAGACCACGATTGAGATTCTGCGTGCCCGTCTTCGTCGTTGCACCAGCACTGCGGGCAGTTTCTACGCGTGCTTTGCCGGTGTCACGAGAGGCGTGTCTGGACGCGCTATCGGCCATGAAGAACAACGCGCCAGCTTGCCAGAACAGGATGAACGGTGAAATGACTGCAACGAGCGGTGTAAGGATGGCAAGGAGCCACTGTCCAGCGCCGCCAATCGAGAGTGTCACCGACGAGCCCAAGAGCTGACCTAAGCGCAGTAGGAGCGCCACTGGGACGGTCATGAATAAGAACGGGACGTAGAACCTAGCCAGTCGCTTCATGAACTGGGAGGCAAGCGAGAAGGGGCCAACGCCGGGGACCCAGAAGACGATGAGCAAGGGCATCATCAACACGAAGAGATACAGGACGACTTGGCGAATCATGTAGACCAGTGCCAGAATCAAGAACAGCGTGAGGTCAACTGTGAGTGTGAGTGCAAGCCCCAGGACGCCCAGAGCACCGAACGAAAGCGTGTCGAACAGCGAGATGTTCGATAGCGAGGGGACGAGAAAGCCGCTCAGGCCGTCGATGAACCGCAACGATAGGCTAGCAATCCACCACCACGAGAGGATACCCAGGAGCCCAGAGAAGGCCCGTTTCTTGAGTTTCGTTCGATGGTAGTTGCTAAAGAGGTAGCTCGTCGATTCGAGCAAGATTATGAGACCAATCATGAGCCCCCAGAGTAGCAACGAGAGGGGGACCATCGTCTCCCAGTGGAACTCGTAGATTGCTGGCCACCCGCCGTTAGATGGCCGGGCAAAAACGGAATCTGGATTTGGAGTTTGGACTATGAGTTCAAGAAGCTCATCACCATGTCTACGGATAAATCTGGAAATTGGATTAACGAGAAACCGGATGATTTCCTCTGCAGAGTTAACAATCACATCAGTAAGTGATGGCACTATACGTTCCTCTCTGGGCGTTCTATTTCGAGTCCAACTCGTGAGTAGACGACTCGGTCAACCTGACTCAGTGCTACCTGATTCCCTCCATATGTCGGGATTAGAGTAGTCTCAATGCTAGAACTATCTGCAATACCGATCTGCATAACAAACGGCTGGAACTGCCGTTCATAATTTGACTCTGTCTCCGGAAATGCTAGCGGGTTTGAAGTGATGAGATAGCTCTGTTCTTCACCCGAAGACATGATATAGTCGCCTTCTGACGTTGGTAACTCCACATACGGAATAGAAGGTTCGTTTATCAGGTCGTTGTTAGCAGTGTAATTCGGAGCATCTTCGAAGGTAGCGTCGTAGACCCATGTAGGCCCGGTTCCAGCGTTTTTGGCTGTAAAAACTATACGTGCTAAATCGAAGGACGAATTTCCCTCTCGATATTGTCGAACTCCGGTAATCTGGACATCTGGGACAAGTGACAATTCCTGTCTGAACTCTGAATCGTCGGCCACAACCACGAGATCATACGTTCCCGGGAGATAATGCGATGTGATATTCGACCCCGAATCGAACTCAATAATTTGGAACCGGACAATACTGGTTCCGGTTTGGACTTGCTGACTGTCGAATACCGTCCCGTCCGGGGCGATTAGCACGACTTCAGTAACGTCGCTGCTGGCTAGTTCAACGACCACATCCCGTGAGCCAATGGAGACATCTGAGACCAGCGAGTCAAAGGTCGGGCCCGTGAGTCCGCCAGCCTCACCACGCGAGGCACAGCCGGCTAAACCGAGTGAACTCCCCGTGAGACCGACAAGAAACGCACGCCGATTATAGCGATGGGACATTAGAGTCCCCTCCAGGGTGGCCAGAAGTGCCAGCTGGTCAGTCGACTAATGATATATCCGCCAAGCAGGAGTGCCGCCACAGGGACGAAACCACGGAACAGCGCATCGACGTACTGAAGCACCGTTCCACCGGTGTGAATCACCGCTGTATCACCCGTGTAGCCCGGGACATTCCGCCACCAGTAGCCGGGCACATACCGGGCCGAGACAGCGTCCTCGGACCGCGAGAAAGTGACAGAAGCGATACCGCTTTCGTTCGTCTCGACGGTCTCACCAGCGACGACCAGATAGCCTTCTCGCGAAGCTGTCTCGATTGGTTCCCCAGTGTCGTTTGCGCTGAGACGAGCACGGACACTGAGTCGCTCATCAGTCCGGTCAGCGATTTCCAGCGTGAGATTACTCTCAGAGAGCGGAACCGATGAGAATTTTTCAGGGTCAAGTGACCTGTTGGTACCCCGGACGAGTCCAATGATCTCCATCTGGCTCAGATTATGATTCGTCGTCTCGGCTCGCGTAGCGATACCGAAACTCCCGGTGTATCGACCCTCGATAGCGTCTAATTCGACTTGCGCAGGGAGTGAGGGTGCTTGCTGTGTTTCCCCATACACATCGAGTAACGATGTGGTTGCACGCGGCCACGGTGTCGGCCCCGTCGCAATTGGATAGGCGTGGACCTGAAGCGGATGGACAGGAGAGTGAGCTGTGGTACTCCCATCAGAACGATACGTGGTGAGGGTGTCCCACGCTGGATTCCGAGCACTGTAAAAGCGCCAGACACCGCGGACTTCACCGTTTGGAAGGGAAACACCATACCACGGGTGACTCTTGTACGTCACTAGGCCGAGGTCGCCATCAGGATATTCCGTTTTGAATCCGGAGACGACGAACGCATAGATTCTGACCTGTCTGGTATCGCGCACAGTAACCGAGTCGTCGTGTAACGTACTGGAACTGCTTCGGACGGTGCGACAGTCTTCCGTGGTGTTTTGGGCCGTGCCGTTTGTCTGTGTGTCTGTACAGGTGTCCTCCTCAGTGATTACCGTCCGCCGAAGGGTCGTCGACACCGTCGCTTCGAGTGTGAGTTGTCGCTCTGAGTCACTACCCACTTCGAGGTCAGTATAACGAAGCGTTGGGGTTGTATCTCTACGTGTCTCATCGAGGACCTCTCCGTCGAGGCGCAATCTAACAGATGCAACTTCGTGTGATCGGAGGTCCCACTGAATCGTCCGAGATCCAGACGAACGTGTCTCCGGGACGTCGATACGATAATCGATTACGCCGTGGGCCTCCCCCTCTGGAGCGATGTACAATGGTTGTACTCGTTCTGAAAGATGGGCACGCGTCGATGGTTGAAGCGCTACCATCGAGATACCAACGTCCTGGAGATATGCGCCGTCCGAGAGCGTCGTATCCTGTGGATGGGTTGCGGCGTCTGTCCCTGTCTGTGGTACCTCACTGTGCTCGCCTGTGTTCCACGTTTCGACGGCGCGTGGTGGCCGGTCTAGTGGGACATCAGTTCCGTCGGTGAGCAATTTGAGCGACTCCATCGTGTTTGTCTCGCTCAAATCGCGACTGTCGTTGTCACCAGCCCAGAGCGTCCAGAACGTACTCTCGTTGACCCCGTGGTCTGTTTCGTTCGGTGGGTGTGCTTCACTCGGAGCGGTCGACCCGACCGCCAGTGAGAGGACTGCAACGGCCAGCAGCACAGGTCTTCCCAGTGGTTTTAGAACGCGCAACTGCTGCCTCCGGAGACAACCGTGTTCAGGAGGAACTGGACGATTGCCGTTGCGAGCGGCGCAACGATAATGCCCCAAATGACACCCTGGTTCCGGATTTCCTTGAGTTCCTTTTTCACGTCAGCTCGTCGGACAGCCGGCGTGGCAACTGCTGCACCCAGTGCAAGCGTCCCACCGATGAGCGGGCCGCCAAACTGGATGACAGTGAAGAGGTTCTGAATCGTTGTCGCCATATCCGTGTTGCAAAAGTCCTCACCGATAGACTGGGCCAGGGCTGGCTCAACCGCGATGACCGAGAGGAGGCCTACAGAGAGTCCGAGGCGACCAACCGTCGATGCGAATCGAGCGATGCGACTACGTCGTCCGTCTGTCGGCCCGGAAGCCGACGGAGCGTTTGTAGACATATCTGTCAGCGACGCAAGAATCGAAAGTTACTGTTAAACCCGCACACGAAGCGCGGATGACCCCTTACGTCTACCAAATTCAGTTGGGGGTCGAATAATAAGTTTTGCGTATGTTTTGCTAACGTTACCAGAAGACTGTAGATTAACTAAATTTGCGTACTGGTTACTTACCAACTACCAGAGATTCTCAATCGAAATCGGCTATCCCAGTCCGATAGCACTCCCAGCATGGGAAGTCAGTAAGGCACTCTGGACATTCCTCGCTATCCAGCTCAAGAAGGTCGGCCGATGAATCGGTCGATACGTCACTGGTGTCTGAGGTATGGCCTCCATCGGCCTGTGACGGCGAGAGACCGCCATCAGCAGCAATAGGTGGGTCGCCTCGTTTCATACTCTCAAGCGTATCAAGCAGTGGCCGTCGAATCGCTACAGCCACCCGGTGTTTGCACGCCCCCTCAAATCGGGCATCTGCCGGGCAAGTACACGAAACTGGAATCCCATCGTCGATGGAGACGGTGTACTCGTGGTCCTCGGGGGTCGCGTGGCTCTCGTTTCGAACGAGAATATCGGTTCCACAGATGGAGATGTCGAGGGCTTCGTACTGAGCCCGCTTTGCCACTCGCTTGCTGAAATCGAGTTGTGCTAATGGATGCATTGGTTTTCGGGCACCCACAGACGAGCGCCCGCACCCGTTAGGGCGCGAGAAAAAACTCGCGGTGAGGCGAGACGTAAGCGTTCAGTCACTCGATTGTGTGATCCATCGACGGTATCGTTATGTTGATATAGTCCTTATCATGGCACGGTATGGCACAACAAGGTGTACAAGAGGAGCTGTACGTGGATCAGTACACACTCGGACTGGTCGGTCCCGACCAGGAGTGGGCTGGCACGGTCGCTGACGGTGGGCGAGTCACGACATACACTCCACCGGGCTGTTGGGGACCGATGGTAACGCCCTCTTTCCGCGGTGGCCACGAGGTGACGCGCCCGATCCGTGTTGAGGGTGCAAGCGTCGGCGACGCGGTGGCAATCCACATCCGCGACATCGAGGTGACGAGCATGGCAACCAGTACGGGGTCGATGGCCGAACGCGAAAAGGCCTTCAACGACGACCCGTTCGTTGACCATCGGTGTCCCGAGTGCGGTACAACCTGGCCCGATTCAGTCGTCGAGGGCACCGGTGAAGATGCAATTAAGTGTGCTGAGTGTGGTGCAAACGCTTCCTCCTTCGGCTTTGAATACGGCTACACCGTGGCCTTCGACCACGAGAACGCCGTCGGGATTACGCTCAATAAGGAGGGTGCCCACGAGCTAGCGACGAACGCAGAGGAAGTGATGGATATTCCTGAGAACGCTCGCCAGCATCCGATATTGCTGTACGAACCCGACGGGATGCCCGGCACACTCGGCCGACTGCGGCCGTTCATCGGGAACATTGGCACAACACCGCCGGTTACGATGCCAGATTCGCACAACGCGGGAGACTTCGGACAGAGCCTCATCGGGGCTGAGCACGACTACGGCGTTGAGACCGAAGCTGACCTCGAACAGCGAACTGACGGTCACATGGACATCCCAGAAGTCCGCCCAGGCGCGACGCTAATCTGTCCAGTTGTCGTCGATGGCGGTGGCATCTATGTCGGCGACCTCCACGCGAATCAGGGCGACGGGGAGCTCTCGTTGCACACCACCGACGTGAGCGGAACCGTCACGATGGATGTCGAGGTAATCGAAGGACTCGAACTCGACGGACCTATCCTGCTTCCTAACGAGGAAGATCTCCCGCACATCAGCCAGCCCTACAGTGAAGAAGAACGCGAAGCCGGTCGTGCTCTCGGTGAGGAACACGGCGTCGACGCAAAGACAGAGATGGGTCCGATTCAGGTGGTCGGGTCCGGTGCGACGATTAACGATGCCACACAGAACGCCTTCGACCGGACAACGAAACTGCTCGATATGAGTGAAGGCGAGGTCCGAGCGCGCTGTACCTTTACTGGGGGCGTTCAGATTGGGCGACTCCCTGGTGTTGTCCAGCTGGATATGCTTGCGCCATTTGATGTCTTAGAAGAGCGTGGTCTCGATGACGCCGTCCGAGAACAGTACGGGCTATAGACGGCCCACTGGTCGCCATCATCACCAGTCCTAGGTATGCTCAGCGTGGGGATGGACGAGCGCCCGACCGATTAGGGCGCGAGAAAAACTTGCGTAGAGGCGAGTCAGGATGTTGCTAAGAGAGGTCGTAGGTCGCAATCCCGTCGTGGCCACACTGCGGGCAGGAACGTGTATTCGACTCGGTGTTTGTTCCACAGTGACGACATTCGTACAAGATGGTCGACTGACCGAACAGACGGCAAAACGGCCAGACGTCACGGATCATCGAGACTCCTCCAGGAGTGTCTCGACGGCCGCTCGATGACTCCGAACCGTGACGGCACTCACCCCAGCTGCATTGGCGAGTTCTCGTTGAATCACCCTGTGTCCAAAGTCGGCCGCAACGACCCGGAGACACGTCGCTGCAAAGCCACCCGGATGTTTCCCCACGCTCACCCCCTGTTCATGGGCGCATGTGGCCAGTTCCTCTGCCTGATGGATTACCTCAGGTGGTAACTCGAAATCGCTTGCGAGCTTTCGGACGAACTCCTGGGGCGACCGAGGTGGGGCAGGTAAGGAAAGAACCTCGTTGATTGTGCGATAGGCGTTGAGTATGCTGGACTCCTCAATGCGGGCGTGTTCCGTGACTTCCTCAATAGTGCGCGTGATACCGTTGACCCGACAGACGCCGTAAACACACCCCGCGGCAATGGCTTCGATAGACCGTCCTTTGAGTAAGTCCTCTTTTTGAGCCTCTTTGAACAACGCACAGGTCTGCTCTCGAATCGCATACGGGAGATCCAATGCTCCAGTGAGTCTGGTAATCGAACCCAGTCCGTGTGCAAGATTCCGCTCTGCTTTCGAGCGCCACCGGCCTCTGGTGTGCTCGCGTCGAAGGCGTCCAAGCTGTCTGCGCTTTCGTCCCGAGAGTGCGTTCCCATTTGCGTCTTTCCCCCAGCCGATTTCAGTTGAGAGCCCGCGGTCATGACGGGCCTCGGTCAGTGGTGCCCCGGTGCGCTCTTTCGAGGTGTCGTCATCGGCGAACGTCCTCGGTTCAGCTGCGTGATCAAGATAATAGCTATCGACGATGAGTCCACACGTCAGGCAGCTCGTCTCGCCGCCGCCAGTTTCGAGTCGCCCGTCGCATTCGGGACAGGACGTCTGGTTGCATGTTCGGCCGGATTCTTCGTCGAATCCACTGTCGTAGATGTCTCTCGTATGCATTCGAATTCACGCGAGGCCGACTATCTCTCAGGCCCCGCACCCGTCAGGGGGCCATAAAATACGGGCGGACGGCGTCACCGGTCAGTTGAGGTCAGAGAGGAGGTCTATAGTAGCCATATTTGATAGCTTTCTACAGGTGTGCTGAATACAAGGCGGATATCTTGCACAGGGAGTTATTCAAATCGCGGTGAGCGAATCGTTCGATACAGAAAAAGCACTTACCGGTACCACCGGAGAGTTTAGTCATGAAGCGGCGGCAGTTCCTTTGTGTTACTGTGGGTGGGGGAATCAGCCTACTAGCGGGCTGTTCCTCTACTGGCAGTAAGGGGCATGCGACGATGCAGGAACTCAGTTTCGTTAATACAGAATCTACTGGAGTCCCAGTGGAGTTACGGATAGAACGCTCTGAGACCGGTGAAGTAGTTCATACGGAGACTCGTGAGCTGACGGTAGACCCTGATTGGATTATCATCGATTGTGTCTGGCCAGATGAGCCCTTAACAGTAATGGCCCGTCATCAAGATGGAGAGTGGAATAGCTTCAATACAGAAAACAGAGACGGCTGTGTAGGTGTCATAGCTAAAGTACGTGACCAGAGAACATCATTTTACGCACACAACGCTGAGTGTCCAATTGATGATCCGAGTTGCCACACTGATTAGTTCGCACTCACACTGACAGGCTGATTCATCCGAATCCTGTGAACGATGGCCAACTGCTGAACTCACGCTCTGTATGCAGCACGCAGCTGATGACAGATTTCTTAAATGATATTCTGAGCTATAACAGCGTTATTTTAACCAACAGCTGGGGCAATCTTGTTGGTTAATAGAGAGCACCACACTCATTGATTGGCACTCACAGCCCCAATTATCGTCTGTGCCGTTCGCGTGATCCGACCAAGTCGTTCAGTGATTTCGTCTGGCTCGTCGTCTTGCCACGCAGCAAGGTAGAACGCCGAACCACGCATATTCAACCCAAGATATCGACCGACAACGTAGGCTACTGCTTCTGCTTCGACTTCTCGTTTTGCTCGTTCGGGTGTCGACACAGATTTGGGACCACTATGCAGCAAGGCGTGGGCGTACTCGTGAATCAACGTCCCAGCCATCGCAGTTCTATTATCGATGTCTTTGATCTCTATGGGGATTGACTCCGACTTAGACACGTCTGTCACGCAAATGCCCTTTGCGCCGCCGTGGTCCCACGCCGCTGGTGAGACGATTTCGAGCAGGACGTTCAGTTCCTCACTGGTGTCACAGAGTGCCTGAAAACACCCATCCACTGCGCCAGTTGCATCCGTTTCTAGTTCGGGGAGTGGTTCGCCCTCAGTCTGGGAGACATTGAAGACCGAGACAGGTCGGAAGGCAACAGGCCCTCTGGACCACTCCGAGGATGGCGTTTCGCTGTAGGAACAATCAGCGCTCTCGTGATAGCTCGGAGAATTGCCACACTCGGGACACTGGTTGGCGATGATTGGTGCCCAGATCCAGATAGCCTGCTCGCCCCCTTTGACCTGCCTGTTGAACTCGGTTTGCCACGTCTTGTAGCCTGCAACCTTCGTTGCCTCAGGATACTGACGCTGGATGAGCAGCGTATTTCGATACGAATACTCGTGGAAACGACTCTGGACGTCCAACCATTCCTGAAAGTGCTCACTGGCGTCGGCTTCGGCGACGAGGTCAGTGAGTTCCTCACACCACGCTTCGATAGTCTGGTGCATCTCGTCTTTCCGAGTTGCTTTGTCGTCGAAGGATGTTGCTGGATTTGTTGATTGCATATCTGTTTTGAGGACGCTCAGAAGAGCGCCCCGCACCCCTCAGGGGGCGATAAAATACGAGCGGGAAGCGTCACCGGTCAGCTGAGTTCAGAGTCGTGAGGGCGCTACGTGGCCGTGTCAGCGCTCGATATTCGCGGCAGGTTATAGCCGATGTCGAACCTACTAACACGTGGATGGATCATGTCACACGCTCCGTCCACTCCCTTTGGTTGATGAGTTTACAGCCACTGGCAACTGGTGAGCCCGTGGCCTTTCAACGCTCACCCACCAAAGAGACGTGTGTCACACGAACGCGCTGAACAGTCACCGACTGAACTTGAGGTTCTCATTTCCGGTGGATCGATGGGTGGATTAGCTACCGGAATTGCACTCGCTGATTTGGGCCACACACCGACGATCTATGAGCGTACCACAGGGGAGCTAAAGAGCCGTGGGGGCGGCATCGTTGCCCAGCAGAACATTCGCCAGTTTCTCACCCAGCATACGGACGTCTCACCCGAGTCGATTACGACGAGTTCGAGTGAACGTCAGTATCTCGCTCAGTCAGGCGAGATCGAACACTCAAGGCCCGAAGCAATGGTGTTCACTTCCTGGGATGCCCTCTATCGAGCACTTCGCAACGCCTTCCCAGAAGAGGACTATCATATGGGCGAAGAAGTGGTTGAGGTCACATCCGAAACGGCAACAGCCACGTTCGAGGATGGAAGCGAAAGGACTGCAGACGTGCTTGTTTCGGCCGAAGGCGGACAATCTTCTACTCGCAAGCAACTGTTTCCCGACGTAACACCAGCGTTCGCTGACTACGTTGCCTGGCGTGGTGTCATCCCAGAGTCCGAACTTTCGAGTAGCGTCCGCGACGAATTCGATGACAGATTTGTTTTCTATCAAGGAACAGACCAGCTCATTCTCGCCTATTTCATTCCGGGTCCAGAAGGCAGTACAACACCGGGCGAGCGTCGCCTCAACTGGGTGTGGTACGATAGACTCGATAGCGTCGACCGGAGTGCCATCTTCACCGACACAATGGGCACAGAACGACGCTTTACCGTCCCACCGGGCAAACTCCGTGACCCTATCCGCACCGACCAACTCGAACGGGCTGTGGAGACATTGCCATCGGTCTTCCAGACAGTGGTGACTGAGACACCGGAGATGTTTGTCCAGGCAATCTATGACCTCAGGGTCCCCGAGATGGTCGTTGATCGAGTCTGTTTGCTCGGCGATAGTGCGTTTGTTGCTCGCCCACACACGGCAGCGGGAACTGCAAAGGCTGTCGGCGACGCGGTCACCTTGGCCGAGACACTCTCCCAACACGAGTCACTGGAGGAGGCACTGACCTCGTGTAACCAAACCCGGAGCGCGTATGGCGTCCAGATCGTTTCCAGGGGAAAGCAGATGGGCGACGACCGGCTTAATCTGGGTTCGTAGCGCTACTGTCGCCACGTCCGCGGGACGTATCCCGTCTCTTCGATGAGGTCTGCGTAGTCTCGAAGGAGGGATATCAGAGCGAGTTCAGGGACACCGTCAGTAGCGCTTGTGACAAGGAGACGTTCGAGAGTCTGTTCTGTTTCGATGAGTTGTTGGAGTTCAGTTGTGCTCATTGGTGGAATAAGGGCGAAATCGCCCTCACCCGTGAGGGCGAGATAGAATTATTGTAGATACCTTACCGTCGAACAGTGTGAAAAAGAGAACGACGGGAAATTCTCTCTCACCACGGCAGACTTAACGCTCCAAGACCGAGAATACAATGTAATGGTCACGGATACGCCCGGAATCCATCATATCACGGGCATCGTTCGGAGCGCTGAGGAGAACGTCCGTTTCTACAGGGATATCCTCGGCCTCCGCCTCGTCAAGCAAACGGTGAACTTCAACGAGAAATTCACGCGTCACCTATTTTACGGTGATGAAACCGGGTTACCCGGCACTGCTCTGACGTTCTTTCCGTATCCTGCCGAAGACGACCGACGTGATGGCAAACCCCAGATTAGCACTGTATCGCTGGTGATTCCTTCAGATTCAATTTCCTACTGGCAAGAACGCCTCAAAGAGCATGATATCGAGGTTGAGGGACCCTCCGAGCGATTCGAAGAGACAGTGTTGCGCTTTGCTGACCCCGACGGTACACAACTCGAACTCATCACAGGCGAGTCAGATGTAGAGCCGTGGCCAGACGGACCTGTTCCCACTGAACACGCGGTTCGTGGCATCCACGGGGTGACGCTTCTCTCGACGAACGTCTATGTGACTGCAAGTGTCCTGGATACACTCGGCTTCGAACTCATCGCCCAGGAAGGTGACCGTGTTCGGTATCAAGCACCGGGTTCGCGTGCAACGGTTATCGATTTTCTCGATAGAGATGCTGACTTTGGCCGCGAAGGTGCGGGGTCAATACATCACGTTGCGGTGCGTGTTCACAGTGAAGCAGAACTCTACGAGTGGCATGACCTCTTTCGTGAACGAGGATATGAGGTCTCACGGGTGAAAGACAGACACTTCTTTCACTCGTTGTATGTCCGAGAACCCGGTGGTATCCTTATCGAGCTCGCAACCGAAACACCCGGTCTCACAGCTGCAGAAGATCTTGCAACGCTCGGGGAGTCACTGTTCCTCCCGCCATGGCTCGAAGAAGACCGTGAGATGATCGAAAGTCAGCTACAGCCACTCGACCTCTCGTCTCCAGGGACGAACTGATGGACGAAAAGACAGAGTCAGATGAGTCCGGAGGCGGGCCACACGAGGGACAGCCCATCGAGATGGCAGGCGCACCACCACAGGCAGCCGAATCCGCTGTGGTGTTGTTACACGGGCGTGGTTCGTCAGCGAACTATATGCTCACGCTCATCGACGAGTTTCTCCATCATGGGGTAATGTATCTCGCCCCCCAGGCAGCCCACAGTTCGTGGTATCCCCGTTCGGGGTATGGCCCACTCGAAGCAAACGAGCCGTGGCTCTCCTCTGGGCTAGACCAAGTTTCAGAAGCGCTGAAGATAGCCGCAGATGCAGGAATACCATCCGAACGAACGCTCCTATTTGGGTTTTCCCAGGGAGGATGTCTTGGAAGTGAGTTCGTTGCTCAACATCCCCAACCCTACGGTGGGTTGATTGTACTCTCAGGAAGTCTGCTCGGAGCAGGAACCCAAAGAAAATTTGAAGGATCTATAGAGGGGACACCCGTGTTTCTCGGTTGTAGTGAGAACGACCCGTACGTCCCCGTCGAGCGCGTGACGTATTCTGCAGAGATGTTTGAGCGAATTGGTGGCGAGGTCGAATATACGCTCTACGAAGAGGGAGGGCACGCGATCAACGATGACGAAATTCACCACATCAATACGTTTATTGAGCGTCTTTGTTGAGTCGAAATCGTGGCCAACATCGAAATAGGAGTCCTGAGTGGGGTATCATATTAGTGCATCAAAGGTAACAGCGCTCTAGCCGTTCAGTGGAGTATGAACTCGGCTTTCGACAGTTTTGACCACGAGGCACACATGCGAGAGACGTTCGAACTAGCACGAGCAGCCGCAGCTCGGGGTGACGAACCCTTCGGGAGCGTGCTCATTCGCGATGACAGCATCATCATGCGTGACTCGAACCGTATCAACACAGCCGACGATATCCGTCGACATCCAGAGTTGCATCTGGCTTACGAGGCCTGCAATAAGTACACCCCCGAAGAGCGTGCGGAAATGGTGATGTATACAAGTACCGAACCTTGCCCGATGTGTGCTGGAGGGATGGCAACAGCAGGGTTCGGTCGGGTCGTCTACAGTGTCGGGAGCGATGAAATAGGCGAGTTCACTAGTTCCAGCCCGGCAGTCCCTTCGGCTGCAATACTCGGTGAGGCTACAGAGGTCATTGGTCCGGTGTTGAACGAGGAAGGCCGAGAAATCCATCGTGGATACGACTGGTGAGCAAACCGGGATTAAGAGTAAATCTTGTAGATAGCTGTGATGTCAGTGCAAATCCTCACCCGCTTCTATTGATTGGTACTTCTATCGCTCGGTCCAATCAAAGACAAAGAATCTCAAGACTCCTCATCCGACGGGGGTCGCTCAGAAAGTTGATCGAAGCGTTCCTGGGCAGCATCCTTTCGCTCCATCGCTCTCTCAGGGTCGTGTGTCCACCGTAGTGCCGAGCCATTTACGATGGTGACCAGCAGCATTGCATCAGCATGAGTGCCCTCCTCGGGCAACTCAGCGGTATCACACACGTCATGCCCAACCTCTTCGCCGTCTTCCTCAAAGAACACGGTAGCCAGACCATCCTCAATCGAATCGACGACGGCTGTATAGGTGCCATTTGGTAGGTCCGCTATCCCAGTCATTCGTATGTCTCCGTTAACACGGACTCGCCCTCACTGTTGTGCACGATGATGGTGTCACCGCCATTGTTCCAGATTGGGGAGCCACTACCCCAGTACAACTCGGTCTCGGTGTCAGTGCCACTCCCAGTGTAGAGTGTGACACTCGAACCGTCATCGAGTGTGAATCCATCGGGGAACGTGTACGTTGTCCCGACTTCGTCTTCAACAGTCCATCCCGAGAGATCCAGTGGTTCCGTCCCCGTATTCTCGAAGACGACGTACTCGTCGTTGAGATTGTCTCGGTCATCACTCGCCGCATCGGCATGGATTCTCTCGACGGCCAGCTCACCACCGACTTGGGTCCCACCATCGGTCGCGACAGTAGGTGTCTCTGTGGTCCCCGACGTGGCAGCGATAATCGCTCGTTCGACAACGTCCCCACTGGTGCCCGGTGCAATGGGCTCACCACTGCGAATATCGAGTGGCTCTGTCGGTGCAGCTGCTTGGGTCTGGATAGAGACTGCACTCCCGTTACTGACGAGGACGATATTGCCGTGTGTGGCCGTCCAATAGGTCGAGAGCGAGCGGTCTGCAAGTCGCTGGAGAACCTCCTCGGTGGGATGGCCATACTGCGAGTCGTATGCACTGGAGATGACGACGGCCTCTGGCTGGGATGCGTCAATGAGGGCCTCGCTCGTCGAACTCGAGGAGCCGTGATGGCCTGCCTTCAGCACGGTCGAGTCGAGTTGTGAACCGTATTCTTCGACAAGGTATGCCTCTTGGTCGTCCTCAGCATCACCAGTCAACAAGAAGCTAGCATTGCCGTGGGTGAGCTTGAGAACAAGACTGTTCTCGTTGCGTCCCTCGTTCTCGATGTATGGTTCCGGAGGACCGAATACGTCGACATCGACATCTTCGAAGGGAATTGAATCACCCTCGCGAGTGCTGTAGAGTGTGACATCGTGTTCTTCGACCGCATCGAGATAGTCGTTATAGGTCTGTGTACTGGCCGCAATTCCGGGGTCATAGATTGCACCGATACCATCGGCTTCTGTCTCGTAGTAATCGATGATGGCAGCGTTCCCACCGATATGGTCGGCGTCGTTGTGTGAGACGACCATGTAGTCGATGTGGTCGATATCCTGATTCCGGAGATACTGGAGGACGTACTCTCCATCATCGGTGAAATGACCGGTATCAATGAGCATGGTCTCGCCCGTCGGCCCAACAACGAGTGTGCTCACGGACTGGCCAACGTTGATGTAATGAACCTCCAGTGTCCCATTGGCAGTGGCAAAATTCGACGTGGGAGTCGACGTCCCATCCTCAGCGGTATTGCCCGGGAGGGCCGTTGAACAACCCGCTAAGAAGAACAGGCCGACACAGCAGACGATAAGCAACCGGCGTGAATCAGGCACGGTATGAGTCTATGTGGAGCACACGCATAACGAGTTCGCGCGTACTCAGTTGCCGCCCGTGGATTCAAGCAGGTCGCGTGAGTCACCTGTGACGAGATGGTGTCTCAGGCTGAAATTGACCAGCTCCGCACGGAGGCCAATACCATTATGACGCGTATCCAGCGTGTGGATACCGCACTGGAGCAGGCCCGGTCGGAGGCAGGGTCGCACTGGGACGAGCGAGAACTAACGCTGACACTCGAGACACCACAGGGAGAATCAATCGACGTGACGCTGGATCTCGATGAAGATGCCGCGAGCAATGCACAGACACGGTATGAAGAAGCCAAAGAACTCGAAGCAGAGCTCGAACGTCAGGAATCGGTCGTCGGGCAACTCGCACCGATGCCCCGCAATCCAGTTGCATACCTCATTTGCTATCACCTCAATGCTGTCGAGGGGAATTATCCCAGATCGATGGCTGGGCATCTAGATGCTACCCGAGAGGAGGTCGAGGAACTCTGTGCGACCATGGAGACTGTTGGGATTATCGAACGCGTCGAGTCAGGGACCGTCAAACAGCGCAACGTCAAGGCCAAACAGGCCGACGAAGTCCGCCAACACCACACCTACTATCGACTCTCCCGCGAGGGCGATCACCTGCTGCGATTCCTCTCCGAGCGAGAGGGGAAACTGAATGTACTCCGACACCTCCCTGATGGGCAGACGATCGCCAGGCGGATCGATAGGGGTGGACCAGATTATCCTCGAATGACGGCTAACGAACTGACAATGGACTTCGAGTATGTCCGCCATCTCTATCGGGCACTCCAGCGTGTAGACTTGGTCACGGTGTATGATGGGAGTACAATCAAGGGAAGCGAGCGGAAGCTAAAGCCCAAAGACGAGACCCACAAGAAACACACCTACTACGTAACCACCGATATCGCATCGGAGCTATTGCGGGAGTTGGAGGACTAACGGTACTACGACATGAACGGCCGTCGGCGACGGCCTGTGACGGCCTATTCCAAGCCATTCGAGACTTCTGTTGTGTGATCGAAACCCACGCTGGGACAACCGACTTGTGATATCATACCAACGGTGTACTCATGGCCACTTCTGATGAGTCGACGGTAGAACCGCCGCGAGCGTGGGTGGAGGATTTCCTCGACAGTGAGGTCGAAATCCGGGGTGTCCTCAATGATGTGCGAGAAGCACATGTGCTCGGTGAGTCTGAGACAGTTCGGGAGAAGCTGCGGGCCTTTGCCCAGACAGAAAACGGAATCTTTCGAGTGGTGGCTTTGGCTGTCCTCGACGTTGAGACCTTCTACACTGACCTGAAAGATCAATACGAGGACGAAAGCCCGCCTATAGAGACGCTACAGGCAATTGGCTCTGACTTCGATCGACTAGCCGATGATCTCGAACTCGTCCTCTCCGAGCGCATGAACGAATTCCGGAATCCACGGCCAGGACTTCGACGGGGTTTTCGCTACTCCGAGGAGACGCAGCTCCCACGCCTCGACTATGACGTGTATTCCGGGGATGTCAAGCTGTGTCAGTTCATCCACCCGCCATCGCAGGCACTCGTGCTCGTCCAGAGTATTCTGCATTCGACGCGGAAACTACTGGAACAGGTCGAAGCAAACAGTGACCCAATCGCCGAGACGGAACGCGAACGGATTGCAAATATGCACAACCACCTCTCGGAGGAGCTGACTGAGATGGCAGCCTATATCGAGGCGACAGACGGGGAGGAGACTGGTGGAGAACTCGAGCCGTTCGACGATTGGTCGTTCTACTAAACTGGCGACCTAGCGCTTAGCGATCGCTTGGCCAGTTACAGTTCGAACATCTATCGCCAGAGTCTCTATCGACACAATCGCGAATCATTGCCCAGGTGTCCCCGATGGCATCGCCGTCTGGATCGGCACCACAGCCCAGGGTTCCAATGAGATGCCAGGTTCCAGTGGTCTCATTTTTCGCGACCTGCACAGCGACTGCGTCGTCCCTCAAGATCAAATGAGTTTGGTGTGAACTGTGATAACCGCGAGAAGCACAAGGTATGGTCCTGATTGCGGCGAGAAGCACGACCATAATCCTCATCGAACAAAACGGTACTGGAAATTTCTCCTTGTTTCACCGTCTGTTGAGCAAATATGCTGCTCAGTGAGCCTGGGAATTGAACGGGGAAAGAACCATTGAGTTCGCGATGAAAAATCCTAACGTGGATACAGACCAGCCGAACTCGGGAACGGAACTCGGCTTTTCTCTTCGTCGGTTAGCACTTGTTCTACTCGTGTTAATAGCCTTTAGGGGCGCTACTGGAGGTATACGTGAGTTGGTTACTGATGGAAACTGGCTAGCTGGCATCTTGGGTGTCATAATTGCAAGTGCCATCGCCTATTGGCTTTTTAATCTGTATCATAGTGAGGAATAAGACCCCTGTACTGAGCGATTCTGATAGGCCGAGATAGGAGTGTGTGAACCGCTCTATAACATTCTCGAAGCCTACACAGCAACTGCGAACGGAGTCAGGGAGCCGTGGCTGTTTTCAGACCGTCCTTTCGGAGTATTGGATTATCAGCGCCGGAACGGCCGTGCCAACCGTCGAAGAATACGTTTACCATTCGAGCGAATGAACGCGACCCCGCCAACCTTTGATTCGTCAAGTGCGTACCGTTCGATGTCGTCGCTCGGACTACCATCGACTCGGTAAATCATGCCGTCGTCAGTGGCGACATTGAGCGCTTCACGGACACGTGATTCGGTCAGATCACAGGCGTCGACGAGTTCCGCCACAGTCTTCGGTCCCTGTTTCAGTTCCTCAGCGACGAGATGGACGTGGTTCATCACCAGCATCATCTCGCTGGCGGTCATGTCGTCGTTCGGGTGAGGGTGACGTCCTTCAGTGAAGTCCCGCCGCGCATCGAAGAGGAACCAGACACCAATGAGGGCAGTCAGGCCAGGGAACCACGCTGGCCCACCAGTATTGGCTGCGACAGTGAGTTCGTACACCAGCCACACGAGACTGACCACAGTAATGAACACGCCGTTGCCGATGCCGACCCAGCGGTCGTCGATACTTGATGCCTCGCGCAGGATCTGCATCGTCTCTATCAGCGCAAAACCAACTGCGATTCCAACAGTCGTCTCGACGGAACGAGTGAATCCATAGACTATGGCGAGAAACACGACCATCAGGAGGACATGTCGAACTGTCACTCGTTCGCGGACAGTTCGAACGAGACGGGATTCCATACTTGACAATCTGACTGGATTCGACTTAATGACTCTGTCTGAGTGCCCGTACTTCTGCTGACGGATCGCCGATTGGTGAACTACGGGACCCATCCATTCTTCACAGGCTTGATGCATGGCGTCACACAATGGTTCCCAAGGACGATTATTCCGGCCTGTGTGTCCTGAAGAACGTGCTCAATAAGTTTGTGAACGTAGCGGCGCGGCCCTATTTCAGTTACAATTGTGGCAAACTGAAATCGTAGCGCTACCATAGAACGTCAGCTCCACTAATTCTTTTCCACAGATGCTACAGCTCTCTTCGGGTCCGTCAACAGAAGTGCTGTCGGTCGTCTCAGATCCACACCCACAATTTGCCCCGACGATGTCTTGCATATCGGGAACGTTCGAACACATCATCAATAAGAGTCCGTCAGACGCCGGGACTCTTGTACTAAGTCTCTGCTCTGTACTGACCGTTGACCTGTTCGGTTGAACATGTGTCGATAATCACGACCAGTTCAAGACAACCTGTCTTACTCCTCCTAGTTTTCTTTTTGTCATGACGTGTGGGTGTCGGATCGCAATAGATGCGGCTCAAGACGGTTTCAATCCCGTTCTGGGTTTCTTCGTCGTCTCGACACGACGCTGGAAGAACTGGAGCCCGACCCGAAAGTTTCAATCCCGTTCTGGGTTTCTTCGTCGTCTCGACACGACGCTGGAAGAACTGGAGCCCGACCCGAAAGTTTCAATCCCGTTCTGGGTTTCTTCGTCGTCTCGACGGTGGCGCGCAAATGACCAGTTCAATCACAGCCTGTTTCAATCCCGTTCTGGGTTTCTTCGTCGTCTCGACTCGAGAGCATCCACGGCGTCGGCGGCCGTCTCTCTGTTTCAATCCCGTTCTGGGTTTCTTCGTCGTCTCGACGCGAGCTCACGCTCGAAGACCTGCAGCGCAACGGGTTTCAATCCCGTTCTGGGTTTCTTCGTCGTCTCGACTCGTCGAGAAGTCCACGTTTTCGAGGCCGGGGATAGGTTTCAATCCCGTTCTGGGTTTCTTCGTCGTCTCGACGCACGATTCGGACCTTCGTGTCCATGCCTTCCGGAATGTTTCAATCCCGTTCTGGGTTTCTTCGTCGTCTCGACCAGACACGACGAACCGCGCGACAGTGTGGGGCCCGCTGTTTCAATCCCGTTCTGGGTTTCTTCGTCGTCTCGACGCATACCAGACCCAATCTGGCATATAGACGTGGGTGTGTTTCAATCCCGTTCTGGGTTTCTTCGTCGTCTCGACCCTGCATGAGCTTGCTGGCGTCTTCCAGGTCATGTTTCAATCCCGTTCTGGGTTTCTTCGTCGTCTCGACGGGGCAATCAGTACAATCTGCACGTACTGTCATTGTTTCAATCCCGTTCTGGGTTTCTTCGTCGTCTCGACCTACCGGCAGGCGATGAGTCAGGACACGGAGTGGGCCGTTTCAATCCCGTTCTGGGTTTCTTCGTCGTCTCGACGCCAGCACCATCAATCGACTGGCAGCTCACGAGTAGTTTCAATCCCGTTCTGGGTTTCTTCGTCGTCTCGACGGGTTGACCGCGGCCACGCCGTCGACGGGCTCCAGGTTTCAATCCCGTTCTGGGTTTCTTCGTCGTCTCGACCGCTGTTGCACCCACCGTGCCGGGAGCAGCGACCGTGTTTCAATCCCGTTCTGGGTTTCTTCGTCGTCTCGACTCGGGGATGGAACCAATTTACAGTCTGTTATTGACGCGTTTCAATCCCGTTCTGGGTTTCTTCGTCGTCTCGACTGCCAACACTGGCAGTTTTGAGCGAGGGATTGAATCGTTTCAATCCCGTTCTGGGTTTCTTCGTCGTCTCGACAGGGGGTGATATTTGCGCCAGAGGCCCTATAGATTACGCATATTCTGTGAGAGCGACTGGGCTATTCGTGGACCCTAGCCATACACAGCATTCAAAAAGGTCCACGACTCATCGGCGTCGGAATAACTGCAGACGGCCCCCGAGTGTCAACTCGACGTGTCTGGTCTTGCCTTGCTTGTCGGTTTCGACCGCATCTGCCATCTCGAGATCGTCGAGGTGACGACCAACAGTACTTCGGGATTGACCGCTTCGTTCGGCAATCACCGGAAGTGTCGTCTCGCCATCCAACCGGGCAATCGTCCGGAGTGTCTGGTCCGTCTTCGAGGGAAGTGACGCCATTAGCTCCGGTAAGCGAAGTTCTTGCACATCTTCGTCGATATCCGTGAACTGCAAGACGGTATCGAGCTGGTCGTTGGTGACCAGTGCGGCGACAGTGAACGCCAGAAAAATTTCTCGAGGGCCACCTCCGAAGTTCGCTACTGTTTCCCCTTTGGCCGCGGCGAGGATATTGGCACACTCCATCACAGCGGTGGGGAACTCATCGTACGTAATCTCTTCGACAACGACCTCAATGTTTGGCCCCAACTCGGAGAAAATCTGTTTTACATCTGCGACTGCGCTATCGCCGTCATCATCGTCATTGTAGGGCCTAAGTAACACGACCCTGTCCCCTGCGTTCAACCCGTGGTTCAGTACAGGCCGCACTACCCGTGTGTCGTAGTAGCCAATCGTTGAGACGTAGGTGCGCATATCCCGTGGACGGGAGCCTGCACATAAATGGTTCCGTCGCAGTTTTCTGCAGATAACCTCGCTGGACTGCATAACTTTGCATACATATCATAGAGTGAATAAATTTAAAGTTCCAGCACAGTGCAGGGGTGTACGTGACCACATATCAACCAACATACGGCGACTGGGACTGAGAATGCGACAGGTCGAGTTGACAGTTGAGCCGACCGACTCGTTCGCGTTGCCGAGTGCAGACGGCTATCAAGTGTACGGTGCCCTGCTAAGTGCGCTCGATGATGTCGCCTCGGATGTGAGCAAGCAGGTACACGACTCACAGTTGGGGAGCCTCCACAACAGCGGGTTGTTGGGTTCGTTCCGTGGTTGTGAACGCAAGTTTCACAAACGGGTCGACCCCTCGGAGACGTATCGTCTCGCGCTAGGTGTGACCGACCCCGCAGACCAGCGTGTCTTCGAAGCGCTCGCGGACGCGTTCGTGTTCAGTGGCGATACCCTCTCACTCTCGGAAGGTGAATTACGTGTTCGTGACTTCGCGAGTAGTAATGTCACGCACGAAGAACTGTTGGAGGAAGCGGCCGCAGCTGTCGACGACCGACCGGAGACGTTTGACATCGAGATGCGGTTCCGTACTCCGACCTGCATCGAAGAGGCCGATGAGATTACGACGATGTTCCCACATCGGGGCTCCGTGTTCCGGTCGCTGCTCCGACGCTGGAATAAGACGCTTCCCGAGGACGCTGTTGAGCACTGCGAGCTCGGGATGACGCGTGAGGCCTTCGAATCGAATCTCATCGAAAAACCAGACGCGCGGACATACGATACCCACAGCATACTGGTAAACCGGGGCGAGAACGGTTCACCGATTCTCGCACAGGGATTCACCGGCACCTGTACGTACAAATTCAAGGATGCGAGTGAGGCTGTTCGCACTGCTACGACGGCACTGGCCCAGTTCAGTGAGTACTCTGGTGTGGGCAGTTCAGTCGCTCGTGGGTGCGGGACTGTGGAGGTAGCAGTGAAAAAATGAGCGCTATCACATACGACCAGAACCTTGTTTCAATCTCTGATGAGTTTCAGGGGTTGGCCGCAGAAGAGGAATTCCAGCGGGGCTCATATGTTTATTATGAGCCTAATCACAAATACGTAGAAAAACTACGGCAAAGGTACCGGTATGTATATGCCAGAATCACTTTTCACACTATAGACAAAAATATGACGCATGCTGATGAACCCGGTTACAGTAGTTCATTCCGACACCACTTGGATGGGAGTGGAGGCGAGCATCCTCATCGACACAGTCGGAGAACAGCACCGGTTCTTGTCGGACCAAAACTCTATTCCAGAGGGTCGAGTTTTCGTCGATTACGAGCCGCTCTCTGGAGAGAAGATGATGTGGATTTCGCGATTTCACGACACGCAGAGGTGGCGAAATAATTATGACGGATTCAATACAGACTGACAGCGTCTTCGGCTCTGGACACAGCGATCTGAGTGCTGTCCTCTCGGAGTTCCTCACTGAAGTTGATCCGAAGTTACTCGACGAAGGGTGGGGATTCGAGGTGGCGAAGGGGACACACTACGGCCAGACCGACCAGTCGATGGTAAACCACGTCCGCAACGGTGTCTTCGCGTTAGCACGCCTCAACGAGATCGTGCCCGCGTTCGGGGCTTACCAACTCGATGATAGCGAACTTCGGCAAGCTATCGCGCTGTTCGTGATTCACGACCTCCACAAATATCGAGACGAAGAGACGACGGCCAAGACCGAATACGATATTGATAGCGCCGAAGTAGCAGGTCTGGTCGAAACGGTCGGCGTCAACGAGTTCGCTCCGTCGCTTCGGGTTGAGGACTTCCACGCGTGTACTGTCGACCACGAGAATAGTTGGAAGTCAAATCCCGAACAGTCGACGCGGACGTACGACCGACTTCGTCCGTTCGTCCGACTCGCCGACGCGTTCGCCTCTTGTGAAACTCCGGAATCAGCGGCGAGCGAGCGGAATGAACGCGCACTCGACGAAGCGTATCCTGGCGTCGATCTCGATCTCCGGTACCACGTTCTCGACGATGTCAAGGGAATTTTCACGAATCTGTTGAACGGAATCGCCGCCCGAGAGCTAAACGACCGCGCGGGATACGAACTTCTCCTCATCTACCAAGACGGCTGTGTGTACGTCACGGATCAGGAACCGCCTCAGCCATCGATAGATGAGGATATGCTTGACGCACTCTATACCCGCCTCACCGAGGAAATCGGTGAGTCACATCCCGCATACGACGACAGACAGCGACTCGCCCAGAATCTTGGCGTCCGATCGCAGGGCTTCTATGCGATCAATGATCAGGATTTCTTCTACGCGGGGGCGCCAAATATTCTTCTGGCAGTTACGGTCAAAGCCACACAGGATGCCGACCCCGACTCCGATCCGACGGACAGTATGCGAGAGACGATGGAGTTACTGAACGAACGGCTTTCCATAGATATCGACTCGACAACGCGTGTCGCTCCCGGATACGCTCGGTTGGTGTACACGGTCAAGCGTGCGTTCGTTGACCCGCTCGTCGACGAGGGTGTGCTTGACGATGACGCACTGACAGCCACCTGTCGGCTCTTCGGGGTTGACCATGAAGTCACAAGTGGGCTTCGAGCGCTCCGCGATGACGATGAGGTTAGTTTGACCGCTGGCGGGAAATGGGACTACGGCTATGCAATCGGGCAACACATTGCAGAGATGATCCAGCGGGAGGGGTGGTCGCCTGCAGCTGAGCATCTTGCGGAGTTCCTGCTGGAAAGTCTCGAAAATCGAGCGCCCGACTGGCGCGAGACAGTCATGGCGGAACACGCCGGTGAGTTCGAGATGGAACTCACGGCGTACATCGCTGACGTGCTCACCATCGATGGACACGTAGCCGAGTCTCCCAAGAGAACGGACCTTCTCACCGACCCCTTCGACGAGCACCACGCTACCCGGCGTGGGAAGACATGCACGTTCTGCAACCGCGGGACGACGAGCGGCCGGAAGGGAGATATGAAGGCCCCGAAGTCACTTACGACTTTTCAGGCCGGGTATTCCAATCGAATCCCGGCCAACGCTGGCAAGCCAGAGGAACTCCTTGCGTGCATCCCGTGTCAAGTGGAGTTTTCGCTTCGGGAGACCGGCTCCACACGACGGGAGGCTGGTCGTCTGTTCATCCACCTCGTTCCGGACTATTTCTACACACCGACGATGTGGTCGCTGTACGACGGCGAGATATTCACGCGCTTCACCGGCGAGGCGATGACCCGAGTCGGACGACTCGCGTCAGCTGTGTTCGACGCGACTGCGGACGGCAATCCAGACGAGGCGTTGGGCGCGTCGTTCGCGGACATCCTCAGCGAAGCAGCGTGGCACGAGGAGGGTGGCCGATCGATGCTCGAACAGTTGGGCCAGGAGTTCGATTCCGAGTCTCAGTTCGGCACACGGACACTCTCATTCTATAAGCCTCAGGACAACGAAACCGAGTTCCAGTTCTTCGGTGTCTTCCTCGGGCTGTCAATCGCCGCTGCGATGGGGATGCGTGTGTACATCTCACAGTCCCCGATGCCCGATCTGCGCGGCCGGGACTTCAGGGAGATGGCAAGGCTCGACGCTGGATTCACAAGAGTTGCGGATTTCTACGGACAGGAAATCCCGCTGTCGGTGCTTCGAGAACGGCTCGGGGCTGCGGCGGCACTCGTTCAACTCGGCTACGAACTGGCGATGGACGACGCTCGGTTCCCGAAGTATCTCCGGGTGACACGGAACAAGCCATTGCCGGGATCACACCTCCTAAAAAAGGCTGCGAGAGATACCGATGACGGCAGTGCGCCCAGCTACCTGCTCGAGGAAGCCGACTTTCTCGACCGACACGCATCGCAGCAGTCACGAACAACAACATCACGTCATTCGACGACAACCGAATAATGACAACAGCAACGACACCCAAAGACGACATCACCTACCTCGCGGAACTCGCCTACGACGCAATCCGGCCCGCTTCCGGGAACGACAAAGCGTACGCGATAGAGCGCGTGTTCCGCGAATCGGTGAAAGCAGTGAAAGAATCGAACGAGTTTCGCATAAACGCCGACGAGGCAGCCCTGCTTGTCGCCGGCAGACTCCAAAAACTCCCTGACCGAAGCGACCAGGTGTACCGTGTTTCTGGCGAAGACAGCAACCACGGCGGCCATCCCAACGAGCGAATCGAACGCTATGCCGAGGCGTTCGCACAGCGCTTGCTCGTCGACCGCTGCGACGGAAAGCCATCGCTACTGAAACGGCGCGCAAACAATTTCGCTGACGGCTTCTACGCAGCGACACTCCGGTTGAAATACCAATCGAGTGAGGACGATAGCGACGAAACGACCGACGAAGAATCCATACAACAGTAACCAATGTTCGATTACGACACCTATCCCGACCTTGAAGATGGAACCGTTGCGCCTGATGAAATGACTATCGCCCCGCAAAACAACTTTACCAGTATCCTCGTTCTTCGGGAACTTGAGAGCCACGCGATTTTCACGACCGACGGGCAGAGTGCTGACCTTGCGAGTGTCGCCGTCGGCTCTGGTGATGACAGAGAAACGTACTCTCCGGGTCTGATGTTCATGCGCAAGCAGACCGGGAGTGACCGGCGCTTTGGTAAGTCGCTCCAGCGCGACCTGCTCGACATCGAATGCACGATGCAGGTCAACGGCATGTGTCAAGACTGCGTAGAGTGTATTCTCTTTGGCAGTGCCGCAAGTGACGACGCCGACCAAGCACTCTCGATTACCTCTCGAGTGATGTACGATACCGCGTACACACTTCGAGACGCTACTGTCGCAATCGACGAAAAGTTCCAGAACGCGCCCGGTGATGATTACGCGAAGGAAGCGGAGGCGACAATCCGTGAACCGGACTTCTTCGAGCCCGGGACACTCTTCCCTGCAGTCATCACGCTTCGGGACGCGACGCCGGCAGAACTCGCCTTTGTGCTGGGCATCACCGCGAAGAACAAACGGTACGGTGCTGCGACCAGCCGTCTCGGGCGGGTGAAGAATCACATCCTCGGGGTGTATACTGGAAGCGAGGAGGGGCCGGCGAATCTCGGCTTGACGCGAGATGTGATACGGCGGCTTCGTGATGACGAGGCGACTACACCGGAGACGATTCAAGACGTGATTACCGAGTCCGCTCACGATCCGGAACTCGTCGGAGACCATCTCAGGCAGGCGTTTGAGGAGCGTATCGATGCCGACCGTGGTGGTCTCGACATCGAGCGTGTTCCCGCCGAGACCGTCAACGACCTCACAGCGGCCGCGACCGGCGATGACTTGGCTGACGTGCTGAAAACCCAGCGGGAGGCATCGCGGGCATTCCGCGACCAGTCTAAGGAGGAGTAGCTCGATGCAGTCGGCACTGGAGGTAACGCTCCGAACTCAAGGAGAAATCTGGTTTGCCAGCCGTGAGGTTGGTCGGCTCGCGGACACGGAGCCGTACTTCCTCAATACGGCGCTGTACTACGCTTTCGGCCTTGCGTCGGGACGCTACGTCGATCGGCTGTTTGAGCCGACGTACCTAGATGATACCGCGGATGTTGCTGACAAAGTCTATGTCACCCCTGCGACGCCCACAGAAGGAGTCACAAACCGAATTACCTCGACGTACAACACCAGTACCGGCGACTACGCCACAATCAACTACTCCGCACAGGACGATCCAAACGAGGGGCGGAACCTCCCTTCCTACGGTCGGCGGCGAGTGCTCGGACACGGTAACGAGCTGCGCTGTTACGTCTTCGGACGTGGCATCGACACTGACGAACTGCGCGCTGAACTGCCAGGTTATGTTCGACTCGGGAAGAAACGAGGAAAGGCGCGCGTCGACACTGCACCGCTTGCGGTCGACCATGGAACTGGTGAGTATGAACTCGGTCACGCCATTGGTGCATACGACAGTGACCAGACTCCTGTCGGAAATTTGATTACCAAACAGATGCGGCCAACGCCGCTGATCGCACAGGGGGCCTACGACGGCCCACACGTTGTCCTCTCCAACCCGACATCCGAGCCCGAGAAGCGCGATACGAGCGATAGCTCTGTAAAACTTCCAGCTGACGTCCAGTTCCTTCGGAGGAAACGGTGACGCAGCCACTTTCGCTAGCCGGGGTTGAACTTTGCCGACACACTGATTCTGACTACCCAGTCGCCGGCACCGCGTTCAAGCCGTACGCACACCAGCAGGAGCTTCGTGAGCTGTTCCACACTGAGGAGTCGTTTCTCGCAGTGAATGACAGTCCGACAGGCGGCGGGAAGACGATGTCGTGGCTCGCTCCCATTCTTGAACGCGGTGAGCACGCACTCGCTATCTACCCGACGAACGCGCTCATTCACGATCAAGAGCGGAACCTCAGAACGGAGATTGCGGATAACTTTCCGGAAAAAGAGCTGGGCACGGACACGAAGCTCGTCACCGTCACTGCGGACACCCTACGCGGGGAACACGCTGAACGGTTCCCGACGGCGACGAGCAATGGAGCCCGGCTTCGACAACTGCTCAGAGAAGATATTTACCACGGCGACAGTCAGGTAATACTACTCACGAATCCGGATATCTTCGTGATGATGCGGCGAAGTCTCTACGGGCGTCCTGGCAATCCCGGAGCACGGACCCGTGCGCTTAACGAGTTTCAGACGATTGTTGTCGACGAGTTCCACCGTGCCGGACGGAAAGAGCAGAACACGCTGCTGTTCCTTCTCGACGAGATGTACGCACTTCCGTCGTATCGGTGTGCACTCTCGCAGATTGTGCTGCTGAGTGCCACGCCGACGGACTGGCTCGAAGACCGGTTCGAAAACGGGATACAAGCGCCCTACTATCGCGTGACCGAACAGCGAACGACGGTCGAACAGCGGCCGTTCACCGATACGGGGTCATCGGATTGGGGGGCAGTGATGCCCCCTGTCGACCTCGATATCCGCTCGGCGTCGACCTTTGGCTCAGCCGACGAACTACTGAACAAGGACTGGGATGAGACGCGTGAGTTCGCATCCCGGCCCGGGAAGACTGTCTTCATCCTCGACGGTATCCGTGAGGTAGAGGACGTGTACACGCGCCTCGTGGACACCCTCGACGAACAGGAGGTTGTCCGTATTGACGGCTTCCACCGTGGCGATCTCGAAGCGAAACTGGATCAGTTCGACGTACTAGTGAGCAACTCAGCGGTCGAAGTTGGTATCGACTTCACAGTCGACCGGCTGGTGTTCTCGGCACACGATCGCGCTAGCTTCCTCCAGCGACTGGGTCGACTTCGGACGGAAACTATCCGTCAGTCCGCGCGCTGTTACATTCCATCGACAGTTGCGACGATGCTCGAAAATCGTACAGGTTCTGACTCAGTCACGCGTGAGGCCTTAACCCGGATTCTTGACGACGCCTACCACAATCCTCACGACAGGGAGTCATTTGACTGGCGCTACTCCGCTGCGGAGGCGTACCATCACCTACAGAGACGAACGCGCGACGCGAATCCGGAGCTGGCTGAGCAGGTAAGGAATGAAGGATGGAACCGTATCACTGCTCACTTCGCGTCGGAGTCAGATTTCACACGCGAGGATCTCGAACGCTACATCGATCCAATCGAAAGTGCAGTTGAGGATACGCTCAAGTGGTACCGAGGCGACTCACTGCAGGTACTCGTATGCGACCCGAACGGAGAGGGTCGCGAGGTTGTTCGAGCGTACGATCTATTCTACCTGCTCCGCCACGGCGACGTTGAGTTCCACTCGCGTGAGGAGTTCCAGCGTGTGGTTCCTGAGACTCATCATACGACGATTTCGAATACAGCACCATACGTGACCGGCTTCTGCACGTATCGTGGAACGATTCCGCCCAATGAGGATGGCTACGGACGAGAGGTTGCTTTGGAAGCAACATCGGAGATCTACCGCTGGCTAAAAACCGAGACGGAGCGCACAGCACGAACTCCCCGTACCATTGACAATCTCTCGGTACAGGTTAATGTCGACGACGGCTCCCGACGAATTGGCGGGAGCATTGACCAACTCCGCGAAGAAATGGTCGACCTCGATATCCTCACGTACGTTGTCGATGACGACCCGAGGGCAGTGAAAAATCAATACGATCTCGGTCCGTTCTTCTTCCTCTACGGGTTGGTGACTGACGACGGACTTTGCTCGATTGCGCTCGGAACTGACGCACTGTATCTTCACTGTGCCATCCAAGACGAAGCGGAGTCGGTTGACCTCGAACGGTTCGGAGTGGATATCTGATGACCGCTGAGTCGAGCTTCAAAGACGAACTGGTGTACGTGAGTGCGCTCAACGAATTTGTCTACTGTCCACGGCGCTACTACTACCAGCGGTTCCATGACGAAATTGGCGAGCCATACGAACTAGTTGACGGCCGTTCGAAACACGATTCCGCAGCGAAGCGTGGCGGTTGGGTACAAGAGCAATACTTTCGCTCGGAAGAGCTCGGACTGCACGGAAAAATCGACCTCGTTGAGACGGAGGGCGGAACACCGACTCCAGTCGAGCGCAAGCGCGCTGAGAGTGGTGAGTACTACCCCAGTGACGAATTGCAGATTGCCGGATACTGTATGCTGCTTGAACATGCTATCGGAGAACCGGTCAACGTCGGATACATCTATCTCTACTCGACCGATACCCGACACCCGATCCGTATCACAGAGGACCATCGGACGGCGGTACGGCGCGTCGTCAAACGGATTGAACAGTTGTCCTTCGGCGATGTCCCACCGCTGGTTGATACCCGGTCGAAATGTGAGGCATGTTCCGCTCGTAACTACTGTATGCCTGCGGAAACGGCGATGCTCGCTCCTGACATGGCTGAGGGAACTGAATGGGAGGGGGCCCACCCGGAGGAACCATCATGAAAGCCAGTGACGGGATGTTCCTCGATTCGGTTGTGTACGTCACCACACAGGGTACACAGGTACGGACGGATGGTGGCCAAATTATCGTCCACGATGTCGATGGAGACGACGGGGAACTCGCCACGTTCCCAACGGAAAAACTGGAGACAATCAACGTCTTCGGTGGTGTGAATTTCTCTACACCGTTTGTTGCTAAGGCGAATGAACATGGAATCGTCCTCAACTACTTCACCCAAAACGGGAACTATCGCGGGAGCTTCGTTCCCGAACGGAATACGATTGCGGAAGTTCGCCGTGCGCAGTACGCGTTGGATGACACAACAGAGTTGGCCATCGCCAAAGCGATGATTCGGGCGAAGATACGAAACGCACGGACACTACTCTCACGGAAAGGCGTCACTGGAACGGACCTACTTCGGGACTTGGGTGAGCGTGTCGACCGTGCTACCTCGAAAGACGACCTTCGTGGGACCGAGGGAGAGGCTGCAGAGCGGTACTTCAGCAGACTCGATGAAGCGCTCGTTGACGGCTGGACATTCGAAACGCGGAGCAAGCGCCCGCCGGAAGATCACATCAACTCACTGCTGTCGTTGAGTTATGTGATGATGAAAAACGAGGTTCTCACTGGTCTTCGGAGCTACAATCTTGATCCGTTCCTCGGCGTCCTACATGCGGACCGGCATGGACGTCCATCGTTAGCGCTAGACCTACAAGAGGAGTTCCGACCACTATTCTGTGATGCCTTTGTCACGCGTGTAGTGAATCGAGGAACATTCAACCACGATGACTTTCGAGACAATAATCGCCTTCGCGACGATGCCTTCCAGACGTACCTCTCGAAGTTCGATGCGTACATGGAAGAGACGCTTACCCACCCATACTTCGAGTACGAGGTGAGCCGACGGAAGGCAATCCATCAGCAATCGATTCTACTCCGGAAGGCGATTACCAGTGAACTTGACGAGTACCACGCGCTGGAGGTTTTTCGATGAGGCTCGTTGTTACCTACGATGTGAGTGATGACGCGAATCGTCGACAAGTCTATCGGACACTCGAACGGTACGGTGCGTGGCGACAGTATAGTGTCTTTGAGGTGGATGTTTCGAAGGCTGAGCGGGTTGAGCTTGAAGATGAGCTGGAAGATCAGATCGACGAGAGTGACGGTGATCGGGTTCGAATATACCGTCAATGTGATTCCTGCCTTGACCATATTACTGATCTTGGTTCCGACCCACCTGAAGAGCAGTCAAACGTAATCTGACATCGACTTCGTGGACCTTTTTGAATGCTGTGTACAGCAGGGGTCCACGAAACTGCGCTAGTAAATTAGAGATAGAGCACAAACTATAGGTCCTGTGCAGCGTATATTACCCCCTGTCGCGACGAGGGAGAAACCCACACCGGGATTGAAACTTTCTGAGCTGCCGCTTGCGCTTCCATCGGGATGTCGCGACGAGGGAGAAACCCACACCGGGATTGAAACTGTTAGTGTTGAGAACTTCTTGCGCGACTTCCGAAATGTCGCGACGAGGGAGAAACCCACACCGGGATTGAAACTTGGCAAGATGCGCGGGGACTGGGAAGAATATCATGTCGCGACGAGGGAGAAACCCACACCGGGATTGAAACAACCAGAGACGTTCTACCTGAAACGCCGGGCTGTCGCGACGAGGGAGAAACCCACACCGGGATTGAAACGCGTACGCCGATTTATCCGTGTACGTGACTGGCTGGGTCGCGACGAGGGAGAAACCCACACCGGGATTGAAACCGGTCGTCGTCGAGGCCGCCGTCGTCGCGCTCGTTGGTCGCGACGAGGGAGAAACCCACACCGGGATTGAAACAGTAGTCGCACCTCAAATATCGACGGCGTCGGCTGGGTCGCGACGAGGGAGAAACCCACACCGGGATTGAAACAGACAGGGAGAGTGCCTGCGCTTCCTATGCTTGTATCGTCGCGACGAGGGAGAAACCCACACCGGGATTGAAACTTGATGAACTCAAACTCAAAGATGTAATCCTCGAAGGGTCGCGACGAGGGAGAAACCCACACCGGGATTGAAACGTTTGCTGGTGCTGAGGTGGTCCGGCAGGTCGCGCGTCGCGACGAGGGAGAAACCCACACCGGGATTGAAACAGTACATCACGTTCACCGCTGGTGTCCTGCAGAACTGTCGCGACGAGGGAGAAACCCACACCGGGATTGAAACCTCCCGGTAGCTTCGTGCGTACCGTGCAAGCCGGGTCGCGACGAGGGAGAAACCCACACCGGGATTGAAACGTGCGCGTGCTCATTATTCACCTGTAAGCGGGTTCGTCGCGACGAGGGAGAAACCCACACCGGGATTGAAACGGAACGGAAATATCAACACTGTTGGGAACTTCAATGCGTCGCGACGAGGGAGAAACCCACACCGGGATTGAAACTCGCAGTCCGATGACTACCCTCTGGCGCTTCGCGTGTCGCGACGAGGGAGAAACCCACACCGGGATTGAAACACGTCACCGTCACGAACTCCACGCCGAGCGACACGTCGCGACGAGGGAGAAACCCACACCGGGATTGAAACACAGTCGCACCTTGCACTACCCTCACTGGCCCGTCACGACGAGGGAGAAACCCACACCGGAATTGAAACAGTATGGGGTTGAAGCGTCTATCACGTCGTCGGCTGGAACCTATAACGAGTTTTCAGACGAACCCTACGGGGGGTGAGCTGTTTCAGAACGTCACCAACAGCGGTACGTGATCGCTTGCTTCGATCCAGTTGTGATACTCACCGACCATCAAATCAACATCCGAGTCCATCAGTTCTCGCGGGACGAACGCGTAGTCAATATGGTAGGGTCGTTCCTCCTTCTTGTGCATATAGAATGTTGCCTCCGTCTCCTCACCAAATTCGTTACCAGAAACTGCGTGGTATGCGCTGTACAGCCCGTATTGGTTCAACTTCCTTTGCACATCACCGAGGTTACCGCAGAGCGGACTGTTAGGTGATTCGTCCCACATTACGTTCCAGTTGAAGTCGCCGGCGACGACCGTGTTCTCGTTGACCAGTTCGGGATTGTTCTCGAGGGCAGTGTAGGCCTGACTGATGTAACGCTGTCGTGGATGTTCCTTGTTGTTCACCGTCCACACCGCGAGAACGTCCATGATACCAGTTTCGACGTGGAGAAAATGGTCTGCTTCAACGATCTCCGTGGTGTTAGTGACCTCTATCCCATTTCGAGTGAATACCCCGATTCCCTTGTTTGGGTTATCACCAGTCCACCACCAATCCGTGAATTCAGACCAGTCTCCCTTCTCGGCAGGATTTTCGCACTCAGGCACAGCTGCTATATCTGGCTCAAGCTTGAGGAGTTGATGTTGTTTCTTTCGAAACGCCTGATTGCAGTTCCATGTAACTAGCTTCATACCCGTGCTTTTCTGGCTAGCTAATTCAATCTGAGGAGTAACTAGACCTGTCACAGAAAGGTAGTGCTTCCTACGGCGTGCTCAGAAGTTGGGGTGATTTATACATTCAGCTGCTGCGCGAAAACCACCGTTCGTATTTGAATAGCTGTTTCCAGTCTAATCATTACACAGCCTCACAGGAGTATTGTTTGAGTGCCCATTCTCATTCCTCTGTGCAACTCGTTCAGCGAGACTTAGAATAACTACAGTGCAGTTGGCGCGTGATGAATCGACGCTCGGTAGCGTCGAGAACGCGCGAGGGGCGTCCGAACGTAGTGAGGACGACGGTTGGGGAGGAGCTGGCGTCCAATAAAAAGAGCCGCCTATGCCTCCTACAGCCGCTCTGTTCGTTCTGGGAACTCGATACTACTCCAGCCCGTCAATGCAACCGAAACACGCCCCTCGTACCAACTCTTGGCCACCGACCGGAACCGCACACGCTCGCCTTCTTTGACTAAGGGTTGATCGCTGGCCGTCCATGAGACGAATTTCGTAACCGATGTCTCATCCTCTATCAGCCCCACCTGAGAGATCGCTGGACAACTCGACTCCCAAAGGACCTTCACTCGACCCGCAATGTCCACCTCGCTTCGATTTGCCTCCCCAATCTTCTCGATTGGCACAACCGTCCCTGGCGCAAGCCATTCTTCCTCAGTCACTGAGACCGACGCATCCACGATATCCGCCCCATCTGCAATCCGCCTGGCTACCTTCTTCGAGAGTGCCGCCGTCGTCGTTCCCGTCCGGACTCGCTCTTGTATCCGCTTGGCCTGCCGATTCACGCTCGCCAGTTCTTCCCGAGTCATTTCTGCCCGTGGGTCCACCCTATCTGAATCTTCCCATCGGTCCACGCTCGCTGCACGCTTCGCAAATCGTCGACGTCGCGCTTCGTTTCCTCGCTCCACAATCCCCCTCGTCCGTGCCTCTCGGTCTGAGTCTTGGCGCTTATCCCACCGGCTACTGGTTCGCTCGATCTCTGCCTCCCGGGCTTCCATCCGTTCTTCCGCTTCTAAGGTCAGTCCTCGTCCAGCCGCCTCGAAATGATTCGTATCGACCTTCGACTGTATCTCCTGTTGGACCGACCGCTGCAGCTCCGGCTCTTCCTCGACGACCGCCTCATCTTCGACCGGGTATTCATCGTGCGAAACTTCATATCGGATCGAGTTCTCTATACTCATTGCAGAATCTCCGAAGGCGCCCACTCAGCGTCTTCCAACTTTCACGACTCTCCAGCCGTGGCTCTCATCACATATCGACTACATCCTCGCGCGCTGTCCGCGCCTTCACGCGCCCGACAGGGCGCGGGCAGCGCGCACCTACGAGAAGGTACAACTAGTCTCGCGCGACCGGCCAGCCCGCCCGAGTGTCCAGCTTCAAGTCGGTTTCCGGTCCGAAGGATGAGGACCGAAACCGCACTTGATGCTGCCGTCCCGAAAGGGCGAGCGAGGAACGAACAGCGAACCGGTTCGCTGTTCGTGGTGCGGGCGTCCGGCCGGGCGAGCGGGACGGGCCATACTAGACCAACCCAACCGCCTCCCTGGTGGACTGAAAGGGCGAGGTCATTCGACGAACTCCGACGATGCAAGCACCTACTGGAGCGCAGCGAGTCGCGGGAGTCGAACGATTGAGGGCTTTCAAGTTGTGCTGGACTGATTGGCACACCACTGTCATAGGAAAAGAATCGTCCCGCATGTGATACAAAAGGACTGCTGAATAGAGAGGATGTAGCAGTATGTGATTCTGCGAACAAGCTTGTCAGCGTATAAGATTGGTTCGTGTTTGTGAACACGTCTCATTTTAAATTGATGCTTAATTACTGTTCCCAATGTTTTTTATTTGGGGGCAACTCATATTTGATATTATCATGGAGAAAGAACGCCTGCTCAAGTCATTAGATTTTGGACAGGTTGATGCCGAATCTGAAAATAATCTTACGGATTTATTCGTTAAAACCCGCGAATTTGAAAGAGTTCCAGATAGTGATACCCAATTAATAAAGGGGGCAAAAGGCTCAGGAAAGAGCGCTATTTTTAAATTGTTCACTGAACACGAAGACTACGCCCGAGAAAAACTTCCTAATAAGTTTCCAGAAAACTTGTCGATAATCAAAGCGACGGGTGGGGAGAGCTTCAAAACCGTATTGGGAGAAGATTTGAAAAATCTTGTTGAAGAGGATGGGTTTGATTACGATAAATTTTGGAGGTTATATATAAGCCTGAAAATAGCCTCTCAGATCGGGTCTGAAGGATACTCCGCTACCGATGAACTTGGGACTGTTCTTCAAAAGTTGGGAGAACAACCCGACCACCGAGTACTCCCATTTGGAAAAAGAATGTGGCAAGCCTTTATTGGTTCACCTCCGACGAACGGAAATATATCAATCAAGGACCTGACCATTAATTTTGAACATGAGAGCGATATCGATATTCGCCAGCTGTTGTTACAAGAACAGGAATTTTTAGAGGAGAGAAACAAGCAAGTCTGGTTGTTATTCGATCAAATCGATGAACTCCAAAGCCAACATCCAGAGAAGCGCAAAGAGATGCTAGAGGCATTATTTAGAACACAATTGTCATTTATGAGAGACCCCTTTTCTAACATTCATTTGAAAGTGTTAATTCGGTCTGATATTTGGAAGGATCTAAGCTTTGTCAACATGGATAAGTTCTTAGGAAAGCAAATTAATTTAGGGTGGAACAGTGGGATTCTTATTAAATTGATAAATAAACGAATGCTCTCATCGCCAGAAGTGAAGGAATATGTGTCTGACACAATTAGCAAGGATTTAGACGCCGATATTGTCGATCAGTACGATATAGAAACTCAAAAGAGGATATTTTATGCAGTTTTCGCCGATCAGGTTTATAGCGGCCCAAAAGAAGCAGACCTTTTTGACTGGATTAGAGATCGGATTAAAGATGGTCTAGATGGACACTACCCTAGGGAACTCATTTCCTTCTGTAATGTGGCTAAAGAGAATCAAATCAAGGAAAATCCAAATCCGAACAAGAAATTAATTGAAGGGAACTCAGTAAAAGATGCATATTATACTGTCTCTGAGCAGCGGGTTAATACCTATCTTGGAGAATTTGGTGAAATAGAAGAACACGTGAATAGCTTTGAGGGCATGAGACAAAAAGAGTTCACTCGTGATGAACTCTCAGAGTTATTTGAGGATCTATCTCCCTATGGCGACGAAGCAATTACTAAATTGTATGAGTTAGGTGTTTTAAAGCCTAAAGATGGAAGGGGAAGAAATGCAGATAAATTTGAAATCCCTCCATTATACCGAGACGGTCTTGGACTAGTACTCCGAGGCAGACCATAGTAAAAATACAGTTGTCTCGAATCACATTCAGAACTATTCCGTGTGTGATACGCATGCTGTATTCAGCACGACTGCCCGAACCCGTCATCCATTGAGAATATTACTGAGCGCCAGACACATCTCCTATCCCCACACAGACACACCCCACTATTTCTCGTGAACAACCGATTACACGCCTCCACCGACACTGAACACCTATATCTACCCCCACAGAAAAAAACCACCCCTCCAATACGTCCAGAACATATCAGCGCTTTAGCGGAAACAGTGGGGTGTACCCAGCAACACTCCCAAGCACCCATTTATAAGCAAAGACGGGACCAGACACCCCATGACTGGGTTCGAGCGTAACCGGAGTATCTTCGCGAACAAGGACGCATTGAGTGAATCGTACCAACCCGACGAACTCGAAGAACGAGACGAAGAGATTGCTGACTACATGGACGCCCTCCAGCCAATCGTCGACGGCTGGGAACCGAACAACATCTTTCTCTACGGAAACACCGGTGTGGGAAAGACGGCTGTCACAGAGTACCTGCTTCGGATGCTCGAAGCAGACGTCGAGGCCTACGACGACGTTGCGCTCTCAGTGCTCACGCTCAACTGCAACACGCTCACCTCCTCGTATCAGGTCGCCATTGCGATGGTGAACGCACTCAGAGATCCTGGAGACGAACTCAGCGCCACTGGCTATCCCCAACAGACGGTCTTCACTAAACTCTACAGCGAACTCGAAGCGTTGGGTGGAACCGTCCTCGTTGTCCTCGATGAAATCGATTCGATTGGGGACCGTGATGAACTCCTCTATGAACTACCACGGGCACGGGCGAATGGGTATCTCGAACAGACGAGCGTTGGTGTCATCGGCATCAGCAACGACCTGCAGTTCCGTGACCAGCTCGACCCACGCGTCCAGGATACGCTTTGTGAACGAGAACTCCAGTTCCCACCATACGAAGCTCCAGAGTTAGCGAATATTCTCGCTTCCAGAGCGAAGATTGCACTCACTGACGACGCCTGTGCAGACGGTGTCTTGAACCTCTGTGCAGCGCTGGCTGCCAGAGACAGTGGGAGTGCCCGTCAGGCACTTGACTTACTTCGGTTGGCCGGTGAGACAGCAGAGAGCGCCGATGCCGAGGCGATCGAGGAACACCACGTCGAGGACGCTCGACACAAACTCAATGCTGAACGCGTCGAGGAGGGAATGCGCGAACTCACCGTCCACGGGAAACTAGTACTCCTCGCAGTCGTCTCGAAGGAAGCCCAGCAAAAAACTCCATGCCGAGGCCGCGATGTGTACGAAGAGTACCAACGCGTGTGTGATAGCGCAACGACGTCCCCCCTGGTCCAGCGCTCAGTGAACAACCACCTCGCAGACCTTCGAATGTTCGGCATCCTCAAAGCGACAGAAAATCGAAGCGGCTCACGGGGAAATTACCACAGTTACGAACTCAACGTCCCCTTCCGGAGTGCGTTAGAAGCGATGGGTGATGCGCTCCCCCTTGCGGAAACGATTGAGCAGATCCGAAAATACGCGAAGAGAAACAACGTGCTGTAGCTAAGAGGAAGCCTCTGAAGACGCTGTTCACTGGAAATGGTGGGGTGTGTCTGTTGGTCAGAACAGTAGTGACGCCAGTCGACCTTCACAAGAAGTAGTGGGGTGTGTCTGTCTAGGTAGACCAGAAGCAGACTGGCTTCACTTGCAACAGTGGGGTGTGTCTATCTCTGTGAACTCCAGAACCATACCGGCACTTCACTGGAAGCAGTGGGGTGTCTCTGTATAGTCTTCCAAAAGACCGATTCACACGACACACCCCTATCGAGATGAACACGTCCCACTGAGTCGACCACCAGCGCTTTACTCATACACAAATCACAGACAAGGTGAATGGGCACCGAGCCAGAAACGACGGACCTCGACCCGCTCAAAGAGCGTCTTGACTCAGAGGCAGTCACGTTCGTCAATACGCTCAACGGGGACATTGGCTCGCTCATCGAGGCCACCGACGAGCTCCATTTCGAGTATCTCGTCGGCGATGTCTCAGACCATGGAGTCTCCTCAAGCAATCACACACATTTCGACCTCGTTCATGAGGACTCGACGATTCACTGCGTCATTTTCTCATTTCGACATTCAACAATCGACGTTGACCTCGAAGATGGCATCCAGGTCGCGGTGAAGGGCGACCTCTCCTATTACGAGGACGGGGGCAATATCTCGGTCATCGTCGAGGATATCGTCCGCGTCGGCGACGGAATCTACCAGCAGACCTACGAGGAAAATCGAGAAATCCTTGCTGAAGACGGCTTACTCGATCCTGAGACAAAACAGGAACTCCCAGAGCGACCGCGTCATATCGGGATTGCAACGAGCGCCGACAGTGATGCTCGCGAAGACGCGGTGACGAGTATCCAAGACCGGGACCCGGCGGTCGATATCACGATTCACAACACGGCTGTCCAGGGGATGGATGCGATGGCCTCGATGATGGAGGCTATCAGCCGGCTCGATGATGATGCCACAATCGACGTCATTGTCCTCACTCGGGGTGGTGGTTCTGATAAGCACCTTCGCGTGTTCAACGAGACGCCACTCTGTCGAGTCATCCACAATACGGACACCCCAGTGGTCGTTGGCGTTGGTCACGAGAATGATCGGTCCTTGGCCGATGAGGTTGCAGACATGCGGGTGATGACGCCCACCCACGTTGGTGAGATTGTTCCCGAGAAAGCTGAACTCGAAGCACGCTGTGGTGAGCTCGAAACCAGACTCGAGACAGCCTATACGAAGACAGTGAGGACATCCTTGGAAACGAACACCGAACGGCTAGACCGAGCGTACACCCAGCGTGTGACCAGCCAGGTTGATACCCTCCGACAAGACCTCGATCACGCATTCGAGCGAGTGAGTACGGAGCGACTCACCGAACTCGAGAATCGCCTCGAAAGCGCACGAACGCAGTACGAACAGCAACGAGCGTACGAACAAGAGACGAAAGAACAACGCCGGGAGAACCGACGACTCAAAATCGCACTCGTCGTGCTGGCACTCCTCGTCTTGGCACTGGCGCTAGGCATCATCCTCTCACTATGAGTACCACCGACTCCATCGGCGAGAAGACGGACCGACTCGAATCGATTATCGACCAGCTCGAAAACGGCGATGTTTCACTGGAACAGGCAAAGGAACTCCACGAAGAGGGCAAAGAGCTACTCAGCGAACTCGAAGCTGAACTCGATGCTGATGAGGGCGAAATCTTTGAGCAGGCATAGCTGACTCAACAGCGCGCTACGAGAGCTGTCTGTGTCCGCCCACAGGCACCGACAGACGGCCAAGACGGGTCCAAAATCTACTGGAGACTAGTTTTATTGGGACACCGTAACACAACCAAATATGTCAAGCTTTTCTGAACATGACAGAGAACGGCTTCGAGCCGAGTTCGACCGCCAACTCGACGTTGGCTTACATCACGGTGCACAGTTAGCAGTCTACGTCGACGGCGAACTCGTGGTTGATTTCGCCGGTGGTATTGATGGCCCCGATGGCGAACCAACAACACCGGAGACACGCCACCTCATCTTCTCGTGTACGAAGCCCTACGCTGGGGTTGGACTCCAACAGTTAATCGAGACCGGGAAGGCTGCATACGACGACCCGATTGTCAAGCATTGGCCGGAGTTCGCCGAGGAAGACAGCCAGAAAGCCGATATCACGATTCAACAGATTCTCAGCCACACGGCTGGGGTGCCATACGGCGACTTCGATGAAGCCGTCGAGGAGTGGAGTGACTGGGACAGCGTCGTCGAAGCAATGGAAGGCATCGACCCGGTGTTCGAACCCGGCGAGCAGCCAGCCTATCATACCTTCAATTACGGCTGGATCGTTGGCGAGTTGATTCACCGAATCAGTGGCCACCCCGTCGATGAGTATGTCGCAGAGAACGTATTCGAGCCACTCGGCTTAGAACAGTCCTCGATTGGACTCGATGAGGATGAACCAGATGACGTCGCGACACTTGCGGGTTTTGAGGTGTTCGACCGGTGTCGTGATCCAGGCGAGGGGCTGGGTATCCCAGCTTCGGACTCCGCGGCTGTCTTCAATCGAGAGGATATCCATCGAGCCGTCATCCCAGCCGCGAATGGCATCGGGACCGCAAGAAACCTCGCGCGATTCTACGCCTGTATGGCGAACGGTGGGGAACTGGACGGGACACGGTTGCTCGAGTCCGACACGGTCGAGAAGGCGACCACAACCCACGCAGAAACCGACTCTGATGGGACACTTTCGCGGCCTGCACGCTATGGGCTCGGCTTCTGGACCGGGGGACTCGCAAACGACATGTTCGGGTCGGTCAGCACCGAAGAGATGTTTGGTCACGCTGGCCTCGGGAGTGTCTTCGTCTGGGGTGACTCCAAATCGGACGTCGGCTTTGCGTACGTGACGAATGGCATCCGAGAGGAATCGTACGAACACGCAGCCCGGGTCAGTGGGATGTCTGATTCAGTCCGGTTGCTACTCAACGAGAGCTAAGCGATTACGGCTTTTGAGGCGAAGTTTTTGCTGTCATTGAATCCGCTTCAGGGAAGATGTTTTGCCTCAAGTTTGGTCAATACAGAGCGTACATTCATTGATGCCCCTATGGGAACGGGCGACCACCCGCTCACCATGTGGCGCTACATCGTCTAAGTCGTGAAAGTATAATCACTAGATTAACTAAGTTGCAGTATCACTAAGGTTCTATGCCTGATTATCCGGATGACTGGGATAGACGAAGGAGACAGGTATATAAGCGCGATAACTACGAATGTCAAAATTGCGGCCAAAAAGGTAGGAGGAGAGGGGATGCTGAACTTCACGCTCACCATGTTGTTCCAAAAAGTGTAGGCGGAAGTGATAAACTGAGCAACCTAATAACAGTTTGCAAAAGCTGTCATGGTTCTATTCATAATGGGAATCAGGTAAGCGATAACCAAAACGATAGCAGTGATAGAATGTATGCTTGCCCAACCTGTAGTTCTATTCTCCCAAGAGGTGATTGGAGAGCATACGCGAAACATTTTTCAAGATGTGAACTCCCATACAGTAGACCTGAGGGAATTAATAACACTAAATGGGAAAAGGTGAAACAGGCCGTCTCAAAAGCGTGATTATCTATATTATCTTCATTATCTAGTCATAACTACCCACTCTTTGTTCAGTACGGCGTACTGGTTATCGGCTAATCCTGATCAATACTTCAGTACCCAGTTTGCAGCCTTCATCGGGGGGCTATTTCAGACAAAGATATCTGAAAGTAGCGCCTCTAATTGACACTCCATTTTTGACTGCTGGCTTCCCACTCAACCCCATGAGCGACCTTCGAGTCCTCGTCGATGGGCACGAACTCACCGCATCGTGGAGTGACAACAATCAGGCAACTCAGGATGCACTCGCTGAGGCCTTACCACTCGGAGGCGAGGCAACTCGCTGGGGCGATGAACTGTACTTCGGTACGGACGTCGATGTGCCACCAGAGGAGACACAAACAGCAGTACCAGTCGGCACAGTTGCCTACTGGCCAGACGGGAACGCACTCTGTCTCTTCTGGGGAGAAACGCCGGCAAGTCACGAGAACGAACCACGTGCAGCTGCCCCGGTCACAGTGGTTGCTGAGATTGCAGACACGGAACCACTACAGGACGTGACGGGTGGCACAACGGTTCGAGTTGAAGAGCAGTAGAGACACCCGGCTCTCGACTGGGTTCTGAACACCATCTCCTGGTGGATTGAAAGGGCGAGGACCGGTCGCGTTTACCTGGTCGTCTGGGTGCCCCCTCTCCGAGCGAAGCGAGGAGATGTTGGCCAGCGACCGCGAGCGGTCCGAGGGCTTTCGAGGTTGCTGTAAGTGCATCTTCCTACGGAATATACCACCAGACAACGATTTCCAAGGATGGCTCTACCCGCCAAAGGTTGGCAGTACAGCCCCTCACACTAACCTTGGAAACAGACACAGTGACACTGTGAATGGATAGCAACTGCTAGGCGAAATCATCATTCGAGAAGCGTTATCTCAGCGTCCAGCAACTGGAGAGTATCCAGCAATAATGGCCCACGCCCCGCCAACTGAGGAGACACTTCCTGTCCCTGCAGACTCGACGGACACCTACATTCGAATCCAACCAGCCACTGACCCACTCGACCCGGACAATATCGAGACGCATACGCGTCGCCTCCACCGCCTCGACAGTCACACCGATTCCACTGGCTTTCTCGGTGGACTGTTTCAGAACGAGGAGCCACCCACTATCGAGTGGCTGCTCATCGGAAACGAAGATGAACTCTCCTATTACGTCCGGACCGTCCCGTCTGAAACACTCGACGGACTCGAAGGCACCCTCAGAGGACTCTTTCCGAACGCCTATGCGTTCGAACGCGTCCAACTGTCCAGAGCCCACCTGCTTTCCGGTGTCACACCGGAGACAGAGACCAACACAAGTCCCACAGCCATCGAATACGAACGCCACACGTCTCATCGTCGTGACTGGCAAACCCGCCTCACACCTGTCGATCACTTCTACGAGAGCGAACAGACACACCTCCCACTGACGAGCGTCACAGAGACGATTGCGAACAGTCCCTATCCCGTGGTCTTTCAGACGCTCATACGGGCGAAACCGGATTGGTCTACCGAGCTCGAAACACGCCAACTCGCTCTCGAAGATGGGACAGATACACTCGGAGGGACGCTCACCAACGCCATCTTTGGCGCACCCGAAGACGATGTCGAGCATCTCACCGCCGCAGACGAACAACGTCTCAGAGAGCTCACCGAGCGAGACCCGAGACACTCCTTCGATGTCAACTGCCGAGCAGCCGTGGGCCCCAAAGCTGCAAATGAAACTAAGGGCGTGTCATCGACCGACATCGCCCACGACCTCGAAACAGCGTTCACCCACCTCAATCAGACGACCTACGAGCTGGATGGACAGGTTCTGACTGGCGAGTCCGCCCTGGACGTCGTCGACAATATCGAGGCCACGGACTTCCGAGAGAACACTCGAAACGGGGGGCTCATCAGAAAGTTTCCCTGGGCGAATCCACCCTCGCCAGTGCTCATCACCGATGCAAGCGAAGTGGGGAGTTTCTGTCTCCTCGATGGGGCTGCACTCACGGCCTCGGGACGTCGCCTGCTGAATGCCACACCGGGAGAGCGCCAGCCCATGGCCCACCCGCCCGTACATCAACTCACACAGTACCGAACCCAGGGCCTCCCGATTGGCCATCCACTCACACAGGATAGCACGCCGGAACCAGACCCGATCTCACTCCCGCCAGATCTGCAGTCACTGCATCTTGCGTGGTTCGGCAAGACTGGCTCTGGGAAATCGACGAGCCTCATCAACGCACTACTGGATAACCACGAGGCCACAGACGGCGCTGACATCCTGATTGATCCGAAAGGCGATGGAATGCCCGTCGAGTACATGCAAGCGCACTACGAGCGCTACGGGAGCTTGGAGAACGTCCTGTACTTCGATTGTGCCGACATCCTCCCGGCATTCTCGTTTTTTGATATCCGTGATGAACTCGACGCAGGGATTTCCCGGACAGCTGCAGTCGAAGACCGCGTCGAACACTATATCGAGATTCTCGTGGCGCTCATGGGCCGTGACCGCTTCGAGCAGGCCGTTCGCTCGCCGGACATTATTCGCTACATCGTCAAAGCGATGTTCGACCCCGTCAGTGGTGAGGAGGCCTTTAGCCACCGAGAGTTCCATGGCGCACTCCAAGAGATGCACGACCGCAACAGTGCGCCTCCGGTCTCGGATGGGGACTTAGAGCGGATGCTCGCCGGCGTCGTGGCCAATCGAGCCCGGACCTTCGATGAGATTATGCAGGGGGTGGCAAACCGTATCGAGAAGATTCCGGTCAATCCCCGACTTGCGCGAATTTTCAATCACGTCCCTGAGCGGGGCGAAGAGAGTGATGACCCACATTTCGACCTCTTCGAGTATCTGGACGAGGACGTCGTGATTATCTTCGATACGGGCGGGCTGCGAAGTGAGTCCCAGCGAGCACTCACGCTGTTGATTATCTCGAATCTCTGGTCGGCACTGAAACGCCGCGCAAAAGAACAGACTGACAGTGAAGACGACCAGGAGAAAGCTGACCTCCCGCTGGTCAATTGCTATCTCGAAGAGGCTGCGAGTATCGCAGATTCGTCCTTGCTTTCGGAACTCCTCTCTCAATCACGGAGTTTCGAGTGTTCGGTCACACTCGCGATGCAATTTCCATCCCAGCTGCGTGAGCGAAGCGAGCGAGCCTATCAGGAGGTACTGAACAACGTCTCGACTATCGTGACGGGTAACGTCGCCGTCGACGAACGGCTGGCGAAGCGACTGGCCACCGACGAAATGTCCCCCAGTGACGTGGGGAATCGACTCCGTGCACTCCGTCGTGGGGAGTGGTTGGTCTCCCTGCCTGCGGCCTTCGATGAAGACGAACCCCAGCCGTTTCTGGTGCGCTCGCTCACGCCTCCGAGAGGCCATCCCGCAGCAAGAGAGGGGCCACGTCGCAGTGGGTTCGAGGATGCCACCACGGCACTCACAGAGCGCATACAGAGCACTGTGGGACTGAGCTTGGTCGAACCCAGTACAGTCGAGGATTCGGATGACGAAGAGACGGGCCCAGAACGCGTCGACAGCGCCTTGCCCTATACGAATCGACTGCCTGAGACGGTCCGCTACGACGGCGAGGTTCATGCGCTCTTCTGTACCGAGTGTGAGAGTCGCTATGACCCAGATGGGTCGGGAATGTCCCGGGCTATCGAGTGCTGTGCCATCCTAGAAGAAGTGGACCGGGATGACGTCCCCATCTGTGAGGTGAACCTGAAGCTCACGCCGGATGAACGAGAGGTGACCGACTTTTCCGATAGACAGCTCATGTTCGTCCAGGCCGTCTACAATGCCCAGCAACTGCGCTATGATCCACTGGAGTATGATTTGCTGTACGACAGCATGATTCGACTCCAGGAGTACCTCGATATCGACAGCGAAGCTGTGACGGATCTGGTCGAAGCAAAGATACTCAAACACGATACGGATCGGCCCCATCGCCTGTATTCGGTGACGCCGTCGGGGCGAAGCTTGATTGGCGAGCACTATCGCAAGGGCGTCGATTATGGCCACGGCAAGGGCGATTTAGATGAGACGTCTCAGCATGTTCTGGCTGTGGAGGTTGGTCGTCAGTATCTCCAGACGCACTATGTCGAAGATGACGAGTCACCAGTCGTCGACGTCGTCCCGTATTTCGAGCTCGATGAGCAAGAAAGTACGGTCGTCTCTGCAGCGAGTGCAATGGGCGGCGATAGCGAGGAGTTAGCCGAGGAAATGAGTGAGTACAACCGCCATCGAATCGACGTGGTTGGGCTGGACGAGGATGGTCATATTCGCATTACGCTCGAAGCCGAACGAGTGAATCACGATCTTCGCAGAGCAGTGCCTGAGGACTTCGATAAGATGGCTGTGTGTGACCCCGATGAGGCGATCTGGGTCACGATGTCGCATTCTGAGGCCCATCGTGTGCTGGGCGCATTGAATGACCCCTTGGAGGGAGAACCGCGTGTAGAGAAGACGTATGCCGATAGTACGCCGGCGAGTCAGTTCCGAATCGATACCGCGGGATGTACGGGGATGTTCACGGTCGAGCAGGTGCGAGATATGATCGAGGAGGCTGGGTGAAGGGTCCTGCTGAGACACTGGTTAATTAATCTGGATGATGCGATCTTCGGAGTCATCGTCGCCTGCATTGAATCGACTCTGAGACGTGCTGTGAGTTCTCCGCTGAATAAAGAGCCCATAGAGGCAGATAGAGACAACTGAGCAGATCAGCCCAAGAATTCGTCAAGGAATTTGTTTACCTCGGCATGGCCCTTGGCTTCGGGTTCACGGTCGATTTTCGGTGGGAAACAATTGGGTTCGTAACCCTCGGGCACTGCTACAATATACGGCTGGGCGTTCCCGAGGGTGTGAGAAAGATATCTAATACTCGTTCCCTTTATGCGAGACCGGATATCGGCACATCGTCCACAGCGTTCCTGAGAAACAAGACCTAATTCTGTCTCAGAAGAACTTTGTTCAGACATAAGTACACGTCATTATGTCTGGCCTTATCAATCTCTTGTTGCAAAAGAAATGCGTCAACCATGGACCTCGTATCAATTTACTCTCTCTATCGGTTGATTGGGGGGAACAACCAGACAGACAGTCACCAAGCATGAAAAGAACACTTTTCACGACCTCATAGCGATGGGCAATTACTCATGCGTGCGGAATATGGCCAACCTTGGAAAATCGCCCCGCTAAGGAGTGTGAAGAGACAAGAAATGGCGACTAGGACGGGGCCGTTCCCGTGGGGATGTGCACGTGGCGTCGACGCGAAGAAGCGCAAAGCGCCCAGAGAGCGATAGAGCCCGTGGAATAGCCACGTCTTCGTCACGCAGGTTGGCTTTCCCATCGCTGAATAACTAGACAGATTCCATAGTATTCGTTCTCAGGGAGTATCCAAGGATAGCGCCGTCTATGGGTTTTCCTATCCTTGGGAGTGATCAGGTTTCAGTGAGGTTCGTGAGTGGGTGAGAGCGAAGAATTCCTAAACGAGCCGTAGAAACCCACAGACAGCGTCCTCACCACGACAGGTAGCACCTGCGCAAGCCACGCCTGTTTCGACCCCGTCCTAGGCTCCCTGTTTCTCATATCATACTCTTCTAGCGGTGCGTTTTTCCAAGGTTGGATTTCGGGGGATATCGCCACGCCCACTTATATACCAAGACGGGACCAGACACCCTGATGGACGTACCAACAGCTACTGAAAGTGCTGGAACATTCGGCGATATTCACCGTTTGGCAGATGGCGGCTTTACTGGTGATACTGAGGTGATTACAACCCGGGGGCCACGCCGAATTGACAGCCTCAATATTGGGCAGATGCTCTACACTCTCAATCCCACAACTGGACTTATCAAAACGAAGCCAGTCACGGATATCCAGCGGCTGGATTTCGAAGGCAGGTTCAGAACGATTCAAACGCGACGGGCAGACCTGTTCTTACATCCTGACCAACTGGTGCCCTACACAACAAAGGGGCTTGGTGAAATCCGATTCCAGCGTGCCGGTGACTTGCGTGAGAAACGCTTCTATCAGTTCATCAACGACTGGAACAGCCTGCATGGAACGCCCCTCAGACAGGTCGATATCACCGATATCCTAGAGGACTACGAAATCTGTGTAACCACCGAGGAGCACGGTTTGAGCTTCAGAAGTCAGCTCCCGGAGAGATGTGAGCCATTTCACCAGAACGGCTACACGGGATTCCAGTTCAAACCAGAGATGTTCAAACAGTATCAAGGAGACATCGAAGCGCTTGCAGACGAGGTCACGATTCGAGGTGGCTCCAATCAGCGACGCCGGCCGTACAAATTCGATGGGAACGATTTCGTCGAATTGATTGGTTGGTTTGTCACTGAGGGCAGTCTCACAGAGACGGAGAAATCTGTCATCGTCCAGATTGCACAGCAAACGCCAGAGCACAGACAGACAATCCGCGAGTTATTCGACTGCCTCGGAATCACAGTGAGTGTCAGTGATAAGTCGTTTTCAGTTGGGGCACCAGTGTATGCAGACCTCATAGAGAAACTATGTGGGAGGACGTGCCGAGAGATGCGACTCCCAGCATTCGTCTGGACGCTTAATCTCGCTCAGAAAAGGCTCTTACTGGAAGTTCTCTTCTGGGGCGATGGGAACGACTACGGCGTGTACTATACGACGAGTTCAGAACTTGCTGGGGATGTCCTCTGTCTCTGTCTAGAGCTCGGTATCAAGCCACGCTATGGTCGACGTGGAGAGATGTGGCAAATCTACACTGGGCGAACCAACGACGGCTTCGATTCCACGAAACACACTGATTGGGAGTGGGGTCCAAGAGACCGGTACCAACTGACCGTTGAGGACTACAGTACCGTACTGGTCGGGAGAAATGGTCGCTTCCAGTGGATTAGCGTAAGTGCAGTGTCGTAGCCGTCGTTCAAACACGTCACGGGGACGTGGGAGAGCGGCGCCGAGACGGTGGTCAGCGTGACCGGCACGCGCGGGAATCTGACGGTCAGACTGGAGGAACGCGGATGAGTCACTCATCGAAGAGAGCCACGAGGAGCGCGCCGACGACGCCGAGCAGGAGAAAGACCAGCCCGAACAGCAGGAAGACGCCGGCGAGCGCGCCGACGAATCCGGGGACGCCGGGCGGTGCCGCGACGGTCACCAATCCGGCGATACCCAGACAGACCGCCGCGACGAACCCCCCGACGAACAGCAGGTCGAGCGAGTCGAGCGACCACATAGAGGGAGCACCGAGCGGGGTGACCAAAATGGCACCGACAGCGGGCCAGCGAGCACAGACGACGCTGCCCGCCGTCGGCGTCGCGCTCGTCCTGCTGACGCTGGTGACGGCGCTGGCGCTCGGACTGGCCGATACAGCCATCGCAGGGGCCGACCGGACGCCGGACGAGCGCAGAGTGGCCGCCGCCACGGCCGCGCAACTGGTCGCCGCGGACGGCGGGCTCACCGACCGGGCCAACGTGCTGAACGGTTCGCGGGTGAACGACTTCGACGGGGCCGCGCTCCGGGGAGAGATACCGGCGACGGGCGACTACGCTGTCGAGGTGGCGCTCGACGGGCGTACCGTTGCGACGACCGGGGACGGCGGTGCGCCGAGCAACGCGAGGCGATCCTCGTCGGGACGCAGTTCCGACGGCGGGACGACGATGCGCCGGCTCGTCCTCGTCAAGCGGACGGACACAGTGTCGCTCACGCCCGGGAGCAGGCGGGTCACGCTGCCGCGGCGGGCCACGAGCGCGACGGTCACGTTCACCCCGGGCAACGGCTCGGCGGTCCGGACGATGCGAGTCAACGACCAGGTCCGTCTGCACAACGACAGCGGCGTTCGGGGGACCGTCGACGTGCGGCTGACGCCCTACGAGACGACGCGCATCGACTTTCAGACGGCAGGCAGGGTCGAAAACGGCTCCGTACAGGTCACCTACGAGACGCCTCGCACGAAAAAAGCCACGCTGGCGGTGACGGTCGATGTCTAGGGCGCAACTGCCGCTCTCGCTCGTCGAGGTGGCGCTGGGCGCGACGCTGATTCTCGGTGTCGCCTTCGGATTCACGCTGGCGACGCCGGAGCCGGACACGCGCGGGCCACAACTGACCGCGTACGCCGAGGACACGGCGACGATTCTGCAGAACGACCCCGCGCGACACGACGGGACGACCCGTCTGGGCGAACTCGTCGCCAGCGAGCCGGCCTTCGAGCGCGAGCGAGACGCGCTTGAGCGGCGCGTCGAGCGCATCCTCCCGTCGAACGTCCTGTTCCGGGTCCGAACGCCCTACGGCTCGGTCGGGACGCCGATACCGAAGCGGACCACGACCGGGACTGCGACGGTGCCGACCGGCGCCGGGACCGTCCGAATCGAGGTGTGGTACGCGTGACCGAGCGCGGCCAGCTCGTTCTCGTCGCCGCGGTGCTGGTCGCCGTCGCGCTCGCGCCCGTCGTCCTCGCGTACCTCCAGCTCGGCTACCACGGCGACGTGCGGGCGACCGCAGCCTACGACGACCCGACGGCCGACACCGTTCGCGTTCTCGACCGGACCGTGACCCGCGAGAGCGCCGACGTGCCACGGCGCTACGCGTGGGCTGACCGCGACGCCGCGGTGACCGACCTCCGCGGCGACCTGGCACCGGTCCGCTCGCGGCTCGGGAGCGCCGAAATCGAGCGCGGGACCGTCACCGAGATCACCTACAATACGACCGCGGCGCAGGCGTGGCAGCGTGGCAACTGCCCGGGCGGTCCGGACCGCCAGTTCGGGGACTGTGTCACCGACCGCGGCGTGGTCGTCCAGGGACGCGTCGACCGCACGCACGTGCTGGCGGTGGGGTTCGACGTGACGACGACGAGCCAGCGTGGCGAGACGAGGGTGACGGTGGTGCTTCGAGGGCTGGGCGGGTGAGCAGGGTCTCGGGAGGGCTCTCGTCTTCTTGCCCTCGCTGGGCGAGAGGAGTGGCCCGACCTGCCCAGTTTCGAGGGGGTCGTCTGACGGCTGACTCCGCGACGTAGCGAACCGATATTAGGTGTGCTTACAGTTTATACGAAGGGTTGAAATCCGGACTCAATCCAGTCCTGGACGGGAACTGATGGCTGAACAGACCAACGCCGCGACACTCAGCAGGGCACGTCTCTCCGCCGCGCCAGAACACCACACATCCCCGGCCACTCGGGGGACTGTTGTCACGGGGACCGGCGCGACCACTCCTAAACCGTCCCCGGAGACAGTAGGTGCGTACTGAATGCCCGTCCGCATAAGCATCAACTGCGATATGGGCGAGAGCTTTGGGACGTACACCAAGGGCAGCGATGCCGAAGTCTGTCCATACATCACGGCGGCGAACATCGCCGCTGGGTTCCACGCGGGTGACCCGCACGTGATGCACGAGACAGTCGCAACCGCGGCCGCCGAGGGCGTCGATATCGGCGTCCATCCGGGGCTGCCGGACAAGCTCGGCTTCGGCCGGCGCGAGATCGATATCACGCCGACGGAGGCCAGAGAGTACGTGGTGTATCAAATCGGTGCGTTACGCGCCGTCGCGGCTACACAGGGGCTGGCGCTCACACACGTCAAACCACACGGCGCCCTGTACGCTATCCTCTCGGACAGCGAACAGCACGCCCGTGCCGTCCTCGAAGGTATCGTCGAGGTGGACCCGACGCTGACATACCTGGCCACGGATATACAGCTCTACGACCTCGCGACGGAGTCTCCCCTCGACGCGGTGTTCGAGGGGTATGTCGACCTCGACTACCGCGACGACCGGAGCGTCATCATCCCGAAGCGCAAAGAGGCACGTGACCCCACGGTCGTCGCCGACCGGTTCGTCGAGATCGCGACCGAGGGGACTGTCGAGTCCGTCTCAGGGACCACACTCGATATTCCGGCCGACAGCATCTGTATCCACGGGGACACGCCAAACGTCGTCGAAATCCTCGATGCGATACACCGGCGTCTCGACGGGACGGACATCGAACTGGTCTCGCTCACGACACAGACGTAGGCCCGTCCGGACGTGCCCAGTTCGCGAAGCGGTCAGGTGGGCAGTTCGGGCGCGTGCTCCGGCGGTCGGCGCGGGTCGACTGCCTGTTCGTAGCTGTAGGCGAGCGACAGCAGGCTCGACTCGCGAAACGGGGTTCCGAGTAACTCGACACCGACCGGGAGTCCGTCGTCGGTAAAGCCCGCCGGCATCGAGACGGCTGGACAGGACGACTGAGACCCGATAACCGTGTTGGTCGGATACGCCGCCGTATCGATTCCCGCCTGGAGGGTCGCTCGCGTCGGCGGGACGACCTGCACGTCGGGGAAGATCAACGCATCGAGGTCGTGCTCGGCGTGGACGTACCGTATCTCCCGCTGTAGTGCCTCCTGAGCCGCGACCTTCCGCCAGTACGACTCCGCCGCGGTCGGGTCCGCCGGACCGTCGGTGGCGATATCGGCAAACAGGTCGAGTTTGTCGTGATAGGCGTCCCGGTCGTACAGTTCCGTGACCGAGTCGACGGGGGCGTCGTCCCGGGCCGCGAAGAAGTCGTTGAGGTCGCGCTTGGACTGGAGGACGTACAGCGATGTCTCCCGGATTCGCTCGTCGAGGTCCGGTATCGTCACCGGGTCGACCAGCGTCGCGCCCGCGTCGGCGATTCGTTCGAGGGCCACCTCGACGACCGCGTTGACCGGCTCGGCGTCCGGATCGCCATCGTCGCCGAAGGCGTCCCGGAGGACGCCCAGACGGGCGCCCGACAGCGCGTCGGTATCCAGCTGGTCGAGGTAGTCAGCAGCCTGGGCCCGGTGGACAGCACCCGTCCACCGGTCCGCGGGGTCGTAGCCGACCATCACGTCCAGCAACCGCGTCATATCCGTGACAGTACGAGCCATCGGTCCCGCCGTATCCTGGCGCGTGACCAGGGGAGAGAGCCCCGTGCGGCTGATCAACCCGGTCGTCACCCTGATACCGAACAGGTTGCAACACGAGGCCGGCACGCGGACCGAGCCACCGGTGTCCTCGCCGACACCGACGGTCCCGAGGTTGGCCGCCACGCCGGCGCCGGTTCCGGCACTCGATCCACCCGGGTCGCGGTCGAGTGCGTACGGGTTCTTGGTCTCACCGAGAACGGAGGAGTAGCCAAACCAGGAGGCGGCCCAGTCGGGCAGGTTCGTCTTCGCCAGCACGATACCGCCGGCGTCCTTTATCCGTGCGACGAGTTCGGCGTCTTCGGTCGGCGTGTACTCGCTGAAGGCCTCGGACCCGAAAGAGGTCGGTATCCCGGCCGTTTCGGCCTGGTCCTTGACCAGCACGGGAATCCCGTGGAGTGGGCCCACCGGGCCGCTGGCCGCGAACTCGTCGTCGAGTGTCGCCGCCCGTGCTCTGGCGTCCGGGTTCACGGTGACGATCGCGGTCAGTTCGGGTCCGTCACGGTCGTACGCCGCGATGCGGTCGAGATACGTCTCGACGAGTTCCGCGCTCGTCAGTGTCCCCTCGTCCATCGCCCGATGTATCTCCCCGATAGTCGCTTCCGGGACCGAGAGGGGGCTACTCATGCCGGTTCCCCCAGGAGGGTATCTCGCGCTCGACGAACTCGCCGTAGCCGGCATCCTGAACGATTTCGCCGTCGTCGGCGACCAGTTCACCGCGCACGTAGGTCTGTTCGACCGTCCCGACCTCCCGGCCCTCGTAGACGGAGAAGTCCGCGATAGAGGCGTTGTCCGCGGGGTCGATCGGGCTGGTGCGAGTCGGGTCGAACACGACGATGTCCGCGTGTGTGCCCGGCGTAATCGTCCCCTTGTTCTCGAGCCCGAATATCCGGGCCGGGTTCGCGGCCAGTTTCCTGACGAGGAACGGGTAACTGAACTCGCGTTCCGACACGGCCTCGTCGTGAAACACCGGCAGACTCCGCTGCAACGAGTTCATCCCGTAGGTCCCCTCCCACCACGGGTAGACCTGTTTCTGTTCGGTCGTATAGCCGCAGTGGTCGGTCGAGACGACATCTATGGTGCCGCGGTCGAGATGTTCGAACATCGCTTCGTTGTCGTCCGGTTTTCGGAGAGGCGGGGCAGCCATCGGGAGGAGCCCGACCTCATCGAACAACGAATCGTCCGCGACGGTGTACTGGGTACACGTTTCGGCCCGTATCAGCTCCCCGTGGTCGTCGCGGTGCTCGGCGATAACGTCGGCCGCCTTTCGGCAGGTGGTGTGGATGCCGTAGTACCGGCAGCCGGCCTCCATCGCCATCGTGATCGCGTTGTCGGCGGCCATCGCCTCCGCGTAGTCCGGCCGCGATTTCGGATAGTACTCCGGTTCCCCGTTGTCGGCGGCTTTGAACCGGTCGGTGATGACCTCACAGACCGACGAGTCCTCCGTGTGGAGCACGGCGACGAGGTCGTAGTCCGCGGCCTCCTGTAACACCTCGTTGATGAACCCACTGGACAGGCCGAACTCGTAGGCCGTGAACATCTTTATCGAGGTTACGCCGCGCTCTATCACCTCGGGGAACTCCTCGAACACGGCGTAATCGTCGCGCGTGATCGCCCCGTGGAGGCTGTAGTCGATGAGCGTGTCGGCCGCCTTCTCCTGTTTGCGCTCGATGCCTTCGAGCAACGTACTCGGTTCGTCCCAGATGCTTCCCTCGCTGTCCCAGGCCTGCCAGGCGAAGTCGATGAAGGTCGTGGTCCCGCCCAGCGCCGCGGCCTTCGAGGCCGTCTCGTAGGTGTCGTTCGAGAACATGTCGTCCAGATGGACGTGGACGTCGACCGCACCGGGAAGGACCATCTTCCCCGACGCGTCGACTGTCGTCTCCGCGTCCGGCAGCGTCGACTGGTCACCGACGGCGACGATCTGCTCGCCGTCGATCGCGACGTCCGCCTCGACTGTTCCGTCCGGGTTGACGACGGTACCGTTCGTGATGACTGTATCGACCGTCATACCACGAACAGCAGTCGCCACACGGTATAGCTGTACAAAACCGCAACTCTTTCATAATAAGACTCTCCCTGTGCTAGTAGTATCCGTTTATATACTACAGGCAGTCGGAAATTTCGCGCCCTTTTTTACAACAATCGGTTCCGTCACGTCCGCCAACACAGTGGTTGCAAGGCGGCCGGAACCGGTGTCAACACGGCGGCACGGAACGTGAGAGCAGCCTCGGGAGCCAGCAGTCGACACCCCGAGCCGGGTCGACATACGTCCAGTCTGAACCGCAATGTCACCGCAAACTGACCGTACGTCAATCGCCCACGAGTTAGCGTATTAGGCACTCTAATGCCCATCTATTGTATAGACAGAACTATTATACGTCGAAATTCGACCAGTCCAAACGAAGTACGAGGAGACAACGCACATATGTCAAACCAAGATTTCGTCCAAGCGCCTCGAGACGGTCGCGGGACGTACCTCGAAAAAGTCACAGAGGCGTACGAGCGATACCAGGAGACGGGAGTCATCCACTACCCGGAGTGGCTCTACGGCCCGCCGAAAGGCGAGCTGTTTCGAGTCGAGGTAGAGGACTGCCCCGAGTTCGGTGAGACCGCCGAACTCGAGTTCGACTCGGGGCGCACGGCGTTCCTCTCGATAGACATGCAGCAGGACTTCTGTGGCTACGACGGCTACGTCGATACGATGGGGTACGACCTCGGTCAGACGCGCCGGGCTGTCGAACCGATCAAAGAGGTGCTCGAGACGGTCCGGCGGACCGAGATCGACGTCGTCCACACGCGGGAGGGCCACGACCCGCAGCTCGCGGACGCCCCGTTCAACAAGCTGCTGCGCAGCAAGATGGCGGGTGATGGCCACGGCATCGGGGAGACGCCGCCCGGCGGTGTCGGTCCGCTGCTGACGCGGGGCCACGAGAACTGGGACATCATCGACGAACTGGCCCCCGAAGCCGGCGAGCCGGTGGTCGACAAACCCACCAAAGGGGCGTTCGGAAACACCAACATCGACATGGTACTGAATCGGCTCGGAGCGACGCATCTCGTCATCGCCGGCATCACGACCGACGTCTGTGTGCACACGATAATGCGCGAAGCCAACGACCGCGGCTACTGGTGTACCCTTCTGAAGGACGCGACCGGCGCCACCGACCCCGGCAACCGGGACGCCGCCATCAAATCCGTCAAGATGCAGGGCGGGGTCTTCGGTTGGGTGTCGGACACAGAACGGTTCACCGAGGCCGTCGAATCGGCACTGGTATAACGGCCCCGAGTCCCGTTTTCTCTCTTCTACCGGCCACGCTGTGGATAACGGGCAAGCAGTCCCTCGCATCCCGCACAACCAGTAGCAGTCACATCCGGACGAACACTCCGTCGGAGCGCGACGAACGACCGTCTCCGGATTAAACGCCGTCGACTCTGGGACGACAGCAACCGCCGTCTGGGACGGGTCGAGTTGGTAGCGATACCGAAAAAAACGACCGCCGTCAGTCGTCGCTCGGTGACGTCGAGACCGATTGCTCGTAGGACTCGAACGTCGATCCCATCCGGTCGTCACCCAACACCCGCGTCCCTACCCGCATCGCGATGGGGTAGACGACTAGCGTCAGGATAAGGCCCAGTGCACCCGGTAGTGCTTCGGGGATGTTCTGATACGCGTAGTAATTGAGACCGACAGCCGCGAACAGCGCGACGAGGGCGGCCCAGTTGAAGTCCGCTGTGCGGACGTCGTCGTAGCCACGCGAGCGCAGCAGGAAGTAGTCGGCGATGACGATGCCCCCGATCGGTGGCACGACGATACCTATCAGGAGGAGCCAGCTCTGGAGCTGGGAGATGACCTCCGTGATCGCCGTCACGTACGCCGCGACGATGGCGATCAGGCCGGCGACGCGCCAGCTAACCAGGTCTGAGAGGTTGGTGTACGCCATCGTCGCCCCGTAGTTACAGGCGTCACACGTCGACCAGAGACTGACCACGGCCGCCGCGACGATGGGAACCGACCCCAGCACGCCGATCATCCCGAAGTAGGGGTTGAGCGAGGCCAGCGCGGCGGCACTCAGTGCCCCGACGAGCATCATCACCGTGTTGCAGATCAGGAAGGCGATGACCGTCGCGACGATAACCTGTTTCTTGTTCTCCGCGAACCGGACAATGTCGCCCGTCGCGGTGCCACTCACGGCGAACGTCCCCCACGTGAGTCCCACGCCGACGAGGAACGGAATCGACTCGCCGGGTGCCGGCTGACTCAGAATCGACGTCCCGGCGGGGATCACCTGTGCGAACAGGATGTATCCGACAAAGAGCAGCATAATCGGGATGACGAGCTTCTCGACGATCTCGGACATCGCGTCGACACCAAGCACTGCCGGAATCCCGAACGCGAGGACGACCAGAGTGATGAGGACGTACCAGTTCGGGTCGTAGGCCGCCCGAATCACGTCGGCGGCGAGCCACGCCTGGAACGCGTACCAGCCGTTGACGAGTATCCCGAGAACGGCGATGGGCAGTAACGCCCCTTTCCGACCGAACGCCTCTCTGACCTGTAACGGGAAATTGAGGCCCCCGTCGACGGCTGCGACACCGATGAGGGTCGCGTAGATGGCGAGGATGACGTTCCCGATGACGATGGCGTACAGCGCTTCGGGCATCCCCAGCCCCATGTATATCTGGCTCCCGATGAACGCGATGGAGTAGGCGATTGCGAACCCGATCCACACCGTCGCGGGTTTCCAGATGCCCTTGCGTTCACTGTCCGGCACCCGCTGGTCCGAATACTCGTCGCGCTCCGAGTCCTGTTTGAAGAATTCCCGTAATTTCTGTACGATTCCACTGCTGTCACCGGTTGTGGATGACATACATCGAAGCGTCTCGGAGAGATACTTAAACATTATCAGCCCATGAGTAATGATTCTTTGTAGCCCTGCGTGTTCTTGGTTGACAAAGTTGCGATATCGTCGCCGAAACCGGACGATTGGAAAGGGAAGTTCGGTCCGTGGCGAGCCGTCTATCTCGTCGCCGCGGTTCCGTTGCTATTCGTCCATTTATACGGCGTATAACTGGGCATATCAAACGGGATGGCGCTGGTGATTATATTTTACATATGGATACTACGAAGCGATAAAGTACCCGTCCGGAACTGCACACTGTCGTATACGATGAGACGACTGCCACGGCAGGCAATGGGTTCGGGAGACGGCAGATGAGTACGGTCGCGAAAGCGAGGGACACGATGGGTGTGCGCGACCTGCTCGACGCGTACGCAGCCGAAGAGCTAACGCCAAAAGAGGTCGTCCAGCGGGTCTACTACCGACTCGGGCAGGACGACACTAACGCGTGGATAGCGACCCGGAGTCAGGCCGCCGTACTCGAGGACGCCGCCGCGCTCGAGACGGCGTCTGTCGCCGACAAACCACTGTACGGAGTTCCGTTCGCGGTAAAGGACAATATCGACTACGAGGACCTACCGACGAGCGCTGGCTGTCCGGCGTACACCTACAAACCGGAGGAGAGCGCGACGGTCGTCGAGAAGCTCCTCGACGCCGGCGCGCTCCTGATCGGGAAGACGAACATGGACCAGTTCGCGACCGGTCTCGTCGGGACCCGGAGCCCGTACGGGACGTGCAAGAACGTCTACAATCCCGAGTATATCTCCGGCGGGTCTTCGAGTGGGTCGGCCGTCGCCGTTGCCCGGGGTCACGTGCCGTTCGCACTGGGGACGGACACGGCCGGGTCGGGCCGTATTCCGGCCGCACTGAACGGACTCGTCGGACTCAAACCGACCCGTGGGGTGCTCAGCAACGCCGGGGTCGTGCCCGGCTGTGCGAGCCTCTCGTGTATCTCCGTCCTCGCTCGAACCGTCGACGACGCCGCATGTGTCGAAGAAGTGGCGGCCGGGTTCGACTCGGCAGACCAGTACTCGCGGCGGTCGGCCGGGCTGTTCGACAGACGGCCCCGTGACGAGGCGGACCGCTGTATCGGCGTGCCCGAGCCGGCGCAACTGGAGTTTTTCGGCGACAGTGAATCCGAACAGCTGTTCGACGAGGCGGTCGAGACGCTCCGGTCGACGTTCGGCGCGGTCGAACGGGTCGACTTTTCCACCTTCGAGGAGGCGTCCGACCTGCTGTACAACGGACCGTGGGTCGCGGAGCGACTGACCACCGTCGGGGAGTTCATCAAGGAAAACCCCGACGACATCGACCTGACCGTCCGGGGTATCATCCGCGACGGCGAGATGTACTCCGCGTCGGACGCGTTCGACGCGTTCCATCGACTGGAACGACTTCGGAAGGACGCGTCGGCCATCTTCGAGACCATCGACGCGCTCGTCGTACCGACACTGGGCACGATTTACACCATCGAAGGAGAGCAGCTGAACCCGATCGAGATCAACAGCCAGCTCGGTTACTACACGAACTTCGTCAACCTGATCGATCTCTCGGCCGTCTCTGTACCGGTCGGACAGTACGAACAGGGACCGACGTTCAGTATCAGTATCGTCGGCGAAGCGTTCGAGGACGCCGCCATCACCTCGATCGCAGAGGCCGTCCACACACCCGATTTCACCGACTGACCCGACATGGAAGACGACTCACTCACGATCTCCCGGCTCCGAAGCGAGTACAGCACTGGCGACAGAACCCCCGAACAGACCGTCGAGACCGTATTCGACCGCATACGAGCCGACGAGACGAACGCGTGGATCACGGTTCGGGACAGAGAAGCCGTGCTGGCGGACGCTGAGGCGCTCGATGCACCCGCCGACCAGCCGCTGTACGGCGTCCCGTTCGCGGTGAAAGACAACATCGACGTCGCCGGTCTGCCGACGACTGCCGCCTGTCCCGCGTACGCGTACGAGCCCGAAGCAAGCGCGACGGTCGTCGAGAAGCTCCTCGACGCCGGCGCGCTCCTGATCGGGAAGACGAACATGGACCAGTTCGCGACCGGACTGGTCGGGACACGGAGTCCCTACGGTGTCTGTCGGAACGTCCACAATCCGGCGTACATCAGCGGCGGGTCGAGCGCTGGCTCGGCCGTCGCAGTCGCTCGGGACCACGTGGCCTTCGCGCTCGGGACGGACACAGCCGGCTCCGGCCGTGTCCCGGCCGCCTGTAACGGCATCGTCGGGCTCAAACCCACCCGTGGAACGGTGAGTACCGATGGCGTGGTCCCCGCCTGTGCCAGTCTGGACTGTGTCTCGGTTTTCACCGACGCCTGTTCGGAGGCGCTGCGAGTGGAATCCGTGATTGCCGGCTTCGATTCGGCCGACCCGTATTCGCGCCGGCTGGCTGCTGACACCCAGTTCGATCCGCCGACCCAGGACCCGGACGCGGTCACCGTCGGCCTTCCCGAGACGACGGGACTGGAGTTTTTCGGTGATACCGAAGCGGAGCGGATGTTCGACCGGGTGTGTGAGACGGTCACTGCGGGGTTCGGCGAGTCCGTCAGGGTCGACTTCGATCCGTTCGTCGAAACCGCCGAGTTACTGTACGGGGGGCCGTGGCTCGCAGAGCGACTCGAAGCGATCGAGACGTTCGTCGAAACACACGCCGACGCCATGAACCCCATCGTCGAACGGATCGTCACCGAGGGTCGCCGGTACACCGCTATCGATACCTTCCGGGCGCTGCACGAACTGGAACGGCTCAAACGAGCCAGTGCACGTGTGTTCGACGACATAGACGTACTCGTCACGCCGACAGTCGGGACCATCTACACGATCGAGGAGGTCCGCGAGCAACCGATGGAACGGAACGCCGACCTCGGATACTACACCGATTACGTGAACCTACTCGACTTGTCTGCGGTCGCGGTGCCGGTCGGCCAGTACGACGACGGGCCCGGCTTCGGCGTGACTGTGCTCGGTGAGGCCGGCGATGACCCCCTCGTGGCCGCGGTCGGCGAACAGCTCCGGTCGATGGCCGCTACGGAGACGGCGACACCAGCGACCTCGACCGATTGACCGACCGGAAACCGCGCTACGACGGAACGCGACCTCCCCGCCGTCGCCCTCGCGCCGGTGCGTGAGCAGCGACGTAGCTGCGTCCGATATATACCCGACTATGTAGACCACGGAGCCGGACGTGACGTTCCAACGGGACATATAGCAATCATATAACCGCTTATGCACACCTGATTGTCCTTTCAGGATGTCATGGAAGATAGACGCGTTTCCCGGCGAACTGCGCTCACAGGCTCCGCGGCCGCGGTCGCGACCGCGCTGGCCGGCTGTTCGGGTATCCTGGGCGGGGGCGGACAGGGCGGTGGAGAGACGTACGAGGTCGGCTACGGCGACTCACAGACGACCGTGAACTCGGCGAACTTCCCGACCGACGAGAAGCTGTACGTCTACGCCGTCCAGTCGGGCTGGATGAACTGGCCCTCCGTGATGGCAGCCTTCAAACAGCAGTACGGCGTCGAGCTCAACGACGACGACCGCTCGTCCGGTGAGGCGCTGAAGGACGCGCGGTCACACGCGCAGAACCCGACACACTCGGCGTTCAACGGCGGCTACAGCTACGCGATTCAGGCGATGCGGGACGGGCTCACACAGACGTACAAACCCGCCAACTGGGACAAGGTCCCGGACAACGCCAAAACCGAGAACGGTCACTGTACCGGCACCCGGAAAGTGACGACGGCGCTCACCTACCGGAAGGACCTCTACGACGAGCGCGGGCTCGACGAGCCGGAGACGTGGGAGGACCTGCTCCACCCCGACATCATGAAAGACCTCGCGCTCCAGACGCCACAGGCGGCTGTCGGGCTCGCGGCAGCGCTGTCCATCAACAACGCTCGCGGCGGGAGTCTCGACGACGTCCAGCCGGTAATCGACTACTACAACCGGATTCAGGAGGGCGGTGCGGAGTACACCGATAACTTCCTCGCACAGTTCACGCGCGGGGAGTACGCGTCGTTCATCCGGTACGACTACTCCGGTCTCGACCTGAAATACAACAACGACGACGTGGCCGAGGAGGACGTCGGTGTCGCCCTGCTCAGCGGCGAGAACGGGAACGAGGGCGCGTTCAACGCCCTCTATGGCTACGCGATGCTCGCGAACGCGCCGAACCCCGGTGCGGTGAAGCTGTTCATGGACTACGTGCTCTCCATCGAGGGCCAGCAGCATTTCCTCGACGCCTACGCTCGGCCCATCCGCGCCTCGGAGATGGATATGCCCGACGAGTTCCCCGACCAGAGCACGTACGACCGAACGGAGTTCACCGTCGACCAGACGGCGTTGAACGACAAACAGCAGAGCATCATTCAGGACATCACGCGCGGTGCCGGTCTGTAAGCGATGACCGCCGAGATAGAACCAACAGCGAACACTCCCTGGGTTCGGGTTCGGGCGACCGTCGAGGCGCTGGTCCGGCCGACCTCCGAGCGCGAGCGAGAGCGGCGGCGAATCGTCGCGCTCTGTCTCCCGTTCCTGACACTGCTGTCGGTCTCGGGAATCGTGCCGCTCGCGGAGATGCTCCGGATGAGCGTCTCCGAGAAGCGCCTCGTCACGGCGGGATTCACGCTGTTTCACTACGAGCAGTTGGTCACCGACCCGTACTACCGGACCATCGCGTTCAACACGCTCTGGTTCGCCGTGGCGACGACGGTCGCGTCGGTCGCGGTCGCCATCCCGGTCGCACACGCACTGGAGAAGTACGAGCTCCCCGGGAAGCCGATTCTGCTGACCGTCCTCTCCTTCCCGAACAGCCTGCCCGGCATCGTCGCGGCGTTCATGATAATCGTCCTGCTGGGGAACACCGGTATCGTCACGAACGTCTTCGCCGTGCTGTCGGGGCGAGCACCGACCGAGCTGGCGACGGCGACCGGCGTCGCGGGGCTGTTCTTCGCGTACCTCTACTCGATGATTCCACGCGCGTTACTGCTGTTGCGCGGGACGTACGCCGAAGTGAACACCGACGCGGAGGAAGCCGCTCGGAGTCTCGGTGCGACACCGTTCGAGACGTTCCGCTACGTGACGTTCCAGCAGATCAAACCCGGAGTCATCGGCGCTGTAATCCTCGTGTTCCGGACGGCGCTGGCTATCTTCGGGACGATTCTGATTCTGAAGAGCCTGCTCGTCTGGACGCTCCAGATAAACCGAGAGCTCGGGGCGGGGAACGGGTTCAACATCGCGGGCGCGTCGGCGATGGCGACGGTCTGGTTCGCCTGTGTCTTCGGGTTCACGCTGCTCGCGATTCGCTACACGAGCGCCGAGGTGAGCATCTGATGGCGGGCCGGTTCCGGGGACGGAGCCTCTCGGCGCGCTTCGGTCGCCCGTTCGTGCTGTTCGTGTTCGGGCTGGCGCTGCTCTTTCTCACGCTCCCCGTCGTGCTCACGTTCGCTGGGTCGTTCGCGACCCAGTGGGTCGGGCCGCTTCCGAGCGGCCCGCCGACGCTCGACCACTGGGAAGACGTGACGATGGGAACGGAGGTCGGTGCGGACGTCGCCGTGGGCTCGTCCCTGATCTACAGCGCGGGGCTCGCCTTCGGCGGAGTCCTTATCAATCTGGTCGTCGGCGTCCCCATCGCGTACGCCATCGCCCGCTACGACTTTGTCGGTCGCGACTGGGTCAACGTCTTCGCTATCCTCCCGCTGGCGCCCGGAATCATCCTCGGTATCGCGTTCCTTCGCTCGTACCCGAACCTCTCGACGTCCGGCGTCGCGCTCGTCATCGGCTACTCGCTGTTGAAAGCGCCGTACATGGTCATGGCCGTCCAGTCGAGCTTCCAGTCGATGGACCTCCAGCAGCTAGAGGAGAGCGCACGCTCGCTCGGGGCGTCCTGGCCGCGGGCGTTTCTGACCGTCATCGTCCCGAACGCGAAAGCGGGCATCGTCGCCGGCTCGATTATCTCGTGGACGCTCGCCGCGGCGGAGTTCAACTTCTCCTACATCGTCTACTCGCGTGGGACCCCGCCGCTGTCGATATTCCTCTTCAACAACATCACCAACGCCTCGTTCCTGAACGCGGCCGCAGCGGTGTCCGTGTTCTTCCTGTTGATAGCGCTCGTGACCATCTCGCTCCAGCTGGTCGGGACTCGCGGCGCGAGACGGAGGGCCTGATTCGTGACCACTGTCTCACTCCACCACCTCACCAAACGGTACGACGAAACGCTCGCCGTCGACGACGTCTCGCTGACGATCGACGACGGTGAAACGATGGGCGTTGTCGGTCCCTCGGGCTGTGGAAAGACGACGCTGCTCCGGCTCGTCGCCGGGTTCGAGACCGCCACCGAAGGAACGATTCAGTACGACGCCGAGGACGTCACGCACGTCCCGCCAGAGAACCGGAACGTCGGGCTCGTGTTCCAGTCGTACGCCCTGTTCAACAACATGAGCGTCTTGCAGAACGTCACCTTCGGGCCGAAGATGCACGGCGTGGACACCGACGAGCGGCGGGACCGCGCCCACGAGCTCCTCGACATGCTCGACATCGAAGCGCTGGCCGACCGCGACCCGCAGACGCTCTCGGGCGGGCAACAACAGCGTGTCGGCCTCGCGCGAGCGCTCGCTATCGAGCCGCGGCTCCTCCTGCTCGACGAGCCGATGACCGGGCTGGACGCGAAGCTGAAACAGACGCTCCGGACGGAACTCGGCGCGTTGCTCGACGAGCTCGGCGTAACGACGCTGTACGTCACACACGACCAGGAACAGGCGATGGAGATGTGTGACCGACTCGTCGTGATGAACGACGGCGACGTCGAACAGATCGGCACGCCGACGGCGGTGTACGAACAGCCCGCAAACGAGTTCGTCGCGGATTTCGTCGGCACGTCGAATCGGCTCCCCGGGACGGTCCGGAACGGTACTATCGACATCGGACACGCGCGCCTCGACGCGCCGACGGGGACACCGGACGGGGAGGTCACGGTCGTCGCCCGCCCCGAGGCGTTCACCGTCGACGGGGGACCGGTCGAGGCGACGATAGAGAACCGGTTCTACGTCGGTGAACACGTCCGTGCGACGGCGCGAACACCGGACGGGCGCGAGTTGACGCTCCGGTTCGACCCTGACGGCGTTCCCGAAGACACAGAGGTATCACTCTCCGTCGACCGCGAGCGACTGCACGTCCTGACACAGTGACCGCCCACAGCGCTGTCGGTCCGTTGCTCGCCCGGCTGGCTCGGCCACGCACCGAGAACCGACACCGACTCGCCGTTATCGCCGACCCGCACGTGACCGAGGGCACTGGGACCTGGAAGGTCGCCCATCGGAGCGAAGCACGGTTCGAGCGCGCCTGCGACTTCGCCAACAGCTGTGATATGGCTGTCCTCCTGGGCGACCTCACCGGGGACGGCCGGGCGGACAGCTTCGAGCGTGTCGAGAGCTGCCTCTCGGAACTGTCGGTGCCACGGGTCGCCGTTCCGGGGAACCACGATGTGCCGAAAGCGTTCGACGAGCACTCGGGGATTCCCGTGTCGGCGTTCGCGGAGCGGTACACGCCCGGGCTTCCGTTCACGTGGAAGCTCGGAGGGGTGACGCTCGTCGGTATCGATACGGCGACCGACCGGACCGGGGCGCTCCGTGATACGTGGGGTGGTCGGGTGGGTGCAACAACCCGCCGGTGGCTCAGCGACACGCTGCCGGGGCTCGAACAGCCGATCGTCCTGCTGCATCACAACCTCGGTTCGCTGCCGGAGAACCCGGGCGGGAACTGGGCGAACTTCCCGGTCGACGACGCGAGGGAGACGAGGGAGATACTGGTCGCCAACGACGTAGCGCTCGTCTTGAGTGCGCACCATCACGTGCCCGCCGTCCTCGACCACCGGGGTCCGAAGGAGGTCATCGCACCGGCGGTCTGTTCCTATCCACAGGCGATGCTGGATATCCGGATCGGACCGAGCGGCACCGACGTTCGGCTCGCGCCGCTGGCCGATGCGACGGCGGTCGCCGAGGCCCGTCGGCACGCCCGACGGGGCAAGCCCCTCGCGGTCGGAATCCTGGAGTCTATCGACCGTCGGCTCGGTGATCTCCCGCTGGAGACGCGCGGGTGAGCGACAGGCTGACCGGTCGCGGTCACGGGGACCGAAGCCGTATCGTCACAGCGCCTACGACGTACACGTCACCGTCACCGACCGCGTCCGCGGGCCGTCACAGTCGACGAGAAGCACGGACTGCCAGGTCCCGAGCGCGAGCGCTCCCTCCCTGACCGGCACAGAGACGCTCTCGTCCAGCAGCAGCGTCCGGAGATGGGAGTCGGCGTTGCCGTCGAGTTCGTCGTGGGCGTAGCCGTCCGCGTCGGGAACGAGGCGTTCGAGATACCCCTCGATATCACCGAGCAGGCGCTGTTCTGCCTCGTTGACCACGACGCCGGCCGTGGTGTGCTCGACGAAGACGGTACAGAGGCCGCTGTCGAACTCCGCTGGGACGGCACGCTCGACCTCGGCGGTGATGTCGACGACGTCGAGGCGGTCGGTGGTCTCGATCTGGATCGGCATACCGAACCGTTCGGCGGGCTCGGACAAGAACGTCACCGGACTGGGACCGCCCACTGGCTCCGGTGGTCACGACCGTTCGATGACGGTACCGGCCTCGCCGACGGCCACGTCGGTCTCGCCCAGAGCGACGTCGTGGAGGACGACTTCGACCGTCGTCTCGACGGGTTTCCACACCTCCTTCGGGCGCTGTTCGAAGGCATTGCCGCCGGCGCCGACGACGATGTCGCGCTCGTCGGTCACGTCGATGGCTCGCAACAGCCCCTCGCCGGCCTGAACGGGCGTCCAGTTCCGGCAGGGGCGGTCGTATCGGTACACCAGGCCGCCGCCGGCGGCGACGAAGACGGCGCCGTCGTGGGCGGCCACGTCGAAGAAGTTTACCTGGGCGTTCCGGATGCCGATGTCGGTCCACTCCTCGCCGTCCGTGAGAAAGACGTTGCCGCTCGTGTCGATAGCGTAGCAGTTGCCGTTACCGAACGAGAGGGCGGTGATAGTCGACCCGGAACCGGGTTTGACGACGTCACCGAAGGTCGCACAGCCCTCGCCGTCGACGGTGGCGTCCATCACCTCGCCGGAACCGTTGGCGGCGTAGAGGCGTTCGTCGCCGGCCTCACCGGCGACGGCGACGGTCTCCCAGGTGCTCGTCTTCTCCTTGGGGGCGGAGTAGTCGTACTTCTGTCTGGTCGGGATGTCGTACCGACCCAGCGCGCCGCTGGAGCCACAGAACCAGACGCTCTTGCCGTCGTCGGAGACGTCGACGTCGGTGAGCTTGTTCCGGCGAGCGGCGGGCCCGCCGTCGATGACGACCTCCCAGCTGTCCTCGAAGCGGGCGATGACGTTGCCGCTGCCGCCGACGGCGACCGGACCGGCGACGGTCATCACCACGCCGGTCAGCGTCTTCTCGGTCGGTGAGTCGACCGCCGCCCAGCCGGTGTCGGTGTCGGTCTCGTCGTCGGACTCGCTGCCGAACATCAGCGCTCACCCCCGAGGTCGTGTCGCCGGTGGGACGCCGTCGGTACCACAGTCAGGCCGTGTCTGTCGTGTATCATGAGGTCGAAGAGGGAGGTGTCTCGAAGCGGGTCGCTGTCGGTCATCACGGTCCCACGGCGGCCTTGTGCTCCTGGTAGAGGACGCCGATGAACGCGGCGAAGGGTATCAGGCCGAAGACGGTGAGTCCGAGGCCGAGCTGGAGCAGCGGGCCGAGCGACGTGTTCAACAGGATGTAGCCGGTGACGGCCGCACCCGTGCCGATGAACGACAGCGCGCTGGTGAGCGCGAGCCCGAAGCTGAGCTTGCGCATCCGCCACGGGAGGTTCTCGGACTTGCGGACCATCTGGATGAGCACCGCGATTGGCGGGATGGTCAGCGCGACGAGCTGGAGCACAGAGAGCGCGATGGCCTCGTTCATACTAGCATCCCCGTGATGGCGAAGGCGACCGCCGAGATGAGCCAGCTGACGAGACCGACACCGGCCGCGGTGGGCTTGTCGATGTCGTCGAGCAACAGCAACACGCCGACCCAGGAGGCGGGCGCGACGAGCCGGCCCAGCAGGGGAATCCAGCCGAGCAGGAAGGTCCCGAGGCCGCCGATAGCGAAGCCGGCCAGCGCGATAGCGACGGCGCGCTCGTAGGACGGGGTGGCGCCGGTCGGCCCCAGCGGGACCAGGTAGTAGATGGCCGGACCGATAGCGAGGAAGGCGAGGACGACCGCGGTGATGGTCTGGCTAAGGAGCATCGCCGGGCACCTCCGTTTCGTCGGGCAGGTCGCCGGCCGAGTCGTCGGGGCCGCGCCGCGTGGCCCGGTCGTCGAACAGTTCGGGCGCGTCGTCGGTGGTGGTCAACTGCTGGTCGATGCGACTGTCGGCGCCAACCGGCCGGAACTGGCCGGGTGGCGCCACGTCGAGCGGCCGGCGGGGGACCCACTTGTCCCTCGCCGAAGCCGCGTCACTGGTGTGGTCGTGCATAGCGATATCACTGGCGGCGAACCGCCACACTGCGGACGGGGCTCGAACCCGTCGTCGGCCTGAGTACCGACCGCAGCTACTCCTCGCGTCGCCGCCGGAACCACGCCCACTCGCGTGGGAGTCGCCCGTGCCGGCCGAGGTCCCACGGGTCGTCGTCGGCGGGCGGGCCGCGGGCGGAGACGACCACGTTCCAGAGCCAGAACAGCTGGGCCACGCCGAGCACGAACGCCCCGACCGTCGCGACCGTCTGGAGGGGCGCGAACCGGGCGGGGTAGGTCGCCATCCGCCGGGGGAGGGCCGCATACCCCAGCCCGAGCATGGCGCCGAAGGTGAGGAGCGTCCCGAGCGTGCTCAGCCAGAAGTGGGTCCGGGCGAGCAGTGGGTCACAGCGCGAGCCGGTCAGCAGCGGGAACCAGTAGTAGCCGGCCGCAAAGAGGGCGTAGACGATGGTTCCGACGAGGACGAAGTGGAAGTGCGCGACGACGTAGTAGGTGTCGTGGAGCACGAGGTCGACGGGAATGGCGGCGAGGAACACGCCGGTGACACCGCCGACGACGAAGAAGCCGACCGCGCCGAGACAGAACAGCATCGGACCGGTCAGCCGGATGGCGCCGTTCCACAGCGTCGTGATCCAGTTGAACGTCTTGACCGCGCTCGGGACGGCGATGGCCAGCGAGACGGCCATAAAGGACGCCGAGAGCCGAGGGTCGAGCCCCGTCGTGAACATGTGATGGGCCCAGACGCCGAAGGAGAGGACGCCGATGGCCAGCGTCGAGTAGACGACGTACCGGAAGCCAAAGAGCCGCCGCCCGCAGAACTTCGGCAGGACGTAGCTGATGATGCCCATCGACGGCAGGACGAGGATGTACACCTCCGGATGGCCGAAAAACCAGAACAGGTGTTGCCAGAGAATCGGGCTGCCGCCGCCGACGGCGAAAAACACCGTCCCGACGTTGCGGTCCGCGAGCAACATCAGGATAGCGCTGCCAAGCACCGGGAACGCGAACAGCACCAGCCCGGCGGTCGTGAGTATCGACCAGGAGAACACCGAGAGCCGGTGCCAGCCGACCGACCGCTCGAAGCAGATGGTGACGATGAGGTTGACCGAGCTCGCGATGGTGCTGACCCCGCTCAGGTGGAGGCCGACGAGCACGAGGTCGATGCCAACGTTTGGCTTCTCGACGGCCATAGGCGGGTAGAACGTCCACCCGGTCCCCGGCGGGTCGACCGGCAGCCCCAGCATGCCGAGGATGATGCCCGAACGGGCGAGCAACAGCGCCGGCGGGAGCAGCCAGAAGGCGACCGCGTTGACCCGCGGGAACGCCATGTCGTCGGCCCCGACGAGGGCCGGCACGACCAGGTTCGCGAAGCCGAAGGCCGCGGGCGTCGCGAAGAAGAACAGCATCGTCAGCCCGTGGGTCGTGAAGAAGGCGGCGTAGGTCGACGGGCCCCAGACACCCGCCGCCGGCGAGAGCAGCTCGGTCCGGATGGCCATCCCGTCGGTCGCGCCCCAGAGCCCGGCGACGGTCGCGAACGCGAGGTAGAGCCGGCCGATGTCGGCGTGGTCGAGCGTCGTCAGCCACCGTCTGAGGTCGTCGGGAACGGCGGCCGTCGCGGCCGGGCTCATAGATAGCAGGCCCGGACGTACTCGCGCAGGCCGACCGCGCCGACGGTCGTCGCGGCGCCGAAGGCGAGTGTCGGGCTCGCGCCGTAGAGAACGCCGCCGATAGCGGGCGCGACCACGACCATCGCGTCACGGACTGTCCGGGTCGTCGCCGGGAGCGTCCGGCCTGCCGTGTCGGGAACGGCGTCAGCGAGGAGCCGCTGTCGGGCGGCGACCGCGCCGAACCGCGTGCCATAGAGGGCAAAGAGGACGACGAAAGAGGTGAACTCGGGCGCGACGCCGACCAGCAACAGGGGGAAGGTCGCAGAGACGAACAGCCCCCAGATGGCGAGGGGTTTCGAGCCCAGCCACCGTTCGAGCGCGTCGCCGAACCGGTAGCTCGCGGCGCCGACGACCAGTTCGGTCGAGAGCAAGAGCCCGAAGGCGGCCGCCGAGCCGAGCTGTGCGCCGGCGACCGTCAGCGACGGGTCAAGTGTCGTCGTCACGGTGACGACGACGAACACCGACACCGCGGCGGGGGCCATCGTCACCAGCGTCGAGCCGAAGACGAGCGCGCGGGCGCCGGCCGGGACCGCCCGAACGGCCGCCACGAGCCGGCCCGGAACGAGGTGTGGCTTCGGAACCGCGGTCGGCAGGGACGGGAGCCCGATGGCCCCTACGGCGTCGAGTCGTGGGGGGTCCTCGACGACGGCGGCGACTGTCACGGCGACGCCGAAGGTGGTCGCGAGCGCCATCGCGACCCGGAGGCCGGCGAGGACGGTCCCGGCCGCGAGCACGACTGTCACGACCAGCATCCCGAATATAGCGACCCCTGAGCGGCCGTCGACGGGCGTGAGGTGGTAGCCGGAGTAGCCCCGTTCGGTCACGGACCGACCGAGTCGGTCCGCCGAGTCGGCACACCACGGACCGACGAGCACGGTCCCGGCGACGAGTAACACGGCCGCGCCGCCGACGGCTCCCGCGACCGTCCAGCAGAAGAGGCCGAGCGCGGCGAGCCCGGCGGCGAGCCACCTGGAGGGGCCGCCGCTCCGCCGCGCGCCCAGCCGACTGACCGCGATGCCGACGCTCCCGAACAGGCCGATGGCGACGGGCGACGTGCCGAGCAGCCGCAGGTACTCCGGCGCGTACCGGACGCTGGCGTAGACGAGCGCGTCGAAGACGACGGCGGCGCCGACCGTCGGCCCGACCGCGCGGTCGGTGTCGAGCTGCGAGAGCGACGCGCCGACGGCGCGGAGCTGCCGGCGCGAGGACGCGGCCCCGGCGCGGAGCCGCGAGAGTGAGGCGTCGAGCACGGGCGTCACCGGCCCCCGCCGTCGCGGAATCGATGCAGGACCCACCGAAGCGGGCCGGACCCGTCGTCCGTGTCGTCCAGATACTCCTCGTCGAGGCGCTCGCGGGTCAACCGCCAGGCCTCGCTGGCGGCCACGACGAGGGCGGTCAGGGCCATGAACCAGCGCCGGACGGTCCCGCCGAGCTGCTCGCGGGCCGGGGCCGAACACCGCCGGAAGTGACCGTTCCATATCCAGACCGCGCGTGCGAGGACGAGCGCACCGGCGCCCAGCCCGACGGCGACGGCGAGTGCACGGGTCAGCGCACCCACCACGGTGTCGACGCGTCGGGCCAGCCCCTCGCGTCCGTACACCAGATAGGCCTGAGCGAGGAACACCGGGGTGAACACCGCGTTCAGCGCCAGCGTGTAGCTGTCGGGGACGGTCCCGCCGACGGTTCCGGTCGGGGGCGCGATGGTGAGACCGACCAGATAGTGGGCGGCGATACCGGCGACGAAGGCCGCCGCGGTGAGCGACACGGTCAGGACGGCCGCCATCCGGGCACCGTAGTACCGCCGGTAGACGTTCACCAGCGGCGGGATGAGCAGGTCGGCGTAGATGAACGACAGGACGGCCCCGAAGGGGAGCCCGTTCGTCCAGAGGACGAGCGCGAACGGGACGTTCCCGACCGAACACATGAACGTGACCACGCCGATGCCGACGGCCAGCGCCGTCGCCGCGACGACGCCGCCGACGGTCGCTTCCGCCGGGAACAGCGCCGCCCACCAGGCCGCCGGAATCAGGGCGCCGGCCAGCCCGGCGACGACGAAGCCGACGGCGATGTCGTCCCACAGCATCTCCCAGTCTTTCATGCTGGCCCGGGCGGCGCTCTTCCAGCCCTCGGGCGAGGCGAGGTGCTCTCGCCACCCGACGGTCTCGTCGGTTCGGGCCTCGTAGACGCGTTGACAGCCGCCACAGCAGAAGTGCTCGACGCCCGTCTCGCTCTCGACGCGCAGGGCGTCGTCCGCCTCGGGGTCCATCTCGGCGTCACAGCCGCCACAGGTGATACCGTCGGCGGCGCGGGCGTGCTCGCGGGCGGTCTCGACCCACGCCTCCGGGACGAGATACTTGAATATCGCCGCCAGCACGAGGACGGCGACGATGCCGCCGAAGTACTCGCCGACGACGAACTGCCAGCCCAGCAGGACGAACATGACCAGCCCGAGCTCGACGACGAGGTCGGTGCTCGCGAACATGAACACGCCGAGGCTCGCGGCGCCGGAGGCCCCCTTCTTGAACAGGGTCTTGGTCGTGCCGACGGCGGAGTACGAGCAACTGGAGGAGGCCGCACCGAGGACGCCCGCGAGACCCAGTTGCTCCCAGCCGTCGTCGCCGAGCGCCCGCTGCATCCGCTCTTCGCTGACGAACGCCTCGACGGCGCCCGAGAGCGCGAAGCCAAGGACGAGCGCCCACCAGGTGTCCCAGACCATCTCGCCGACCAGCGTCACCAGCCGGACGAACGCTTCGAGAACCATCACGACTCGACACCGAAGCCGGTGGCCGCGATGGCCTCGCGGACGACCGGGACGGCGTCCGGGTCGGCGTGGACCACGACGGTCCCGCTGTCGGCGTCGGCCGAGGCGCGGCTGACGCCCGGCACGTCGACGACCGCCGCCGCCACCAGCTGCTCGCAGTTCGCACACACCATCCCGTCGACCGCCAGCTCGGTCCGGCCGTACTCCGAGCCGGTCATGCGAACCGCTCCATGACCGTGTTGTTCGCCCCGACGGCCACGTCGGAGTAGGTGTCCCGCCCGAGCGTGACGCCGTGGATAGTCGCCGAGGTGGGCGAGTCCTGTTGCTCCCAGCCGTTTCTGTCCAATTCGTAGACGACGCCGTCGACGCCGGCGGCGACTCCGTGTGCCTCCCAGGAGTCGACGGCGTGGAGCGCCGACTCGGTCGAGGCGAGGTCGAGCCAGTTGTAGCCCGTGAACAGGCGGACGGTGCCGCCGTCGGTCACGACGGTCGCGAGGCCCCGCTCGGTGGCCGAGAGGTCGTGGACCGTGTCGTCCAGCCCGGGCCCGACCGCCGTCCAGTCGTCGCCCGTCGTGCGGTAGATGCCGCCGCCGGTGTCGGTGAGGAAGCCGGTGCCGCCGGCGAAATCGAGCGCGGTCGCGCTCTCGCCGCCGGTGGGTTTGCTCACCTGGCCCCACTGGACCGAATCGGGCCCGACCCGCCCGGAGAGCAGCTCCCCGGAGCCGTTGACGAGGTGGACGCGCTCGGAGCCGGTCCGGCCCGTCACGGCGACGGCCTCCCAGCTGCTGGTCTTGCCCAGCGGCGCGGAGAAGTCGACGAGCGAGCCACTGGCCGTGTCGTACTGGACGAGCGCGCCGCTGGAGCCCGCGGCCCACAGCCGACGGGCGTCGTCGGTGACGTCGACGGCGGTCAGTGTCGTCTGGTTCCCGTTCGGGCCGTCGGCGACGACCCCGCGCCACTCGGCGTCGGTCCGGGCGACGATGCGCCCGGCCTCCCCGACGGCGTGTGGGCCGGCGTCCGTCATCGCCACGTCGTAGAGCGCGCCGCTGCCGGGGACGCTGGCCTCGACCCAGCCGTGGGGGGTGTTCTGTCCCCCACAGCCGGCGAGCGCGCCCAGCGCCGCGAGCCCGCCCGCGGCGAGAAACTGTCGCCGCGTCGGCGTTCGGTCCCGGTCGCCTGCCGTCGCCGTCCGCTCGGCGTGTGATGGATCCATACTATATCCTCCTAGAGCGGTGAGACGCCGAACAGCCAGACGACCAGCCCGCTCGCCGTGGCCAGCAGCCCGACCGAGGTCGCGATCTCCGAGCCGGCGTGGCGTTCGAGGGTGACGACGAACGTCACGAGGAGCATCATGAAGGCGTTCATCGTGCCCAGCACGACCAGCAGCGCCATCAGGAAGCCCGTACAGCGGACACACTCGATACCGTGGTCGAGACCGTCACGGAGCGCCGGGCCGAGCTCGCCGGTGACGCTCCCGACGTCGCCACAGCAGTCCGCGAGCGTCCGCTGCTTGTAGTCGGAGAACTGGTAGAGGCCGGCGGCCACCAGCGCCCCGCCCAGCACGAACGCGCCGTGGCTCGCGAGGAGCCCGTGGACGTCGACGAGGGCGTCGAGCGCCAGGGGCACGACGCCGACGGCCGTCCACACCAGCGAGTACGCGGCGAGGAAGCCGCCAGCGGCGGTGGCCACGTCGGCCGTGGACCCCTCGACTGCGTCCGCGTAGCGGCGGACGAACGGGACCATCGCGGGGTACATCATCGCGATCATCATCACCCCGAACATCAGGAGGTAGGCGACGACGCCGCCGAGGCCGTTCGAGGTCCCGATGGCTTCGGGGATGCCCGGCGCCGACATCGGCCCCGTCTCGGGCATCGGCATGGGGAGCCAGCCGTCGAACATCGCGACCCACGCGAGCGCGGCGATGGCTGCCATCGCGGCGGTCACCGCCGGGAGCTCGCCCGGCGTGAGTTCGGTCTGGAGTCGGTTCGTGTAACTACGGAGTTTGTCGGTTTCCATTGGTGGAGTGGTCGCAGGGTTCGGTCGGTCACACTGTGCGTCGATAGCGACCGCCACGATGGGGCGGCCGTAGAGAACGGAACGGGAGCGACTCAGCGGTGGGTCGCGTGGTCGGAGCTCTCCCGGGGCGGCGTGAACGCGCCGGAGGCGGCGGTCCGCTGGGCGATGGTGCCGATTCTGACGATGAACGACACCAGCATCGCGAAGGGTGCCGTCGCCGCCGCCACGCCGAGACTCACCAGCGCTTCGAGGACGAACTGGTGGTTCGACAGGGGCTGGCCGTTCGAGAACAGCATGACGAGGAAGACGGCTATCAGGAACGCGCCGATGCCCGTGTAGCCGACCATCCGGGAGAGGTAGGACAGCTCCTGCTGGATGTACATCGACTTGAAGTACTGCCGGAGGATGTCCAGCTCGACGAACAGCTCCTTGAGCTCCGCTAGCTGGTCCATGGCCTCCTCGGTGAGGGTGTCCTCGTACTCGGTGCGGATGCGCCGGATGTCGTTGATGTTCCGGGAGTAGCCGTCGCCCATCATCGGGAGCAAGACGGTGAACAGCCGGTTGCGCTGGTCGCCCAGCGTGCGGTTGAGGTCGCTCACCTGCGTCCGGATGACGTCGAGGTACATATCGACCGCTTCGCGGGCGGCCGTGTCCTCGGGAACGGCGTCACAGAGCGCGTCGGCCCGGTCGTGTATCACCTCGACGACGACCCAGAGGAACTCCGAGGGCTCGGTCGAACTGACCGGCTCGTCGGGGTGCATCGTCTCGATGGCGGTCCGGAGGTGGTCGACGCTCTCTATCTCCGAGCGGAGTTCGGCCGGCGTGCCAAACAGCGAGGAGATGGTGAGCTGGTTGACCGAGATGACGATGGGGACGAAGGAGAACAGCCCGCCGATGATGCCGCTGAACATCGTCGTCACGAAGGCCGGCTCCGCGACGCCGACGACGTCGACGAGCCCGAGGACGAACGAGACCACGAACACGGCGACGACGAGGATGCCCGCGATGACCCACCGGTCCCCTTCGAGCAGGAACCAGCGGCGCGCGCGGGCCCGTCGCTCCTCGTTGGCCAGGAGCGCGGTAACGAGCAGGAGGCCGACGACGGCCGTCCGGGTGCCGACCCAGATACCGTGGCCGAGGATCGTGAGTAGCCGGACGGCGCCTGTCAGCACGCTGGCGGCCAGCTCACCCCACTCGCGGTCGGTACTCATACCAGGACTCCGAGCGGCGACGGGAGCCCGGTGCCCGAGACGTGAGCGAGCACGACCGAGACCGAGAGGATGATTACCACGAGGCCGACGACGCGGGCCATGACGGTGCTGCGGGCCTTGCGTAGCTCCTGAAGGCTCTCGGGGTGGTACCCGAGATACCAGAGGCTGACGATGGCAGCGAGGCTCACCGAGGCCAGGTTCACCAGCACGACGGCCAGCGAGCCGACGACCACGCCGGGCTGGCCCCAGGCGACGGCGACGCCCATCACGCCGATGGGCGGCATGATCGCGGCGGATATCATCACGCCGACGAGGTCGATACCCCCGCCGGTCGAGATGCTGAGCGCGCCCGCGAAGCCGGCCGCCAGCGCGACGACGACCAGCAGGAGGTTCGGCGCGGTGTGGCTGCTGAGCTGGAGCAGTTCGGTGGCCGTGATCCCCGGCGCTACCAGCGAGGTAAAGCGGATGAGCACGGAGAAGAGAGTCGAGCTGACGCCGGCGACGGAGAGCCCGACGAGCTGGTACTTCCAGCTGCGTTCGGCCATCGCGTCGTCGCTGATGATGGTGGCCACGCTCGCGGCCATGATAGGGCCGATGAGCGGGGCGATGACCATCGAGCCGACCAGCACCGGTAGCGAGTTCAACAGCACGCCCGCCGCGGCCACGATGGCGCTTATCGCGGTCAGGAGCGTGTAGATGGTGAGGTCGGGCATCAGGTTCGTCGCGGTGGCGTGGAGTTCGCTCCGCGAGACGCCCTGATAGCCGAGCCCGCTGACGGTCGTGTACTTCGCTTCGGTCTCGAAGCGGTCGGAGACGACGGCCTCCGTGTCGACGACGACGGTGTAGAGCTCGTCGTGGATGTCGAGTCCCTCCAGCCGACGCTGGACGTGTTCGACGGATTCGGCCGGAATCGGGGCCGAGACGGTAGCGCTGTCGTCGTCACCGCCGTCGGCGACGACGTAGTCCAGGTCGTCCGCGTCGAGGATATCGGTTACTTTCGCCCGCACGTCCGCGGAGAGGACGAGGATTTCGAGGAGACGCATGTTCTCCTCGCTCATCGCCAGCTCGCCGCGGTCGTCGCGGGTCCGACGCTCGGCCGAGAGCCTGTCGGTGTCGGTACGAGTCGATTTCTGTGAATCTTCTGTCATATTGTGAGTACTACCTGTATCGGGGGACCGCGCCGCGGTCAGAACCGGAGCAGCGACGCCCGGTCGGGCCCGTCCTCGAAGGCACCGGCGTACAGCGTGGCCACCGTCTCTCGGATGGCCGTCAGTCGGTCGTCGCGGCGGTCGGTACAGCGGGTGCCACACTGTGCGACGACGCCGTCGCCCACGGCGCGGTAAGCGAGGGTCCCGTGACAGTCCGGACAGCGCAGGGTCGCGTAGCTCCCCATCCAGGCCACGTCGTGACCGTTCCGGGCGAGCCGATGCTGCAGCGCGTACCAGACGTGGACGTCCCACGCCTGGGCTCCCTCGGCGGCCCGTTTGAGCCGCCAGAGCGCGAGCGAGACGGTTCCGTAGAGCGCCTCGTCGGGCTCGTGGGAGCGCTGGTGGCACCGACGGAAATGGCTTAGCAGCGCGGTCCGCGTGGACTGCACGGCCCCGTTCGTGAGCAGCCCCTCGGCCGCCCCGTCGTGGGTGTCGTCCGAGCGAACCGCTCGCCACGCCTGTCCGTCGGCGTCGTAGTGTTGCGCCTCTGTGAGAGGGGCACCGCTCTCCGGGCAGAATGCGTCGTTTCCGATCATGGTTGGAACTGTGCGGTCGGGTGTCATCCGCGTCGGGTGACGCGTCAGCCGGACCGGATTGTCTGGCCGTCACACCGCCGAGCGCGGGCCGGCGGTGGCAGCGACCTGTGACAGAAAAGCACCGAGTAACAGTTAACCACAGGCGCAGCGGGGCCGGTAGTTCCGGTTTCACGCTGCCGCTCGCCAGTCGGGCCACAGGAGCCCACAGCCCACAGAAATCGGGCGGTCGGTCCGCTTCCGGTAGCGTTCCGGTAGCCGACCGAGCCGTCGCTGGCGGTGTGTGCGCGACAGGAAAAAGTCCGTCTTCCGGCCGCCGCGCCGCCTCAGCGCTCGTCGTACGTTCGGGCGCGCTTCTGTCCGTCGCTTTCGAGCAGGCCGTACTGCTCTATCTTCCGGAGGTACTTCCGGACGGTCCGCTTGCATCGGGGGTCGGACACCCGTTCCGAGTAGGTGGCGTAGAGCTCGCCGGGGGCGATCGGCCCGTCGTCCTTGACGATGTAGTACAGCTCCTGCTGGTGGTCGGTGAGTCGGTCGAGCCCGTCCTTCTCGACTCGCTGTCGCGCCTCCGGGACCCCCTGCGTTATCATCGCGTCGGTAATCCGGGTCGCGTTGGACTGGTGGGCCGCGTTCGCGGCGGCCCGAAGCGTTCCGATGGCGACGCGTGCGTCGCCCGAAGCGAGCTCCGCGACCCGCCGGAGCTGGTCGTCGGTGACGACCCCCGCGGTCAGCCCCTCGTTCACTCGGCCCGAGAGGATATCGACGAGTTCGGACTGACTGTACCGGTCGAACTGCAGTTCGAGGCCGGTCTCCAGGCGGGAGCGAACCCGGGTGTCGAGCGTCGGGAACACGTCGTCTTTCCGGTTGGCGATACAGATGAGCGAAATCTCCGGGATACGATAGAGGTCGTAGAGCACGTGGTCCTCGGCCAGCTGGTCGACCTCGTCGAGGATGACGACGTAGGGCCGTGAGAGCTGTTCGCGAAGCCGGTTGAACAGTTCGTCTTTCGGCGTCGACTGCCGATGGACGGTGCCGTGGGCATCGATGCCTTCGAGCAGCTTGTACAGGACCCCAAAGCGGGTGTAGTCCTGCCAGCAGTTCACGTACTGGGCGTCCACGTCCGACAGGTCGGCTTCGAGTTCGTTGACAGTGTGTTTGGCAACACACGTCTTTCCGACACCGGTCGGCCCGAACAGGAACGTCACCTCGGGGTTCCCGTGGGAGTGTATCGGCCGAAGCGCGTTGCTAATCGTGGTGACCTCGTCTTCGCGATGGACAATGTCGGCCGGAACGAACTGCTCCTGGAAGACTGAAGCCTGATTTAGCATTGGTTTGTGTTGAGTGGGGTTCAAAGCAAGATAAATAAAGGTGTGCTAGTTCCGATACTTCCGGATAGTAGCGAGGTAAATGTCAGATTCCGAGTACGATACTATCAGCTATCGGCTTCTGATTATCAGAAGTGAAATATTGACGACGGTATTTTCCGCTGGAGGGATCCAGAAACGTCGTTGATTTTAACTTTATTAAACCGTTTCATAGGCCCTGAAGATTATTTTTAGCCAGTCATACTTCAGAAGTGCATTTTCGAGAGACCGGTGCAGTCGGATTTTGCGCCCGCAATTATTTATTCTGATAACAAACTCCCAGTTTTCGTAACATTAATTGAAAGGCAAGCCACTGCCGCCACAACCTATCATAAGTTGTACTATAACGGCGTACCGTCCCGAAATCGGTTGCCGGTTCCGGAAATCCGGTCGGGCCATAGCCGACCCGGCGACCGAACGGCCGGGTCGTCGCCGTGGTGAGGAGGCGATGTGCGTCACAGCCCCGCCCTCGGTGCCGAACCGTCGCGCTCGACTGCCGCTGTTCGTGTGACGGCACCACACGACACGGAAACTAATTTCTCCTGCGTTGACATACTGGCGCGTATGGCAGCGACGATGACCTGTCCGGGCTGTGGCAACGACATCGAATCGACCGACGACCTGGAGGAGAGCGAGGCGGTGACGGAGATCGACACCGAGGGCGGAACTGTGACTCCCTACGGGGACAAGACCGGCGACCTGTTCCTCTGTAAAGCGTGCAAGCGGCCGCTCGGGTTCGAGCGGCACTGACTGTCAGTCCCGCCCGTCGCGGACGGCGAGCAGCGCCCGCTCCTTCGCGCCCGCTTCGAGCATCACGTCGGCGGCCTCACAGAGCCACGCCGGGAGGTCGGTCACGTGTTCGGCGTGGGCCTGCGGGCGAGCGTCGCCCCCGTACAGCCGGGCGGGCTCCGAGTAGTGAGCGATCGGGCGGACGTCGCCCCAGGTGCCCCGGGCGAGGTCGAACGCCTCCCGGTGGGTCAGCCCGCGGTCGGTGAACTGGTGGTGGTGGTAGTCGAAGACGACCGGGACGCCCGTGGTCTCACCGACTTCTTCGACGAGTTCCGGGACGCTCCAGAGGCTCGATTTGTCGTCGTTCTCGACGGTCAGGCGCTGTCGGGCGCCCGGCGAGAGCCGGGCGACGGCGTCCCGGAAGCGCTCGGCGGTCGCCGCCTTGTCGCCGTAGGTCGCCCCGATGTGGACGTTGATGCTGTAGTAGGGGGACCGGTCCAGTCCCATGAGGTCGAGCCAGTCGGCGTGGTACTCGACAGTGTTCAGCGAGTTCTCGACGGTCTCCTCGGTGTCGCTGGCGAGCTTACACCAGTGGGCCGGGTGGAAGGTCAGGCGCATCCCGTGGTCCCTGACGAACGCGCCGCAGTCGGCCGCACGCTCCGCGATGCGGTCGTAGTCGGGGAGGTCGGCGAGGTCGAACTGGGAGTTCCACGGCACCAGATCGGAGGTACACCGATAGAAGTAGATGTCGTGGTCGACGTTCCACTGCAGTATCTCGTAGAGGTCCGTGAGGTTCCGCAGCGTCAGTTCGGCGGCGTACTCCACACCACGGGACTCCCACGTCTTCCGTTGCATGTCGCGGTTGCATCTGAGCGGCGGCTCGCGCTCCCGAAGTGTGCGGTTCAGACAGGCGTATCCGAGCATCGCCGTCACTACGGGAAGCAGACGGATATATCGCTCACCGGGCAGCGAGTCCGCGGTGGTCTCAGCGGACGAGGAACGCGGCGAGTTCCTCGCGGTAGGTCTCGGGCCGGTCTACCATCACCCAGTGGGTGGCGTCGTCCAGACCGGTCAGTGTCGAGTCGGGGATGTCGTCGTGGAGTCGCCGGGCGTACTCGATGGGCTGGAGGTCGTCGTCGGCCCCCCACAGCAACAGCGTCTCGGCCGTGATCTCCCCCGGGTCGATTTCGGTGGTGTGGTTGGTGTTGGTCGCGACGGCGTCGCGGACCAGCGACGTCACGCCCGCCTCGGACGCCCACGGCGCTTTCATCCCCTGTAGAAACTCCTCGTCGGGGTCGTCGCGTTCGAGCGTGTTCCTGAACAGCTTCTCCAGTAGCTGCTGGATATCTTCGACGCTCCGGTCCTCGGCGGTCTCGGGCAGTCCGAGCTCGGTAATCGTATCGACCGGCCAGGAGTCGTAGGCGACGGCGTTCGACAGCACGAGCTGGTCGACCAGATCGGGCGCGTGTGAGGCGTACCGCAACGCGACGCCCCCGCCGAGGTCGTGGCCGACGAGCGAGACGGTGCCGAGGTCGAGTCCCGAGACGAGCGCTTCGAGCATCCGCTCCTGTGCGCGAATCGAGCGGTCGAACGAGTCCGTCATCGAGGCGTTCCCGTAGCCGAGCATGTCCGGGACGACGACCCGTCGCTCCTCGGCTATCGGACCGACCACGTCTCGCCACAGGAACGAGTTGGTCGGGATGCCGTGGACGAAGACGACGGGCTCGCCTTCCCCCGCGTCGTAGTAGGCGACGTCGAGGTCGTGGCCATCGACCGTGACGGCGGCGTGGTCCTGCTGGGATTCCCAGTCGGAGTACGTTGTCACAGTGAGTCCCTCCCGGTCGATTGTGGGCGCTCCGACGGGAAGAGTGATTGGATATTTTACATCATCTCGCCGGCCTCAGTCACCCGGTCCGACCCTTCGGTACCGCCCCGCAGACAGCCATCGGCCCGAACGGCGCTCGGACAACCGGCGGTCTCACGTCTCGTGGTCGACCCCGTCGCCGTCGGCCGCGGGCTCCGCGCCGTCGCGGTCCCGACCCGTGGAGCTGCGGTACACCGGCAACCGCAGGCCGACCGGCAACGAGCGCCACCGGAGTTCGAGGACCGCCCACGCGAGCAGCGTCGCCGCCCCGGCGACGGTCGCGACGGCCTCGGCCACGCCCATCCACACCGGCGCGACGTAGTAGAGCGCGTTGAGCCACCGCGACGGGACGACCTGTCGCAGGAGCTTCACCACAGCGACGACGGTGTCCCTGTCGCTCTTGGCGCTGGAGTCCGGCGAGGCGGCGGGCGAACCGCGGGACGCGAGGTCTGCCCGCCGGGCGCTCGGGCCGCCCGCGCTCCCCTCGCCGGTGCCCAGCCGTTCGGCGTCGTAGGGGTGGTCCAGCCCGACCGACCAGACGACGCTGCCGTTGGGGGCGATTTCGAGGAGCCGCCCGCCGTGCGTGTCGGTGACGAGCGTGTTCCCGTTCGGGAGTCTGTCGGCGTCGCGAGGCCACTGCAGCCGTCCGTCGGCCCACGCCCACGTCCGGTTCCACCCCCCGTTCTCGCGCTGGTACTCGACGACGCGGCTGTTCTCGGAGTCGGCGACGACGACGGCCGGGCCGCCGCGTTCCGCGGGGATGTAGTCGGGGTTGTGCTGCTCGTGGAGGACGGCGTGGTCGTCGTCGCGCCCGAGCGTCCAGTTCGACTGCACCCCGGAATCGGGGTCGATGAAGACGACCTGGTCCTGATTGCGCAGGCTCACCATGATGCGGCCGTCGGGCAGAGTCTCCACGTCGTTCAGATGAGTCCAGTCACCGGGGTACCCGCCGCCGCTTTCGAGGGGGTAGGCGTTCTGTGCGTCCCATCGCCACTCGGTGAGGCCGGTCGCGGTGTCGACCAGCAGCACCTGGTCGGCGACCATGTCGGCGATGGCGATGTGGGTGTCGTTGATGCGCGTGTGGTCGTGCCACTCGGCGGCGGTCTCGGTGTGGTCGTAGCGGGCGCGTATCACCTCGGTCTCGCCCGTCGTGAGGTTCGTCCGCTCGACCAGATTGCGGGCACACGGCGGGTCCCGACAGGTGGGGCCCTCGGTGTGAATCGTATCGGTGGCCGTGTACTCGACGGTCGCCGCCGTGCCCGCGACGGGGTCCACGTCGAAGTACTTCGTGTGCTCGTCGGCGTAGTAGAGCCGGCTGCCGTTCGGATGCCACGCCATGAGCGTGCCGTAGCGGGCGGATTCGGTCGCGACCGTGATGCCCGCACGCGGCGGGGCCTCGGGCACGTCCGCGGCGGTCCCGGTTCGCGGGGCCGTCATCGCCCCCTGAGCGACCACCGCGGCCGAGAGACAGGTGACGACGAGGGCGACGAGCCGTATCGAGCGGCGCGTCAACACTCCCCGTCCGCCCGGCGAGGAAAATCTCTCATGGTCGGACGACCGGGCGTCGGCCAAAGAGTATACAGGCGCTGTCAGGCGGTACGAACGGGCTTCGTCGGGTAACGAGCGGTTACCGCCGTGTCCGGCGAGTCGCTATGGCGTCCATCCCCGACCAGCCGACCCGTACGTGGTATCGTATCGCACACAACCGGGGCACTAACAATGCTGGCTATCCAATGGGGGTCAACAGCGATGGTACAGGAGCATGAAGCGTACGGGGATATCCAGTTTCTCACCGGTTCACCACAGCGTCGAGCCGTCCTCGGTGCGCTGTGTGACGAACCGGCCCGTCCCCACGAACTCTGTGCGGATATCGACGCCACGCGGACGACGATTCAGCGTATCCTCGCCGGGTTCCGGGAGCGCCAATGGGTCGTCAAACACGACGGCGACTACCGGGCGACAGTGACCGGGCGGCGGGTCCGGGACCGGTACGAGTCACTGCACGAGGAGGTAGCGCGGGCGCGGCGCTTCGGTCCGTTTGCGGCACATCTGGGGCCGATTGCCGACGACTTGCCGGCGGCGGCACTGGAGACGGGCCGGCTCACAGTGAGTGAGGAGGGGAGTCCACTGGCCGCGCTCAGCCGGTTCACCGAGTGGTTGCAGGCCGTCGAGGGCGACATGTGCGCCATCTCGCCCGTCGTCGCCCGGCCGTTCAACGAGATCGGCGCGGAGCTACTCGACGAAGACACGGGAATCGGGTTCGTCATCGACGCCACGGTGCTCGAACAGTCCAAAGCGCAGTACGAATCGGAGCTGCAGTTCGGCGCGGACCACGGCCAGATAGATATTTACGTCCACGAGACGCCGTTGGCCATCGGCGTGGCCTTCGACGACAGGCGCTGCTGTGTGGTCGCCTACGACGACAACAACAACATCAGGGCGATGCTGGAGGCGACGAACGACGAGCTCTACGAGTGGGTGCAGGACGTCTACGAACGCCACCGCGAGCGATCGACCCCGCTCGCGGCGCTGTACGGCAGCGATGGCGACAGGGTGGAGAGCCAGAAGCGCTGACAACGGGGTAACGCCAGCGCACTGGAGGGGGCGCTGGCAACGGGAGTAGTGTCAGCGCAGTCAGAGGCAAGGACAGGGGCGCTGACATCGGCGGAAGGCCGAAACGAGCGTGTCGGGACACGCGGGCAATCCGTTTGGTTTCCCCATGTTTGTGGTCTGGTGGGACCATCCTATACTTATTCGCTAATAGATGTTACAGGGGCTGTAACACCCCCGGGGAAGACGCCGGCCACAGGCTCTTGGGCCCGGACCACCGATAGGCTATGTGACATCTCCACACCGTCGCGGCTTCGAGACACAGCGCGAGGAGGTCACGAGCGAAGGACTCCCGGTCGAGGGAACGGTTCCGTCGTGGCTCGCGGGCCACTACGTCCAGAACGGCCCCGGGCAGTTCGAGGTGGGGGGCCGGACGCTCGGACACTGGTTCGACCCGCTGGCCATGGTCCGCGGGTTCCGCATCGACGATGGCGTCAGCTACACGAACAAGTTCGTCCGGAGCCGGGACTTCGCGTTCGCTCGCGACCGGGGCCGCGTGCGGACGCAGTTCCCCGGGACGCCGCCCGACCGCCCGGTGTGGACGCGGCTCCGGCAGGCCCTGACGGGGACGTTCCCGGACAACCCGGTCATCGGCGTGGCGCGAATCGACGGCGGGCTCGCCGCCATCACCGAATCGCCGGTCGCGCTGACGCTGGACCCCGAGACGCTCGCCACGACGGGCCGAATCGACCTCACCGAGGGGCTCGACGTCGACCTCACGCTCGGCCACCCCCACTACGACCCCCGGCGGGAGACGCTCGTCAACCTCGGCGTGAGCTACGGTCGGGAGACGAGCTACACCCTGTTTCGACGGGACGGCGGCGCTGTCGAACCGACGGCGCGGGTCGCTTTCGACGACGCTCCCTACGTCCACTCGTTCGCCCTGACCGACCGCTACGCCGTCCTCCCGGCGATGCCGTTCGGCCTCGACACGACCGCACTGCTCACCGGGGCGCTCACCGGACGGACGTTCGTCGACGCCTTCGAGCGGTTCGACCGGGCGGGCGAGTTCGTCGTCGTCGACCGCGAGACCGGCAGCGTCGCGGCCCGCCCGCGCGTCGACCCGCTGTTCGTCTACCACCACGCTAACGCCTTTCCCGACGGCGACGAACTCGTCGTCGACCTCGTGGGCTACCGGGACCAGCGAGCCGTGACGGACCTGACCATCGCGAACCTCCGGAGCGACAGTCCATCGGTGCCACGCGGCGACCTCCAGCGCTATCGCCTCCCGCTCGACGGCGGGCGCGCGACCGGCGAGACCATCCGCGAGGGCCACATGGAGTTCCCCGTCATCGACTACCCGGGGACGCTCGGACGGCCCTACGACCGCGTCTACGTCGCCGAGACCGACCGGAACTCGCCGCTGCCGACCCGGCTGGCTCGCGTCACTGTCCCGGACGGCGAGGCGACGACGTGGGGCGAACCCGGCGTCTTTCCCGGCGAACCGATGTTCGTCAGCGCGCCCGCGACGGCCGACACCGAGGGCGCCGTCCTCTCGGTCGTGCTGGACGGCGAGACCGGCGGGTCGTTCCTGGTCGTCCTCGACGCGACGACGATGAGCGAGCTCGCGCGGGCGCCGCTGCCCCACCGGCTCCCCTACGGTTTCCACGGGCAGTTCTACGCCGCCGACGGCCCCGTCAGGAGCATGGCATGACTCCCCCGGGCGAACATTAAGTACCCGGCACTCCTTCGTTCTGATATGTCACCGCCCGGGCGTGAAGTCCAGTACACGGAATCGGACGTCATCGAGGTGTTCAAAGACCGGGGCGACTACGCCGAGCCGCTGACAGCGAAGGAGATCGCTGACCGGCTGGGCTGTTCGCGACGGACGGCGCTGAACAAGCTCCACGACCTGGAAGCCGAGACGGATATCACCAGCAAGAAAGTCGGCGGGCGCTCGCGAGTGTGGTGGATTCCGGTCCGAACCGACTGACGATGGCCGGCAGCGACGTGACAGCGACATCACAGCCGCGTGGCCAGCCCACATGAACCCGAGGGCACTGCTGTCCACACGGCGGCTCAGGGTCGTGTTCGCGCTGGCGACAGTGTTTTTCACGCTCGTGCTCGCCGGCGGCTACGTGACCGCGCAGGCCGGCGCGAATCAGGCCGGAAGCGGCTCGGTAGTCGAAGCGGACCCGAACAACGGGACGAGCGAGCGGGTCGTCCCGCCCCGGGACAACATCACCGTCGTCTCGACCGACTCGACTGCGTTTATCACCAACGAGGGCGACGGCCCGCGAAAGCGGGCGGAGCTGGTCGCCTTCGCACCGAACGGCAGCATCTACTACCGCAACGAGACCCACACGCGCTACTGGGACGTCGACCCCGTCGAGGGGACCGACGCGACCGTCGAGTATCTCTACTCCGACCACCTCACGCCCGACGAGTGTCACTCCGGGAGCGTCTGTACCCGTAACGGGGTCGAGCGGGTGAACCTGACCACCGGCAACGTCACCGAGATATACGCCCGCATCACCCCGGGGAAACACTCGACGCGGTGGCACGACGCCGACCGCATCGGCGAGGACCGCCTGCTGGTGGCCGACATCGCTCAGGACCGTGCGTTCGTCGTCAACACCACCAGCGAGCGAGTCACCTGGTCGTGGGACGCCCAGACGGACTTCGATACGGCCAGCGGTGGTCCGTACCCCGAGGACTGGACGCACATCAACGACGTCGAGTACGTCGAACTCGACGGCCGGGAAACGGTGATGGTGAGCGTGCGCAACCAGGACCAGGTCGTCTTCGTCGACATGGAGACCGGGCTGCGCGAGAACTGGACGCTCGGCAGCGATGGCGACCACGACACGCTGTACGAGCAGCACAACCCCGACTACATCCCCGCGGAACGCGGCGGCCCGGCGGTCCTCGTCGCCGACTCCGAGAACGGCCGCGTCGTCGAGTACCAGCGCCAAAACGGCTCCTGGGAACAGTCCTGGGAGTGGCGCGACCAGCGGCTGACGTGGGTCCGTGACGCCGACCGCCTCCCGAACGGCCACACGCTGCTGACCGACTCGAACGGCGACCGCGTCCTCGAAGTCGACGAAGACGCCGAGGTCGTCTGGGAGACCACCGTCGGCTTCCCCTACGAGTCCGAACGGCTGGGCACCGGCGACGAGAGCACGGGCGGGCGAAGCGCCGCCGCGCTCGGGCTCCCGGACCACGTCCCGAACGCCTCGGACCGCACCGCGGTCGAGGAGGCGACGACCCTGCTCCCGAAGTCGCTCGTCAACAGCGTCGCCTACCTGCTGCCGAGCTGGGTCGGCACCGTCGAGCTGCTGGCCGCGTTCGGCCTGCTGGTCGTCCTGACGCTGTGGACTGTCGTCGAGTGGCGTCGGCGCGCCTTCGAAGTGCATTTGCAGTGGCCCTTCCAGATACGTAATCGATGACCGGTTCCCACCTCGTCGAGGGGCTCTGCGAGCGGCTGCCGGCGTCACCGCTGGGTCGCGGCGACGCCCGCTGGCTCGGCTGGCCGCTCGCGGTGGGGCTCGCCGTCGCCGCGCTGTACGTCGCGACGAACGACTACCCGGCCTACGGCTCGGGGCTGTACACCCTGACGGCCGACACCGTTCGGGCGAACGGCTACGCGCTCCCGGCGACGGTGCCACACTACGGTCCCGAGGGCGTGCCCTTCGCCTATCCGCCGCTCATGTTCTACGTCCTCGCGGTGTTGCGTGACCTCGGTGTGGGGGCCTTCGCGATGGCGCTGTATCTCCCCCCGCTGGTCACCGTCACGGCGCTCGTGCCGGCGTACCTGCTGGGCCGTGACGCGATAGGCGACCGCCGGGCCGGAACCGCCGTGGCGCTGCTCGTCGTCCTGAACCCGCAGGTCCTGGAGTGGCACGTAAGCGCCGGCGGGCTCGTCCGCGCGCCGGCGTTCGTGTTCGCGCTCTGGGGCAGCTACGCCGCGCTCCGGATCTTCCGTGACAGCGACCCCGAGTGGGTCCCGGTGGGGCTGCTCGCGGTGGCGCTGGTCGCACACACGCATCCGACTTACACCATCTTCACCGTCGCGACCTACCTCGTGTTCTGGGCCGGCTACGACCGCTCGCTGATCGGGCTGGGGCGTGGCGCCGTCGTCGGCCTCGGCGCGCTCGCGCTGGCGACGCCGTGGCTGTGGACCGTGGTGCGCTACCACGGCGTCTCGGTGTTTGCCGGCGCCGCGGGCACACACGGCGGCCTCCTCGGCGGCGTCTACCGGCTCCGCAGGTGGGGGCTGACCTGGAGCGTCCTGCCACTGGTCGCGGCCGTCGGGTTGCTGGCGACGGACCGCCGCGTACTGGGGGGCTGGACCGTCGTCGTCTGGTTGCTGTTCGCCCAGCCGCGCTTTACCTACGCCGTCGGGGCGGTGGCGGTGGTCGCCGCCGTCGCCGAACTCGCCGAGCGGGGATACGTCGACAGAGTCGCGGCGCTCGTCGACCGAGGCCGCTCCGCTCCCGGGGCCCTCGACCGACCCGACGTCGGGACGGCGCGGGTTGTCGTCGCCGCGATGGTGGTCCTCTCGGTGGTCGGAGCGAGCGGCGTCGGCTACGCCTTTGCCGGTCCCGGCGACGGGACGACGCCGGAGTTCGTCGACGGCGCCGACGTCGCGGCGATGGAGTGGGCCGCCGCCGAGACTCCTGAAAACGCCACCTTCGTCGTCTGGGGCGACGCCGCCGAGTGGTTCCCCGTCGTCGCCGACCGGCCCATCCTCGTCTCGCCGTGGGGCGCCGAGTGGCGCGGCCCGGACACCTACGGTCCCCACCTCGACGCGTTCACCGACGGCTCGGTCTGTGAGAACGCGAGCTGTGCCGAGCGGGCGATGGCGTCCGTCGACGCCCGCCCCGACTACGTCTACCTGCCCCGCGGGGGGTACACGGTCCGGGGCGACCACCACTGGGCCGACGGCTCGCTGGTCCGGTCGTTCGAGAACCACTCGCGCTACGAGCGGGCCTTCGAGAACGACGGGGTGGTCATCTTCCGCCGGACTAGCGCCAGCGGTCAGTCAACGAACGCCAGCTATCGGTGAGTGAGCCGAGCCGGTCGAACATCGGTCCGACGCGGGCCGAGGAGACGACCCAGACGCTGAAGGCGGCGAGCAGGCTGCCCGCGACCACGTCGGTCGCCCAGTGGATGCCAAGCACCATCGTCGAGAGCACGATGCTCGCCGCGAGGAAGACGGCGACCGGCGTCCACTTCGGGAACGTCTCGTGGTCCCGAATCGCCAGCAGGGCGACGGTCACCGAGAGGGAGGTGTGCAGCGACGGGAAGACGTTCGTGTTGGCGTTGACCTCGCTCGTGAGCAACTGGAACCGCGGGAGCGTATCGAACAGCAGCGGCTCGACGAGCGCCGGCATGTAGTTGCGCGGGCCGTAGGCAATAAAGAGCAGGTAACACACCATCCCGATAGTGTAGTTGATGGCGTAGGCGACGGCCGTCTGTCGGAGGAGCCGTCGCTCGGCGGCGAGCATACCCGCAAGCAGCGGGAAGACGAGCAGGAACGCGTAGCCGTAGACGTACACGTAGCCGAAATACAGCGTCAGCCAGCCGGGGACTATCGACTGGATGGTCGCGACGGCCGTCCCTTCGAGGGTGTATATCAGCCGCGTGATGTTGACGCCGATTATCCACGAGAGGTCGACGCCGGTGGTACGGACGCGGCTGTTTATCGCGAGCACCACCACGAGCAACCCTATCGGTTTCGCTGCCATACGGAGCCGCGCCGGGAGCTCGCTCGCGGCGGCCCGGAGCCGACCCCGGCCAACGACGACGGTCAGCGATACCGTCAACAGCAGGGAGAGCACCGCGACGACTTCCAGGAAGACGGCGACGACACCCATCGTTAGGAGCGAAGGAGCTGCATCTGTTCGTTGTACCGGTATCCGGCCGCGCGGAACGCCTCACGGGCCCGTTCGGCGTCGACTGCCCCGTCGCTCCCGAGAAACTCGATAACGGGGTCCGACACAGACCAGGCGAGGTCCGAGGGGAGCCAGGAACTCCCGGCCAGCGGGCTGACGGCGGGGTCGACGTAGCCGTCGAACACCGACTCTGCGAGCGCGGCCCGGTCCACCAGTCTGGAGACGATGTTCCGAAAGCGCGGGTTCGTCAGCGGCGACCGGCGGGTGTTGAACCCGAGGTAGTAGAACGCCCCACTGCGGTCGATGTTGAGCGAGACGTCCTCCGCGACCCCGATTCTCGACGTGAGGTCGGGACCCACGCCGCGCGCGGTCACGTCGGCCTCGCCGTCCACGACGAGATTGACGGCCGAGGAGTCCGAGCCGATGAAACGCAGCTCGAACTCCTCGAAGGGAATCCCACCGCTGAGGTCGCTCGGGACCCCTGTTTCGTCCTCCCGCTCGACGAAGTGGTCGTCGAACCGCTCCAGCAGGAGCGACTGGCCACGCGTCACCGAGCGGAAGGCAAGCGGACCGCTCCCGATGGGCGGGATGTTCTGGTTTACGAGCGCGTCAGTCGTCGTCACGCCGACGTCGACACCGCTGAGCGTCGCCTTGTCCGTGCGGTCGCTCCAGATGTGCCGGGGTAACACGGGCACGGTGAGCACCCGGCGCGCGACCTGCCGGCTGCAGTCGGTAAACTGGATGCGAAGCGTCAGGTCGTCGACGGCGGTCGCGTCCTCGACGAGCGACGAGCGGCCCCGGAAGCGGAACGTGGGGACGGTCTCGTCGAGCGCGCCCAGCGAGGTGTCGCGCAACAACCGGTAGGTGAAGGCGGCGTCCGAAGCGGTCAGGCGCTCGGCGTCGTGCCACGTGAGGTCCTCGCGCAGCGTCACCTCGAGTTCGAGCGGGTCCTCGCCAGTCCACTCCCAGTTCGCGGCCGCCCAGGGGTAGAGCGTGCCCCGGTAGCGGTGGGCGAGCGAATCGTACAGCAGGTCGGTCACGTCGCCCGGCCCGCGGTACGTCGACATCAGCGGGTTCAGGTTCCGCATCGGCCGGTCGTCCGGCGTCGTCGCGCGGAGCGTCGTCGCCGACGGGTCGGTGCGGTTCAGCGACAGCAGGTTCACCGGCGTCGGGTCGAACACGCCCGACCACCCCGTGAACTGGTCGGTGCGCGCGGCCCTGATGACGTTCGGGAACCCGAGCACCACGAACGGACACTCCTGGACGACCCGGCGCTGGATGCGGGTCACGGTCTCGGTTCGGTCGGTGCCGGTCTCCCGGCGCTGCTGTTCCAGCAGGTCGTCCATCGAGAGATTGGTGTAGCCAAAGGGGTTCTGCATCCCGGACTCGACCGAATACGTGGAGTGCAACAGCGGGTAGAACGCGTCCGGGTCCGCGAACTCACCCGGATACTGTCCGACGAACACGTCGAACTGATGGTTGGTGAGCGTCTGTCGGTAGAGCTCCTCTGCGGTCATCGGCTGGATGCTGGCCTGGATGCCCGCGGCCTCGAACCACGCCGACACCTGGCGCGCAATCGCGATAGCGTACGGGTCCTGATCCACCGGAAGCGTCTTGATCGAAAACGAGACAGTAGTCGGTCGGCTCCGACTGACGAGGGCGCGTATCTTGCTGAGACAGCCGCTCGTCGCGGCAATCCCCGCGGTGAGACCTGTCAGTGCGGACCGACGGGTGACCCCGATATCACCACCGGAACGGGTCTCCATTACTGTAGGTGTTTAGCTCATGATATAACAGCCCTGTGTTTGTCACCGAGCGGTCACAGGAATCCGAACAGGGGGGCAACCAGCCCCCAGACCCACACAGCGGCGCCAACGAGGGTGTACAGCGACCGCCGGTCGCCCCCGCCTGCGACGAGCAGTCCGAGCCCGGCCGCGACGAGCAGTCGGTGTTGCAGTATCGGGTTCGGTGGGACCACAGCGAGCATGGCGAACTCGAACGCGAACCCGAACGCGAGCCCGACGCCGGCGGCGGGGGCCGCGAGCCACGCGGGCAGGTCGGCGGCGTACCACACCACGGCGACCGGGAGCCCGACAGCCAGACACGGGTACAGCAGCAACACGAACAGCTTCGGCGTCACCACCGGGATGGCGTCTTCCAGCCCGATGCCGACGGCCCGAATCGCCAGCGGGATGCCGGCGGCCAGCCCGAAGACGAGCAGCGTCTGGTTACGGCGGGTGGGCTGGGAGAGCCGCTCGTCGATGTCGGTCCACTCCTCCCGGGCTGTGATGCCAAAGAGCAGCGGGACCAGCGCGCTCACGACGACGACGATACCGCGGTCGAGCCCCCGGGCGTTTTGCCTGTGTCGCCGCTCGACGGCCCGGACGTCGCTCTCCTCGAACTCGGACTCCAGCATGTCCGCCGTCCCCCGGACGTCGGTGACGGTGTGGCGGAGCCGGAACCAGTCCCAGTACTCGGAGTGGGCCTGCAGCGCCGTCCACGACGACTCCTCGGAGGGGGCAAAGGCCCTGATGTGGTGGCGCGAGCCCAGATACGTGCCGACGTGGAGCTGGTACTGCTGTTTGAGCCAGCGGCCCTCGCCGTCGGACCGGGTTTCGACGTAGGTGTACCGCACCGAGCCGTGGGCGTGTTTCCAGTTCGAGACCGAGTCGCCGTTAGTGACGTCTATCTGTGCGCCCAGGGGCTGTCTGGTCGGTTTCGTCCGCTGCCACCCGTCCTCGACGTTCTCGCCCAGCAGCTCTCTGGCGGTCTCCGGGTCCTCGGTGACGAGAGCGTTCATCACGAGCGTGCGTTCGTCGAACGTCTCGGAGCGGCTGGTGTAGGGCCACAGCCGGTCGCCGGTGTCCGCGACCTCGATCATCGTCTTCGACTGAGCGGCCTGCGGAGACCGCTCCGGGCCGTGACCCGCGACCGGCGCCGACAGCGGCCCGACGACGGCGAGAACGAACACGGCAATCACGATGGCGAAAGAACGCCGCATTAGTGTGGCAGCTACTACTCGACGAAGCGTTAATTACGTATCGTTCAGCCCCCATTCCGCTGCGCGCTGTCTGGCTTCCTTGCGGGCCTGTTCTCTGATAGCAGCGATTTTCGCTTCGTCTTCGAGGAACGCCTCGACGGCACTGTGGTCCCCGTCTTGCTCGGCCGCCGCCGCAGTCGTCCGCTCCGCCGGGGCCGCCCGTCGGGTACTGTCGGCCAGCGCGGGGTCGCCGGCGAGTCGTTCGGCCGGCATGCCCGGCGGCACACAGAGCGTCTCGACATCGTGAACGGGCGCGAGGTCGTCCGCGTCGAGTTCGAAGACGGAGACGTGGTACGGCCCGGGGACGGCGAGGTCAGCCAGCGCCGGTGGACCGCCCCTGCCAGTGCCGGTGTGGTAAGCCACGACGGGGACGCCGTCGGTGAACGTGACGACGCCGCGGCCGTCGGCGTCGAGCAACAGCGAGTCCTGTGACTCGAACACCGCGTAGCCGGTCACGGCCCGGTCGAGCACGTCCGCCAGCGGCTCCCGCGGGTCGCTGACGACGCGTGACTTCCGGAGCCGGCCACGGGGGAGCCTCATGGTGTCTCCGGGATGACGGCGCTGCGGAACCGGTCGGCGACGTCGCCCGACTCGCCGTCCCGGACCGACAGCGAATCGGCGGCCCGTCGGTAGACCTGCGCCGCCGCACAGTCGGGCGCGTGAGCGAGCAGGGGTCGGCCGGCACGTCGGGCTTCGCGTGCACACTCGCTCTCGGGGACCGCACCGAGCGTCGGCCCCTCGAAGTAGCGCTCGGTCTTCTCCGCGACGGCCTCGATGCCGTCTTCCCGGACCTTGTTGAAGAGGATGCCCGCCACGTCGGTGTCGTAGGACGCGGCGTACTCCTGGACTTTCAGGCCGTCGGAGATGGCGGGGATGGTCGGCTGGAGGACGACCACGGCCCGGTCGGCCATGACGACGGGCAACACCGCGGCCCGGCTGTCGAGCGCCGGCGGCGAGTCGAGCAGGATAACGTCGGTGTCGGCGGCCAGCGTCGCCACCACCTCCCGCAGCCGCGTCGGGTCGGCGTCGCGGAAGCCGTCCAGACTCGTCCCGCAGGGGACGACGGTCATACCGAACCGGTCGTAGGTCGCCTCGCTCACCGCCGCCGAATCGGCGAGCACGTCGTGCAGCGTCGTCTCCGCGTCCGAGAGGCCGGCGTGAAAGAGCAGGTTCGCCATGCCGGTGTCGGCGTCGACCACGGTCACGTCGTAGCGCTCGGCGAGTGCCATCCCCAGCGCGACCGTGCTCGTGGTCTTCCCGGTCCCGCCCTTCCCGCTGGCGACAGCGAACACTTCGACCATTATCGGTAGTGGCCGGCCGACAGCATATAAAGTTCCGGTCGTCTCTCGGGGAATAAACTACCAGTCGACCGGCAGCGGCCCGGGTTCCACGTGCGTCTCGACGAGTTCGGCGGCCCGGTCGTACGGGTCAGGCCGCGCCGTCGATTCGACCGGGTCGCGGGCGACACCAGCTGCCTCGAACGTATTTCTCACGAAGGCATCCCTTGCAGTCCGGTTCGTGAAGAGGTCGTGGAGGTAGGTCCCGAGAACGCGGGCCGTGGCTGCGCCGGTGCCGTCGAACGGCCGCGCCACGTCGGCGGTCGGTTCGGAGTCACCCATGTGTATCTCGTACCCCGAGACGGTGCCGCCCGCGCCGGCGAGCGGCCCGACGCCGTCGAGTTCACGCTCGACGTGTTCGACGGTCTTCTCCGCGGAGAAGACCGTTCTGACTGGGAGCAATCCCAATCCGTCGATGCGGTCTTCGTCTCCGGTTCCTTCGAGGGACGCGTTCGATATCGTCTCGCCGAGCATCTGATAGCCGCCACAGAGGCCGACGACCGGGCCGTCGAAGCCGGCGAGTCGCTCGTCGAAGCCGGCCTCGCGCAGCGCCAGCAGGTCGTCGACGGTGTTCTTGCTCCCCGGGAGCACCACGGCGTCGGCACCGTCGAGCGAGGCCGACGGCGGGACGTAGGCGACCCGGACCCCCGGTTCGGCCGCCAGCGGCTGGAGGTCCGTAAAGTTCGAGATGCGGGGGAGCCTCGGCACCGCGACGGTGACGCTCTGGTGGTCGGGGACGCCGTCGTCGGCGCCCCGGACCGCCCGCTCGCCGACCGGCGGGAGCGCCACGCTGTCCTCCTCGGGCAGACCCGGGTCGTCGTACGGGAGCACGCCCAACACCGGAACGCCGGTGCGCTCCTCGAAGGCGTCGAGTCCCGGGGCGAGCAGCGACTGGTCGCCCCGGAACTTCGTGACGACGGCGCCGGCGATTCGGTCGCGGATGTCCCCGGGGACGAGTTCGAGTGTCCCCACCAGCGAGGCGAAGACACCGCCCCGCTCGATATCCGCCACCAGCAGAACGTCCGCGTCGGCAAAGCGGGCCGTTTCGACGTTCGCGAGGTCCCGGTCGTGGAGATTGATCTCGGCGATGGAGCCCGCCCCCTCTGCGACGACGACGTCGTGGGCCGCGGCGAGTCTCGCGTGGGCGGCGCGGGCGGCCGCCAGCGCGTCGTCCCAGTGGTCCTCGTAGTACTGGCCGGCGGCGTAATCCCCGACGGCCGCGCCGTCGACGACGAGCTGGGACTCCCCGTCGCCCCGGGGCTTGAGCAGAACGGGGTTGTGGTCGGTCGTCGGCGACACGCGGGCGGCGCGGGCCTGAACGTACTGGGAGACGCCGATTTCGCCCCCCGGGGTCGCCCGGGCGTTGTTGCTCATGTTCTGGGCCTTGAACGGCGCGACGGAGACGCCCCGATCCGCGAGGAGCCGACAGAGTCCGGCCGCTATCGTGCTCTTGCCCACGTGGGAGGCTGTACCGGCGACCAGTAGCGTCTCGGCCATCGCCCTGTGCTGGGAGCGCCGCGGACATGAGTCGTTCGACGGCGGATATTTGGGGCCGGCACATCTGGACAGGGTATGGACGAGAAGAGACTCGACGAGCTCTACGAGCGGCTGGCGGCGACGGGCGAGCGACCGGTCGAGCGGACGGCGAGCCGGTGGCTCGGCGAGGCCGAGGCCGTCGCGGGCGACATCGTGCGGGGAGACCCCGACCCCGACGTGCGCCGGGAGCGCCTGGCGAAGGTCGAGGACCTACTGGGTCACGTCGAGACGACCGGGGACGAGCAGGCAGACGAGCACGTCGACGCGGCGCGGGAACTCGTCGCGGAGCTGCTGTCCGACGGGTGAGGCGTTAGAACTCGGTTCCCTTCCGCGCCGGGTGGCCCGCCTCCAGCGGGTGCTTGATTTTCCCGACTTCGGTGACGAGATCGGCGTGCTCGAAGACGTACTCGGGAGCCTCGTGGCCGCCGGTGAGGACGAGCTCGACGTCGTCGGGTTTCGAGTCGACGAGTTCGACCACGTCCGCGGGGTCGATGAGGTCCCGGTTCGCGGCGTAGAGTATCTCGTCGACGACGAGCATGTTGACCCCGTCCTCCGGCGGGCCGTCGGCGTCGAGCGGTTCGGAGAGGTCCGCCTCGGCGCTGGCGGACAGAATCTCGTGGGCGCGTTCGAGCGCGCCGCGTGCGCGGGCGGCGTGTTCGTCGTCCGAGCTCCCGTCCATGAACCCGTGCCAGCCGTAGTGGCCGGCGTTCTCGTAGGAGAAGCCCGGCAAGGCGGCGATGGCGTTGTACTCCCCGCGGACGTCCTCGACAGTCCCGGTCCCGCCCTTCATGAACTGCAGGAGGTGAACCCGGTAGCCGTGGCCGACCGCGCGCGTCGCCATCCCCAGTGCCGCCGTTGTCTTGCCCTTGCCGTCGCCCCACCACACCTGCACCAGGCCGAACTCCTCGGGGGCGCTCGGGGCGATGGGCTCGGCGGTCGGGCCGGCAGTGTTGTCGCTCATACCAGTAGTTCAGGGCTGGCGGACATCCGTCTGGCGGTCGGTGACGACACCGTACTCGGCGTCGGCGGCCGCGGGCGGCCCCTCGTCGTATCTGGCGTCGAGACTCGCCAGCACGGCGTCGCGCACGCAGGCCCGGGCGGCCGAGCCGACCTCGGTGGCACTCCCCGCGAAGCGCGCTCGCTCGGCGCCCGGGTCCGCGCCGACGAGGACGGCATCCGACGTCGTCCCGGGCGCGTCGGCGGCCCCGAGCAGCGTCGCCGCCTTCGCCTCGACGACGGTCCCGAGCAGCGTCGCGAGCGCCCCGTCGGAGAGCGCCCTGTCGACGCCGACGACGAGATTGACCGTCCCGGGCCGCCAGTCGGCCGCGGCGTCCGCCGGCTCGGCCCGACCGTCGGTGTCCGCTCCCGCCGCCTCGTCGCCGGCCGGCAACACCGCCGGGTTCGACAGCCCCGCCGTCGAGAGCACCGTCACCGGCCCGCTCGCGGCGCACCGGGCGTGGCGCATCTCGACGCCGGTCAGCAGCGCCGGGCCGACCGGGAAGCCGGCGGCGGCGAGCCGCTCCTCGCGGTACGCGTCGAGGTCGGTTCGGTCGAAGCCGGTCGGGACGGTGACGTTGTACACCGCGTCGGCCGCGACGTAGCCGCCGTCCCACGCCGTCGAGAGCCAGCGGGCGCCGTCGCGACGGAGCTGTGCGATGCCGTCGCGTCGGGTCGTCTCAAACATCCAGCGCCTCCAGTAGCCGGTCGTTCTCCGCGGGCAGGCGGACGGCCACGCGGACGTGGCTGTCCAGCCGGCGGAAGGTCCGGGCGTCCCGCAGCGCGATGCCCGCCTCCCGGGCCGTCGCGAGCAGTTCCTCGACGCCGCGTTCGCCGGTCCCGAACAGCAGGAACGGGGCGGCCGAGGGGAACACGTCGAACCGCGTCGCGAGCCGTCCGCGCATGCGCTCGCGCTCGCGCTCGACGCGGTCGCGGGTCCCGGTGACGAACTCGTCGGCGCCGTAGCAGTGCGTGGCCAGCGCCGCCGCCGGTGCGCTCATCGACCAGGCGCGCCGGGCGGTCACGAGGCGGTCGAGCGCCGCGCCGGTCCCGACGACACAGCCCATGCGGACGCCCGGCAGGCCGAACAGTTTGGTGAGCGAGCGGGCGACGAGCACGCCCTCGCGGCCCGAAAGGGAGGGCTGCTCGGTGAAACCCAGAAACGCCTCGTCGACGAGCAGCGCGGTCCCGGCCGCCCGACAGCGGTCGGCGAAGGCCCGGAGCCGGTCGGCGTCGTAGCACTGCCCGGTCGGGTTGTTCGGGTTGCAGACGACGGCCACGGCGTGTCCGGCGGGGTCGGCGTCCAGTATCGCGTCGTGGGCGACGAACGTCGGCTCGCCGCCCTGCAGGCGAACCTCGCGGGCGTACTCGCCGAAGCTCGGGGCCGGGAGCAGGGCCGATTCACCCGCGTGCACGGTCGTCTCGATGGCCAGCCGGATGGCTTCGAGTCCGCCCGCGGTGGGGATGACCTCGTCCGGGCCACAGCCGACGAACTCGGCCGCGGCGGCGCGAAAGTCGGGGTAGCCGTCGTTGGGATAGGTCCGCGCCGCGTCGAAGGCCGCCTCGAAGACGTCGCGAGCGCCGGGCGGGACCCGGGGGTTGGTGTTCGCGCTGAAATCCAGCAGCGAGGGGTCGTCGCTGCTCCCGTGTGGGACGCGCCCGTCCGGGCCGACGTGCGGGTCGGAGTCGCCGGCGGCGCGCAACTGCGCGACGGTGTCGGGGTCCATAGGAATGACGACGGTGAGGAGTGGGGAGAAACTTTCGTGCGACCTGTCCGCCCCCCGAGTGACGACGACCAGTCAGAAAGTCCCACCTGTAGCCAGTTGCCCGGTCGGAGCTTTCCGGTTCGGAGACGCGCCGACACGACACCGGACGAGCTACAGCAGCTCCTCGGCCACCCGAGCGTCCGCGAGCGTGTTGACGTTGACAGCCACCCGTGTATCCTCGGTGAGCCACGCGTCGTCACCGCTGGCGCCGACGACGTTGACGCCGGTGGGGGCGACCTCGCGGCCCTCGCGCTCGAAGGTCGCGTCGTCGCTCACGCCCAGTTCCCGCTTGCGGGCGGCGGGGACCAGTACCGACAGTGACCCCTCGACGTGAGCGTCGAGCACGCGCTCGACTATCTCGCCGTCGAGCAGTGGGAGGTCCGCCGCGACGGTCAGGACGGGCAGCGAGACGCGGTCGTCGGAGAGCGCCGCGTCGAGGTCAGCGACGTACCCGTCGCCCGGCGTCCCGATACAGGGGGTATCGAGGTGGGCGCGGGTCTCGGGAGCACCGGGCGAGGTGACCGCGAAGACGCGGTCGACGGCGCTCTCTTCGAGCGCACCGAGCACGCGGTCCACCATCGGGACGCCCCCGACCCGAAACAGGGGTTTCTCGGCGTCGGTGTCGAGGCGCGTCCCGCGCCCGCCACACATCACCAGAGCGTCCACACCGGACCCCCCAGGAGATGCCACGCGGCGACGGCGCTGTGGAGCGCGACGACGCGGGCGAGTTCGTTCGTCGCGCCGAAGACGTCGCCGCCGACGCCGCCCAGTCTGTGCCGGGCCCACCGACGGACGAGGACGGCAACGGCGAGGGCGGCGACGACCGCGACGGCAGTGACCGGGACGACGACGACGGCGACCGGCAGCGCCGCGGCGAGTGCCACAATCAGGTCGAGCGGCCCGTTCCCGTCGAGCATCGTCGCGCCGAAGCCCTCGTGGCTGGGCGAGCCCAGACAGGCGAGGGCGGCCATCGCGAGCTTGGCGCCGACCTCGCTGGCGACGACGACGGCCACGGCCACGGCCGCGGGCAGTGCCGCCACCGCCAGCGCGCCGAACGCCAGTCCCAGCAGGCCGGTGCCGAGTGCCAGCACCGCGCCGACGCCGACGGTCGTATCGCGCATCACCTCGCGGCGCTCGGCCGGCCCGCCGTGGACGGCCGCGGCGTCGCCCAGGTCCGCCAGCCCGTCGGCGTGGTTGACGCCGGTGACCGCGACGACGCTCGCGAGGTAGGCGGCGGCGACGACGGGGCCGGGCAGGCTCCCCGCGGCGAGAAACGGCAGCGCCACGAGTCCGCCGACGACGTAGCCCGCGAGCGGGAACGCGGCCGGGGTCGCGGTGAACGCGGCCCAGGCGGCCTCGCCGCCGCCGACCGGGAGCCGCGAGAGGAACCCGAGCGAGCCACGCAGCGCGCGCCACATCAGGTGCCCACCCCCAGCGCGGCAAGCGAGAGCCCGGCGAGCACGTAGGTCAGCACGCCCGCGACGCCGACGGCGCGAACGCCGCGGCCGGCGGCCGCTGCGTCGGGGAGCGCGGCGTCGGGATTGAGAACGTAGACGCCGGGCTTCTCCAGGCGGACGTCGAGGCCGGCGGCGGCGACGCCCATCGGCCAACCGGAGTTGGGCGACGGGACCCCGGCGAGCCACGCTCGCGCGTGTGCGAGCGGTCGAGCGCTCCCGAACGCGACCGCGAGAAGCGCCGCGCTCAGGCGGGCCGGGAGCCACATCACGGCGTCGTCGAGCCGGGCGGCGGGCGTGCCGACCCGCTTGGCGCGATAGCCCAGCATCGAGTCCATGGTGTTGACGGCCTTGACCCACGCCGCCGCGCCGGCCGCGAGGGGAAGCGCTGGGACGCCGGCGGTCACGGCGACCGCCGCGACGAGGACGAACGCCGAAAGCGGCGCGACCAGTCCGTCGGCGAGGTTCTCGGCGACGCTCTCGACAGCGGCGCTCCGGAGCAGTCCGGGCGAGAGCGCCGCGGCGTCGCGGCCGGCGAGTGCGAGCAGCCCCTCGCGGGCGGCGTCGATATCGGTCTCGGCGTCGGCGACGACCGACCGGGCCACGGTGAGCAGCCGTCGGAGACTCGTCGAGAGAAACAGGGCCAGTCCCGCGACAAGCGCCCCGCCAAGCGGCGGTCCGCTGCCTGCGACCCAGACGGCGCCCGCGACGACGGCCGCCGCCGCGAGCGGGAGCGCGACCGCGCCGAACGAACCGACCAGCAGCGGGCGGGTCCACTCGCGGTCCAGCGGCGCGACCAGCGAGCCCAGCCACGCGACGGGGTGGTACCGGGTGGGCGGCTCGCCGACGACGGCTTCCAGCGCGCCGGCGACCAGCAGTGCGACCACGGGGCTCATAGCCGCCCCTCCCGGAGCCGTGTTGCGACGGCCGGCAGCGGAACGTCGTCGATGAGGACCGAGCGAGCGCCCGCGCGGCCGGCGCCGCCGTCGGTTCGAGCGTCGTCGCCGACGTGGACGAGCGTCGAGAGCGGCGCGTCGAGCGCCGCTGCGGTCGCCTCGAAGATGTCGGGGTGTGGCTTGCGCCAGCCACAGCCGACGCTGGTCACGACCACGTCGGCACCCCGCCCGAGTTCGGTCCGTGCGAGCGTCCGCTCGACCAGTCCGGGGACGCTGCAGTTCGAGCAGACTGCGACCGGGCCACGCTCGGCCGCCGCGGTGAGCGCCGCGCGGGCGCCGTCGCGACGGGCGACCGAGCCGTCGAAGGCGGCCAGAACGGCCTCGCGAGCGGTCACCGCCGTCACCGTGATGTCACGGCTGGCGAGTGCGAGCCGAACGTGTTCGTCCAGCGGCGCCTCCTGCCCGCGGTCGTACTCCCGATGGGAGCGACGATAGGCGGCCTCCCAGTCGTCGGGCACGGGAACGCCGCGCTCTGTGAGGCTGTCGGCCACGGCGGCCCAGGGCTCGTCGGGCCGGTCGGCCGCGACGAGCGTCCCGAACAGGTCGAACGAAACTACCACGTCCGTGTGGTTACTGCAATCGCACTTGAACTGTGCGGTCACTGCCCCGCACCGGTCGAACCCGCCCGCAGACGGAGCAGCCGATGTCTTGCGGTCGTCTTGCACATGTAATAAGGCATATAGTAGAGAGTGTCGATACTATCATATTTCGTATGTAAGCGAGCGTGTTTACAGTTAGATGTCGAATACTAACCGCCGTACTCAGTCGAGTTGGTTCGTGCATGTCTCCGACGGTATTGTTCGTCGATAGCGCGCTGTTTCCGGCCAGAGATTGGTTCGTATACCTATATATCTCGGCGGTGAGTGAGCCACGTAGCCGTCGGTCGAGAGCGCAGTGACGGGTCACGGGTCGTCGAGAGCGAACCCGACCACCGAAAAATGGGCGGCGGCCCGATAGCAAAGCGGACGTGCCGGCGTGGACGCCGAGGGCTACTCGACCCATTTGGCCCGGCGGACATCGTAGCCGCCACAGGCCGGACAGGAATGGTGCTGGAGGTCGAACGACGCCTCACATGCTAGACATATGTACGGGCTTCCCGTTTGCTCCCCGCCGCGGGAAGCGTTGCGTGCTTTGTCAAAGACTCCCATCGACGACCACACCGGTAGGTAGAACCATACTATCAAAAAGAGCGCTGATAGTTCATGCTATTTCACCGGGTGCCGTCTGTCGGTTTGGGAAATCGGCGTTCCGGAAGTTCGGTAGTCGGTGACCGGTGACAGCGGGCTCCGAGAGACGGCGCTCGCGGCGCGAGAGCGGCACAGTGCTCGGTCACTACCGCCGATACGTTAGAGATGCATGATATGTTACCTGCTCCCCATAAATAAGCCGAGTAGGGACATGACAGAGCAAGTGTTTCCGGTCCCCTCGGCCGCCAGTAGAGAGTGACTTACTGCGATAAGCAGGCTATACCGCTGCAAACTCGACAGGTCTCGTGGCGTGAAAGCCCGACACGCCCGTGCGGGCGGGGACTGCCTACTGGACGCCACGAATCCCGCACATCTACCGCGAGGGCTCGTCTGGAGTCGAAAGAGCGGGCCCGTCGCCGGTGGGCCACTCGCGAGTGACAGTGGACAGGAGAAGTCCGCCCTCCCCGATTTGAACGCCGGTAGACAGTCTGCTCGCTACGCTGTGCGGACTGGAACTACCGAGCTCAATCGGCTCGGCCGGATTTGCTACGCAAATCCGCCCTCCCCGATTTGAACGGGGGACAAGTCGATCTACAGTCGACTGCTCTACCAGTCTGAGCTAAGGGCGGGCTGCAGTCGAAAATAGCCCGCCGTCCGGACTTAAGGATTGTTATTCGCGAAGCGTTCGCGGTCCGGTGACATGGAGACAATCGCACACAATATGTAAATCATTGGTGAACGAAGTGGGGACGTGCTTGGGGATTGTAGCTACTGTAGTGACCCGCTCACCAACGAGCTGGAGTCGGTGAGCTGTGACCACTGTGGAGAGGGATTCCACGCGAAATGTGCCCGCGATGCGGGTGAGCTCTCGGTTACAGTCGAGTCACACCTGTTCCGCTCGAACACGTACAGGATAGGCTGTCCCAACTGTGAACTGAGCTGGAGCATCGGATTCGACCCGCGCTGACGGCAGACGGGCGTCAGACACGGCGGGAAGATTGAAATACCCGGGAGACAACCTGTATGACGAGTCGGATGAGCAAGATAACGTTCCGCGCCGACGACGACCTCATCGACCGCCTCGAGGAGTTCGAGGCGTCGAAAAGCGAGGTCATGCGCGAGGCGCTCCGGGCGTACCTCGACGGCGAGGGCGACCAGACGTCGACACCGTCGGACGGAACCAGATCGGCGACCGACACCGAGAGCATCGACGCGCTCATCGCGGACCGTGTCGACGCTATCATCGCGGACCGACTGGAAACGGTGACACCGACCCGCCAGCCACAGGACGTGAATGTAAACATCTCTCTCGACGGTGGTAGCGGGTCTGTAACGGATGACGAAGCTGACAGCAGACCTGCGTCAGACACCGCCGCGACGGCGGAGTCGACGGGTGTATCACACGGCCACGAAGAGCGTAAGACAGGTGGCGAAGAGCGTGAAACGGACGCGTCACACGCCCAATCCAGCTGTGCCCAGTGTGGCGAAAACCTGTCGTCGTCGCACGTGTACTGCCCGAACTGCGGAGAGAAGGCCTCCCGGCGCGTGTTCTGTGACTGCGGCGACGAGCTCCGGTCGGACTGGGGGTTCTGCCCCGGCTGTGGGCGACGGACCCCGGCGGCGGACGTACTCGAACAGCCCAGAAGCGGTGCAAACAGGGAGTAGAGGTAACTTACTGCCGTAAACGCTACTTTGTCATACACTCGGCGGAAGTTTTATTATCCCATAGTCTGTGGTACATCGTGCGTAAGACGGTCGTCTTACACAGCTGGGGTCCCGACGGCGTACCAGTCGCCGTCCGGCGATTTCGCTGTGTATAACAGTCAGGCGGGCCGTAAACACGGCCCGTTTGGATCGTCTTACCCAAAGGGAAATAACCATGGAGCGTGTGACACTACGGATTCCGAAGCAGCAGATAGAAGAGGTCGAACAGATGGTCGAAACGGGGGAGTACCCCAACCGGAGCGAGGCGATCCGGTCGGCCGTCCGGGAGATGCTGTCCGAGCAAGAGGGCTCGGAACGTGCCTCCGAGAACAAGAAGCGGACCTGGGCGAGGGTGTAACGATGCAGGATATCGTCAACGAGGCCCTCGAACGCGACGAGCAGGAGTCGAAGAAGCTGTCCGACGAGGACGTCGACGGCTTCGGTGACCCCCGCATCGTCATCGTCGGCTGCGGTGGCGCCGGCAACAACACCGTCAACCGGCTCTACAACATCGGCGTCGAGGGCGCCGACACCGTGGCCATCAACACGGACAAACAGCACCTCAAGATGATCGAAGCCGACACGAAGATACTGGTCGGCAAGTCCCTGACCAACGGCCTGGGCGCCGGCGGCGACCCCTCGATGGGCGAGCGCGCCACCGAGATGGCACAGGGGACTATCAAGGAGGTACTCGGCGACGCGGACCTGGTGTTCGTCACCGCGGGTATGGGTGGCGGAACCGGGACCGGTGCCGCACCGGTCGTCTCGAAGATCGCCAAAGAGCAGGGCGCCATCGTCGTTGGCATGGTGTCGACGCCGTTCAACGTCGAGCGCGCCCGCACGGTGAAAGCCGAGGAAGGGCTGGAGAAGCTTCGCAACGAAGCCGACTCCATCATCGTGCTCGACAACAACCGCCTGCTCGACTACGTCCCGAACCTGCCCATCGGCAAGGCCTTCTCGGTGATGGACCAGATCATCGCGGAGACGGTCAAGGGCATCTCGGAGACCATCACCCAGCCGAGCCTCATCAACCTCGACTACGCCGACATGACATCCATCATGAATCAGGGCGGCGTCGCGGTGATGCTCGTGGGCGAGACACAGGACAAGAACAAGACCGAGGAAGTGGTCAAGGACGCGATGAACCACCCGCTGCTGGACGTGGACTACCGCGGCGCGAGCGGTGGGCTCGTCCACATCACCGGCGGCCCGGATCTCACGCTGAAGGAGGCCGAGGGCATCGCTCAGAACATCACCGAGCGACTGGAGGCCTCGGCGAACGTCATCTGGGGCGCCCGCATCCAAGAGGAGTACAAGGGCAAGGTCCGCGTCATGGCCATCATGACCGGCGTCCAGTCCGCACAGGTGCTTGGCCCGTCCACCCAGAAGCAGGCCAACAAGTCCCGCGAGGCCATCGAAGACGTCGGCGACGACACCTCCTTCGACGCCTCGGAGAACTTCGAGAACGCCGGCTCCGCCGGCGGCAACAGTGCCGGCTACGGCGAGACCGACGGCGGGCGCAGTCCGAAAGAGAAGAACAACGGACTCGACGTCGTCCGGACCAGCGAGTAACGTTCGACCTCGTTCTCCGTTTTTCGCAGTGGAGAGACCCCTCTTTTTCGAGAACAGCGATACGAACTCAGCCGACCACGTACGTCACGGCTCGGAAAGGGCTGCCGGGGCGACTCCGCCACAGCACCGACTGTAGAGGGTTCGATTCAGATCGCTTCGAGCGCTTCGAGCAGACTGCACTTCCGGCAGCTGTCCCGCGCGGTGGGCGCGCCGCAGTTGTCGCACTCGCCGAAGTCGGTGTCGCTGTCTTCACCACCGAAAGCGTCGGCGGCCAGCGCGGCGAGTTTCTCGTAGCCCGCCATAATCGAGTGGCGCGTTCCGGGGTGGTTCTCCTCCATACCGAGCATGAGCTCCTGAATCTCACCGCGGTAGGCCTCCGAGGCGTGGGGGCACTCGGTGATGTGGGCCGGGAGGTCCTGAAAGCGGGCGTACAGAGCGATCTCCTTCTCGGGCACGTCCCGCAGGGGCTTCGCTCGCGGGACGTGGTGGTCCTGCGTCTCGCGGGTCCGGTCCGTGGGTGCGTCACCGCCCTCGAAGGGGCCGAGCGAGGCGTCGAAGTGCTTGGCGATCTGGTCCACGTCGCCCTCGAAGAAGTTCATCAGCGCCGTCTGGGCCTCGTCGTCTAGGTTGTGTCCGGTCAGCAGCTTGTCCGCGTCCAGTTTCTCGGCGTACCGCGAGAGTACGTCGCGACGGAACACGCCACAGTAGGCACAGGCTGCCATCCCCTCGGGGTCGTCCTCGACGACGTCGTCCATCTGGACGCCGAACTCCTCGTCGTAGGAGACGACTTCGTGGCGGATGTCGAGCGCTGCGGTCAGCTCCTCACAGGCTTCGAGACTCTTGTCGCGGTACCCCTCGATGCCCTCGTGAATCGAGAGCGCGACCAGCTCGATTCGGGGGTCCCGCTCGAAGACATCGTGCAGAATCGAGGTGAGGACGACGCTGTCTTTCCCGCCCGAAAGCCCGATGACCCACGTCTCCGGGTTTTCCGGCGTCGCGTCGTCAGGGACGAGGCCGTCCTCGCGAACCCGTCGCCGGAGGCGTTTCTCGACGGCCCGGCAGAGATGATGCTCACAGAGATAGAGCCCCGAATACGCCGCGTGTAGCACCGCGTCCGACCCGCACTTGTCACACTCCATTACCGCAGTGTTCGTCCGCGTCGTCCTGAGGGTTTCGTCTCGGGGCGACCTACAGTACCGTCTCGGTCTCCGGGGTCGCCGCCACCGTCCGTGTCTCGGTGTCGTAGGTCAGAAGGTCGACCGCCGCCAGTTTCGGGAGGTCGACGTGATGGAGGGCGACCGCGAGCGCTCGCTGGTTCGTCATGGCCTCGGCGACCGCGTGCGACGGGGTCTGTAAGAGCCTGTCGGCGAGGCACGGGAGCGAGACATCGCCTTCGTCGGCGACCAGCGACAACAGCGGATACCGGTACGCGCGACCGACCACCGCTGCCGCGGCCGGCCACGCGGGGTGGTCCGGTTCGTCGAGCGCGGGGAACTGAATCTCGTAGCTGTCGAGGGCTGTCGGGTCGCGTCTGATGAGCCCGTCCGGGGCCTGTTCGAGGAGACCCGCGTCGGTCAGCCGCGACAGGTAGTTGTATTCGAGCGTCCGACGGTACTGTTCGCGGTCGTCGGCCGAGACAGCCGAGCGTGCACAGTCGAGGTCGTCCGCCGCGAGGGCGACGGCGAGGTCGCGGGCCGTTGCCGGACCGGTCTCGAGGGCGTCGAGAATTCGCCTCGTACGCCGGTCGGCCAGAAGCGACGACAGCTGGTGACGGTCAGGGGACGGGCACCCGCTCTGTGCGATTTTCATTGGTAGCGGTATGTCTGGCCACGGCATACGTCTCATGCCGGAAATATGTGACTAGCGGACAGGACTATCTGAAGACAGCGTCGAGTACTTTCCGCTCGGCCTTCCGGAGGTGCTGGTGGAACGTCGAGGAGCTCACGCCGAGGGTCTCGGCCACCTCGGGGCCGGAGCTCTGTCGCGGCCAGTCGAAGTAGCCCATGAAGTACGCCGCGTCAAGGGTCGCCTGCTGACGGTCTGTCAGCGTTTCCGGGAGTGTCTGCAGTAGCCGGTCGAGCGAGGGGTCGGGCCGCCTCGTCTGCCGTCGACGGAGCATCTCCATCTCGGGTTCGACGCTGGTGATGCGGTCGATGGCCGCGGACACGTCCTGGTCGGCCGCGATGTGGACAGTCATCGTGGTCGCGGCGCCGGTGATAGTCACGTTCGAGACGTAGCCGCCGTTGTTCGCGACGGCAGAGAGGACCGGCGGGTCGACCATCCGGACCTCCAGCCCGATCCCGTCGCTGGTCTCGCCGAGAACGGTTATGTCGTCGATATAGCGGAACTCGCCGTCGTCGAGGAGCTGTTCGATACCCGTCTGGTCCATGCCGGTGGCCGTACAGTACACCAGAAACTCCCGTCGACCCAGCGACAGCGTGCTATCGAACTCGAAGGAGGCCTCGAACTCCGACGGAATACCGATTTGGGAGTCGGTGTGACTGATGCGGAAGGACAGTTCGACGACCTCGTCGGAGAGGAGCGCCTGCTTCCGTTCGACCGAGGCGATGGCGTGGCCGACGATTTCGCCGATGCCCTCGAGAACCTCGCGCTCGGGCGCCGCGAAGCCGCCGACTCGCTGGGAGTAGATACCGAGTACTCCGTACAGTGTTTCCTCGTAGATGATAGGGATGTTCGCCATCGAGCTGTAGCTGAAACGCTCGGAAAGGTGGAGCCACTTCTCGAACTCCGGGTCCGAATACACGTCCCGACAGAACTGCATCTTCTGCGTTCTGACCGCGCGGCCGGCCGGCCCCTGCCCACCCGGCTCGGTCGGGTTCGCCGTGAGTTCTGTCGTCTCGATATACCCCTCGACACCGCGTTCGGCCCGCGGAACGAACTCGAGTGTGACCGGGTCTATCGAGGCGATCCACGCGAACCGGTAGGCGTCCGACTCGCTCAGCTGTTCACACGTCGTCTCCTCGATTTCGGCGCGCGTCGACTGGTCGAGGACCGCGTCGGTGAGCTGTCTGACGACGGTGTTGAGGCTGTTGAGCACCTCCAGATTCGCTCGCTGCGTTTCGAGAACTCGCTCGTGTTTCTTCTGGGGCGTGATGTCCTGAAGATACCCGCGTACCTTTGATTTACCACGGTCCGTGATGGCCTCCCCGGAGACACGGACCCAGCGTTCCTCGCCCGTGCTGGTGTGCAGGCGAACCTCCGCGTTGTACGGCGTGCCCGACTCGACGCAGCGCTCGAAGAGCCGTTTTATCTCGGGTCGGTCCTCGGAATGGAAGAAGTCCAGCGCCGCTTCGAGCGTCGGTTCGTACTCGCTGTCGACCCCGTGTATCCGACGGGTACCGTCGGTCCAGAACAGCTCCGCGCTGTCGATGTCGTACTCCCACGCACCGACGTCACCGAGGCGCTCGGCGTTGGTCAAGAGCTCCCTGAGCCGGCGGCGGTCGCGTGAGTCGGTCCCGGCGGGCCGCCACCAGACGCGGGCCCCCGCGCCGACCTTCTTCGTCTCGAGCTCGCCCCGGTCCGCGAGTTGCTGTAAGCGTTTGTGCGTGGCGCGGCGACCGCAGTCGAGCTCTGCGGCGACTTCGGGGGTCGACCGCGGGGCCGCCGGCTCGTCGCTTTCGGTGAACACTTCGAGGGTCTCGGCGTAGATGTCGTCGAGAACCGAACGGTCCTCCATATTCTGTCAAGGAGACTGTAGGACATAACGGTTCCGCCGACGGAACCAGTCTGTAGCCGCACGGAGCCCCGACTCAGAGCGCTGTGGGACCGCGCTCCAGCGCGTCGAGGACGGTCTCGGTGAGGTCGTCTCTGGCCGTCGAGGAGAACAGTTCGTGACCGCCGTCGTACAGGCGGATGCGGTCGGCCGGAAGCCGATGGCCGACCGCCCGGGGGTCGACAATCGCGTCGGTGAGCGTACAGAAGGCGACCGCGTCGTCGCGGGCCGGTGGGAGGCGTTGCTGTGCGCGGTCGACGGCCCGGAGGAAGGCGGGCGAGGAGCTGTCCGGACCGTCGGCGAGCTGGGCCTCGGTGGCGAGTTCCCCCAGCGCGGCCCCTTCGAGGTTCCCGACCGGGAGGAACGGCCTCGAAATCGGGAGCGCCCTAACGAGCCCGAAGAGGGGGCCGAAGTCGCTCCCCCACCACGGCGAGAGATAGACGCGCTGTTCGATACTGTCGAGGTCCATGTGGGCGGCCGTCAGCCCGCCGGCGCTGTGAGAGAGCAGGGCGACGCTTTCGAGGTCCGTCGCGTAGTCCACGAGCGGGTCGACCCACTCGGTCCGGACGTCGCTGATGTGTGTCGGTAGCTCCGCGACGTGGACGCGAAAACGCGTGGCGAGTCGGTCGACGAACCACTGCACGTTCTCGTGGCGACAACGGTTTCCCCAGCCGAGAACGAACAGGCAGTCCCTGTCGGCGTCGCCGTCGTCGAAAATCCGGATCTGCATGCCCCTGGCTTCGCCGGTAGGGGCTAAAAAACCGGCTACCCGCGCCAGTCGAGCCACGCGCCGTGTGGGTCGTGTTCGACCAGCGGTCCCGACTGACAGCGCCGTCCTTCCGCCGGACCCAGTCGAGGTCGACCGACATCGTCCACACCAGCGCCCGGTTCCGACGGCGGCAAAAGCGCACTGCCGGCGTGGTGTGTGGTACCAGCTGTCGGGTCGGAGAGTCAGTGTTTTGCCCGCGGACCGACTACCGCCGGCAATGAGTATGGACCGCGCGGCCGCCGTCGAACGCGTCGAGGAACTCGTCGACCGCGTCGAATCGGAGACGATGCCGGTCCCCGTGCGGGAGGTGTGGGTGTACGGCGACGTGGCGCTGGGGCTCGACCCGATCGAGCGGCTGGACGTCTACGTCACCAAGGACATCCTGTTCAAAGACGCCCCGGAGCGAAGCGAGGAGTTCCGGCGCAGTCACGGCGTCGACGGCGTCGGCAAGACGGTGCGCGCCGAGTGGGCCGACGAGTACCCCGACTATCTCCGGGCCAACGCGAACGGCCACGCGGCGCCGGAGAGATGTCTCGCCGCCCACCTGCTGCCCGACGACACGGACGAACCGATCCACCTCGAAGTGTGTAACGCCTCCTTCGACGACAACGTCACCCAGCGGCTCAAGGGCGCGATGGCCCGCGGGGACTACGAACAGATTCTCGACCCGCGCGGGGCCTGTCTGTGGGTGGACGGTGAGCCGAGCGAAGGGAGGCGAGCGTCGTCGGACGGGTCCAGCGGTGGACACCGCTCCGAGGAAGCCTTCGAGAAGCTCCGGAAGGGCGAGTTCGTCCTGCCGACGCTGTCGGGGGCCCTGGAGATGCTGGGGATGGACGCCGAGGAAGCCGAGGAGGCCGCCGACGCCGTTCGGGCCTACCGCGACCGACAGGAGGGCGCGACGGTGCGTGGGGACGTGGTGTAGGAGACACCCGGGGGCGGCCCGACGAACTGTCGGCCGGCGTGGTCAGCCCGACCGTCGCCACCGACGAGCGCTGTGAACGTCGCCGCGGACGAGAGCGTCGTGACGATTTCCGACACCGACCGCACCGCTGTCGTACGGTCGGGCGTGCCCTTATTTTCGAGGTCTACTGGAGACTCGGCCGACGGTGACGAAGAAGGGGACCGTCTCGCGGCGCTCGTAGTCGTCGGACTGCATCTGCGAGACCACGTCACGGCCCATCTCGCGCCACTGTTCACGAAGGGCGTCGTACTCCTCGGGCGTGGCCTCGCCGCCGAGGATGGTCGCACGGTCGGTCGCCAGCCCCTCGCCGGTGGCCTTCCGGCGAGCGGCTCGCACTTCGGCCGCCCCGTACGGCGGTGTAACGGTCAGCTCCTGGTCGTAGCGCCGGGTCGAGACCACGTCCAGACCCGCCGCCTCGAACACGTCGGCGGCATCGGCGCCGAGTTCCACGTCCGTCTCGACGCCGTCGAGGAAGAACCGGCGCGCCCGACGGGCCAGCCGCGGTTCGCTGTCGACGGTGGACTCGACGGTGACGGCCCCGTTGTTGGGCTCGACGGCCGCCACCCGCTCGCCCGCCACGCGGGCGAACTCCCGGACGGCGAGTTCGGGGTCGGGGAGGTTGATGAGCAGCGCCTGACACACCACGAGGTCGAAGCTGTCATCGGCGAATGGGAGCCGCGTCGCGTCGCCCCTGACGGTCGGGCCCGGCACCGAGTCGAGGAGGCCGGCGTCGGCGTCGAGCGCGACCACCTCGGCGTCGCTCTCCTCGCGGAGCACGCGGGTCAGTTCGCCGGTGCCACAGCCGACATCGAGGACCCGCTCGCAGGCTTCCAGTTCGAGGTCCGCGAGCGAGTCGCGGGAGTCGGCCCACATCCCCGTTCGGGTGGTGTCGAGGTAGTCGGCGGAGAAGCGTCGCACGCCAGGGGAAACTCGGCTCGGCCCCAAATAGTTCGCGGTCCCGGCGACTCCGGACCGCGAGCCAGCGAAGCGGTCCACGCTCACCCGGTCTCGGTCGTCGGTTCGGGCGGGGCACACGCGCCCGTCGAGACCTGCTCGCTCGCCGCCTCCAGCGCCGCCATGACCCGGGCCAGCAGTGCCGGGGGCTCCGCGCCGGCGTCGACCGTGACGGTCCGGTCGTCCGCCGGCGTGGAGATGGTGACGGTCGTCGGCGGCACGTCGGTCGGACAGCTGTCCGCACACGAGTAGGTCGGTTCCAGCGCGCCGACCGCGTCGTCGCCCGCCAGCTCCCGGAACGGTTCGAGTTCCGAGTCAGACAGCGACGCCGAGTCGATCGCCGTGGTCTCGCCGCAGTCGAGCGTCTCGGTCACGCGACCCTCGGCCGTCGAGACGGTCAGGGTCCGTTCCCACGACCGCGGCGACCAGGTGCTGGTCCGGGTCCGGGTCACGGTGACCGCGGGGTCGGTGGGGGTCGACTCGGCCTGTCTGTCTGTCGGCGTCTGTCTGCCGGTGTCGGTCGGGGTTCCGTCGGCCGTCGACTGCCCGGATTCGAGACAGCCGGCGCCGAGAGCCAGCGACCCGGCTGCAGCGACGAGGAACCGCCGTCGGGAGGGTGTCATAGAGGTCATGTCTGTCGTGTGTCTCAAAAACAGCCCGGTCAGCGCCGACGCCAGAACACGAGCAGGACGGCCACGAGGGCGCCGACGACGCCGAACCCGGGACCGCTCCCGCCAGTCGTCGCCGTGGCGTTGGCAGCCCTCGCAGTTTCTGTCGCCGTCGCAGTCGAGGGCGTCGCCGTCGGCGAATCGGTCCCTGCCTGCGGGGTCGATTGTGCGGCCGGGCTGAGGGTCGCACGGTCGACAGAGACGGTCGTGGACGTCCGGTTAGCGAAGGTGACCTGATACTCCCCCGGACTGGTGAACGACCGCGAGAGGGTGACCGAGCTGTTCGAACCCATCTCGACCGCGGTTCGGTCGATGGTCCGGTTGTCGGCGGTCCAGACGACCGCCATCGAACCGTTCGCTGGCGTCGTCTCGCTGACGTTGACCGTCACGTTCACCGTCTCTCCGGTTGTCGGCGTCGTCTCGTCGACGGAGACGGTGACGTTCTCGCTCGCTTCGAGCGGCCCGTCACGCTCGTCGGTAGCGTTCGTCTCGTTACCCTCGTCGCCGGGGCTGGCACCGCCGCCGGTGTTGCCTCCGCCACTACTACCGCCGTCGTCTCCGCCACCGC